>NZ_LZTC01000096.1:0-89731 GCF_001665905.1 Gordonia sp. 852002-50395_SCH5434458
CGACGAGCGAATCCATCCCGAGCTTTGCACGTAGCTTCGACAGCACCAGCTTGTCGGCGATCGCTGCGGCGACGGTGTCGCGCAGGCCCAGTCGCCGTCCGCCGACCGTCGCCGCAGCCTTCTTCTTGCCTGCAGCGAGAGCCCACGTGGCCAGTGCGCCTTTGATTCCCGGCTCGGCGTCGAGCGTCGTCTCGATGCTGCCCTTGATCTTGTACCAGAGCATCGGAACGGCGACGAAGAACGTCGGGCGGACCTGACCAAGCGTCCCGACGAGTTGTTTGGTGTCGGGGAGGTCGGTGACCGTGATGCCGAAGTACATGGGTGCGTACTGGCAGATCCACCGGTTGATGAGGTGTGCGTCGGGCAGGTACGAGATGACGCGGCCGTCGGAGAGGTCGCCGACCACGTCGGTGATCACCTCGAGTTGGTAGAGCAGGTTGGCGTGCGTGAGCTCTACGCCCTTTGGGTTGCCGGTGGTGCCGCTCGTGTAGATCAGCGTGAGCACGTCCGAGCGTTCGACCTGCTCATACGTGGCGTCGAAATCGAAGTCAGCTGGTGCGGGCGCGGCGATGAGTTCGGCGAGTGTCGTGACGCCCGCGGTTCCGTCCGGCGCGTCGACGACCACGACGGCGGCGGAGCCGTCACCCGCCTCGACGATCCTCTCGAGGAACTGTGCCTCGGTGATGACGACCGACGGCTCCGCGTTGTGGAAGAGGTAGGCGATCTGCGGGGCGGCGTTGGTGTTGTAGACCGAGAAGGTCACAACGCCGAGGTGCATCGCCGCGGCGTCGACAATGTGGAACTCGGGTCGGTTGGTGAGCATGATGCCGACGGTGTCGCCGCGTGTGACCCCGAGTGCGGCGAGGCCTGCAGCCACCTCGCGCACCCGTTGCCCGTACTGCGCCCAGGTCAATGACGTCGTGCCGTCAGCGGTGCGGATGGCCACCCGATCCGCATGGTCGACCACACGCCGCTGGAAGTGCGTGCACAAGGTGTCTGGTTTCGGGGTACCGGTCATCGTCGTCCTCACTCTATTGGCGTCGCGCCAACAATCATCGAGGCTCGTTGGCGGGATGTCAATAACTCGGTCGACGCTGCGGTGGCCCCACCTCTCGTCGCGGTGTAGACCGATCTCATGGAGACCTCACGGGCCGGATCGCCACTCGACTACGACACCGTCGTTGTCGGGGCGGGAATCGCGGGCTTGACCGCCGCCCGACTACTCGCCCGCGCCGGCCAGCGGGTCACTGTTCTCGAAGCGCGTGACCGGATCGGCGGACGCGTGCACAGCGACCGATCGGGTGGCACGGTGACCGATCGTGGCGCCTCGTGGATTCACGGGATCAACGACGCCCCGCTGCACACCGTCACCGAGGCCTTCGGCATGCGCACCGTCGAATTCACGGTTGGTAGTTACCAACCCGACAGTCGGCCGATCGCCTACTACGACCCTGACGGCAGACGACTCGACGACGACGCCGTTGCCGCCTTCGCTGCCGACGTGCATGCCTTCGACGACGCGCTGTCGAAGTTCGTCGCAACGATCGGCGCCGGGGTGTCATACGGCGAGGCGACGGAAACGACGCTCACCGCGCTCGATTGGGATGACGCACGAGCACAACGTGTTCGAGAGTTCGCTCGCCATCGCACCGAAGAACAGTACGGCGTGTGGATCGACGAGCTCGATGCCCACGGACTCGACGACGACGAGACGGATGGCGACGAAGTCGTGTTTCCCGACGGCTACGACCAGCTGGCCACCCACCTGGCAGACGGGCTCTCGGTGACACTCAATCGTTCTGTCGCCCACATCCATTGGGATGAGAACGGCGTCACCGTGATCGATGCCGCGGGCGATGAGACGTCGGCCGCACGGGTCGTCGTGACCGTATCGGTCGGAGTTCTCAAATCCGACGCCCTGACCTTTGACCCGCCGCTACCGGAACCCGTTGCCGGAGCGCTGGATCGGCTGGAGATGAATGCGTTCGAGAAGGTGTTCCTGCGATTCGAATCGAAGTTCTGGGATGACGGGGTCTACGCAATTCGTCGACAGGGACCGGCCGCCCAGTGGTGGCACTCCTGGTACGACCTCTCTGCACTTCACGGCGAGCCGACGCTACTCACCTTCGCCGCCGGCCCCTGCGCTCGCGCGGTTCGCGAGTGGAGCGACGAGGACATCGCGGCATCGGTCCTCGAATCGCTGCGCGAAATCTACGGCGACGCTGTCCCCGAGCCGACTCGCATCGACGTAACCCGTTGGCAGGATGACCCTTTCGCGCATGGTTCCTACGCATACATGACCGTCGGCTCGACGACAGCCGACCACGACGTGCTGGCGACACCGCTGGGCGGGGGCGTCGTGCATCTGGCGGGCGAGGCCACGTGGACCGACGACCCGGCAACGGTCACCGCTGCGCTCGAGTCGGGACGCAGAGCGGCGTCGAACATTCTCGGGCGCGACGTGCAGGTCGCCGAACTGTGGTCGCGCTGAATAACTTTCAGTGATCTGACGGCAGCTCGACGCTGATGGTCACGCGCACCTCGTCGTCGACCTTGAGCGCCCCCATCATCATCGAGTACGGCTTCAGCCCGAAGTCGCGGTGGGAAACTGTGGTTTCGATTGTGGCGGTGCGCTTCCCGTCCGCATCGGCAACCTCGACGTCGAGGGGATGCTGACGTTGCTTGCCGTTGATCGAGAGCGTCCCGTCTATGCGATAGCCGGCCTCGATGGTCGTGATCGACGCGGCGTCGTAGGTGATCGTCGGCGACTTCGACGCGTTGAGCGACTTGAGCGCATTGCTTCTGGCAAGCGACTTTTCCGGCCCGGTCAGCGGCGTGACCCCGCCCTCACCGGAGACGACGGTCAGCGAGTCGACGTCGATCGAGGCGGACACGTCGGACGGCACGCCGTCGCTGAGGGTGACCGTCGCCGACCACTGCTGCATCTCGATGGTCAAGCGGTGGCCTGTTCGCGATGCCGGGCCGGTCACACCGGTGTGAAGGGTCAGCGTCCCGTTGGCCGGGCCGAATTGCCATGACTCCTGCGCCATTGCGCCTCCTCGAGTGTCGACGACCACCCTAGGCGCTTCTGCTGTGTCAAGGTTGTCGATGTGACTGCATCGGAAAGCCAGGGAGTCGTGCTCGGGACAGCATTCGGATTCGACGCGTGGCTCGTGACGACGCCGCACGCCACCGCGGCGATCTCGATCTTCGGTGGGCAGGTGCTCTCCTACCGGCCGACCGGAGCCGACGACGTGCTGTGGGTATCGCCGCTGGCCGCGACGCCGCCGACGCCCATCCGTGGTGGCATTCCCGTCTGCTGGCCGTACTTCGGGAAGGAGAACCAGACCGGTGACGTGCCCTCGCACGGTTACGCGCGCACCGCGACGTGGCAGGTCGTGGACACCGAGGTTCTTGCTGACGACGTGACGCAGGTGCGGTTGGCACCGCAGGGACTCGAGCAGCTCACGCTGCGCCTGGAGCTGATCGTGCGCGTCGGCACGACGCTGGAAATCGGTGTGCGCACCACGAACCTCGCCGACGAGCTCGCGGTGCTCACCGAGGCGCTGCACAACTACCTGCGTGTCTCGGATGCCACCGACGTCCACGTGGAGGGACTCTCGGGTAAGTCGTACGAGGACAAGTTCGACGACCTGAAGGTCAAGACCCAGGAGGGCGACTGGCGACTGCCTGACGACGTGCCGCGCAGCGATCGGCTCTACCCCGATGCGGGTGAAACCTACCGGCTGGTCGACCCTGGTCTTGGCCGGACCATCCGCGTGACCGGCGATCGCGCGCGCACCGCCGTCGTGTGGAACCCGGGGCCCGACGTCGCCTCCGGGATGGCCGACGTCGGGCCGCACTGGCGCGAGTTCGTGTGCGTCGAGACGGCCAACGCCGGTCCGGATCTCCTCACCGTCGCTGCGGGCGCGACCGTCGAGATGTGGCAGACGATCGCTCTGGAGTGAGGCTCAGGCTTTACGGAACGACGACCGCTCGTCCGCGCAGGTCGTTGGCCGCGAGCTTGCGGTACGCAGCGACGCCGTCGTCGAGGCTGAACCGCTCCACCGCGACGTCGAGGACGCCGTCGCGCGCGAGGTCGAGGACCTCGATCAGCTCCGCACGGGCGCCCCAGTAGGGCGTGCGGACCGACACCTCGTAGGGCTGTGACCAGAAGCCAACGGTCGCCGCAGCCTTGCCGTCGCCGAGTCCCACGATCGTGACGTCGCCCATCGTGCCGACGACACCCATCGCCGTGTTGATCGTCGGCTGATATCCGACGAAGTCGAAAACGGCTGTCGCGCCGTCTTTTCCGGTGATCTTGCGGACGTTCTCGACGGCGTCGGCGTCGCTGAGCACTGTCTCGTGCGCACCGACCTGCTTGGCGAAATCGAGCTTCTCCTGCGTGACGTCGAGTGCGATGACCCGCGCCGGGGTGAGGTGCCGCAGCATCTGGATAGCGACGTGCCCCAGGCCGCCCGAGCCGATCACGACGGCGGTTGTGCCGCCGAGAAGCTTGCTCAATGACGGCTTGATCGCGTGGTAGGGCGTAAGGCCGGCGTCGGTGAGCGGAACCGTGGTGACGGGATCGAGGTCACCGATGGGGACGAGGTGCCGCGGGTCGTCGACGACGACGTACTCGGCCATCGCGCCGTCGTGTCCGAGTCCGGGCGGCGTGATCTGCAGGTCGGCGGCCCGCGAGCAGTAGTTCTCGAGGCCCTGCGAACAGAAGTGGCAGACTCCGCATCCCCACGGGCCGTAGATGGCGACCGCCGTGCCCTCGCTGACCGTCGAAACACCCTGTCCCAGTTCGGCGATCACGCCGACGCCCTCGTGGCCGAGCGTCATCGGGAGCGGATACGGGAATGCGCCTTCCGGCGCGTTCAACACGAAGTCGTCGGAGTGGCACGCGCCCGCCGCGGTGACCTTGACGAGCACCTGCCCCGGACCCGGCGTGGGCTTCGGAACGTCGCGGAGCTCGGGTTCGGCTCCGGCTTTGACCATCTGGACGGCCTTCATCGGTGAACTGCCTTTCGGATCGGCGTACTCCCCTCCCTGATCTCAGGTTTACTCTCCCATCAAGAACTGTGCTTATGAGGGGTGCCGACCCGGCTCGTGGGGTCCGCAGCGGGTGCGAGCACTCCCAGCGGACTCGCTGCCAGCCGAGCCCGATCGCGGGCAGTCGAGCTCATCGACCACCGACTGCGCAACCACGTTGTCACTGCCACGGCCGTGGCTCCGCACGATGCTCGGCGTGGCCACACCACGACGTCACCGCATTGGCGATGTAGTCGCATGATGCCCTGTTCGAGAACAACTTCGACGTGATCGACGGCGCAGGGAGTCCGCCGTTCATCGTCAGGTGATACCAGCTGTCGGCACACACCTGGCCGAACCAGTGCTTGAAGATGACCGGTTCCGTCGGCTCGATTCCCGGGGTGCAGACGACCAGGACGCGGTCGACGTCGGTGTCGAGCACGAGGTCGGTCAGTGAGGAGACCACGACGTTGCGCAGCGCTCGCGTTGGGCGTGCCAGCGTGTCCAGTCCGAAGCGCGATGTCGATCTCTTGATCGAACCCCCGTCGACGAGGATCAGTCCGATCCGTGCTTCGGGCGACGGCTCGGCGTCGACGCGCACTCCCATGTCGCCCAGCGCCGCGGCGATATCGGGATTGATCGGCCCGAACGTGCGGACGGCGACATGGTGACGCGAGACCCGCGCGGCACGTTCCATCGCGATGGTCATGAGATCTCCTCCTGGTCTGCGGTACAGCGTGATGTGGGATGAGTTTCGGATCGCCCGGGTCATCGGCGTACCATTCGCGGGAGTCGACGGCGCCGCTGCGGAATGGAGTCGTAGACGCGCTGCCAGATGAGCTCGTGCTCAACAGGATCGATCACGCCTCGCTCCAATCGACGGTCAGCGGAACGTAGTTCGGCGAGGGTATCGGCGATCGACTTGGGAGTCGGCATCCCTGCGGGGAGGTCGTATCCGGGAATGGTGGTGAGGTCGACGGTGCGTACGGCACCCGGCAGAGTTCCTGCGGTACGTCGCGCGGCCACACCCGAAACGACGAGCACGGCGGTGGCCGTCGCGAGAACCGTCGTACCCGACGCGCCGATGGAACTGAGACCGACGGCCACGGCCAGCCACGCGACGAGGCCCCAGACCGGCCACCCGCGCCACAGGCGCAGACGTCGACGCTGCATCGAGCTGATCCCGGGCGGGAAGACAACCAGGCGGTAGCGGCACACGCCGTAACGGCCCGCGCCTGCACTGAACGATCCCCACACCGCAGGCCCCTCGGCGAGCCGGTCGATGATCGCGGAACCCGTTGTTTCCGTGCCCAATCGCCCCGTACCCAATCCTTCGGAGCCGTGTGAACTCATCGTCGTCATTCCGATAGTGCTACGCCGCGCGCTCGACGTCGGGAAGAGTCTTGACGGGTCTTTGACGAGACTTTGACGCGGCGTCGAACAGCCTTGACGAGTTGCTGACAGTCGGGGTGCTTGCAGTCGAATTGCAGGCGGCGCGCATGAGACCGCCCCGGAGTCGAGTGACGCCGGGGCGGTCGGGGGGATTGTTGACGGGTGGGTTGCTGACGGGTGGAGTGCGGATTATCCGGCGACCCGGTTGAAGGGGTCGTGTTCGGCGATGAGCTTGTCGACGCGGGCTTCGTCGATGCGGGCACGGACCGTTGTGAGTTCTTGGCGGTCACGGACGACCTTGGCGAGCGTGAAGGTGCTGGAGGTGAGGAACAACAGCGTGATGGCGAGGAATCCGCGCTGCCAGGGGTCGATCGGGAGGTAGAGGATGCCGACACACGCGGTGGCGAGGCTGACGGCGAAGGCGATGGCTGCTTGGAGGAAGAAGGCTGCGGTGGTTGCGGTCTGGGGAACTTCGTTGGAGGAAGACATGCGTCAACGGTGTCAGCGGCGGCAGGCGCGGCGGATGCGTAGGACTACGCGGTTCCCCTGAGTGTTCTGGGCGACTGAGTTTTCCGGGCGGTCAGGAGCCGGCCGCGTCGAGTGCGGCGCGGATCGTCCGCACCACCCCGTTGTCGGTGTTCGACGGCGCGACGTACCGCGCGGCGTCGAGGATACTTCGGTGCGCGTTGGCAACCGCGTACGACCAGTCGGCGGTGCCGAGCATCCCGAGGTCGTTGAGGTAGTCCCCGAAGACCATCGTCTGCGCCGGGCTGATTCCGAGCCGACGCTGCACCGCCCGAACGGCTTGCGACTTGTCGACGCCGCTCGTCATCACATCGAGCCAATGTTGCCCGGACACAACGACTTCGGCGTCGATCGGCAGTGCTGAAATCGCCGGGGCGGTGGTGTCCTCGATTCCGTCGAAGTCGTAGACCGCCACCTTGACCAGTTCGGCGTCGATGGCGGCGAGGTCGTCGACGATTCTGTTCGCGTAATAGTAGGGGCGGATCTGTTCGAGGAACCGCTCATCGGAACGCTCGACGTACGCGACCTCCGGGCTGCACAGCACGACGCCGATGTCGGCGCCGTCGGACTGCAGCGACCGTGCGCGGGCGAGGACCGCGGCGGCGCTGCTCGCGGCGAGCGGTTGTGTCCGCAGGATCTCGTTCTGTCGCGCCACCACCGCACCGTTCTCGGCGATCACGACGAGCCCGGGCACTGCTTCACCGAACTGGTGCAGCAGGGTCGCTGCCTGGCGTCCGCTCGCGGGACTGAACACGATGTCGCGGCTGGTCAGCTCGTCGAGCAGCGGCCAGAGGTCGTCGGGGATGTGCTTGGCGTCGTCGAGCAGAGTGCCGTCGAGGTCGGTGACGACGAGGCGCAGGTCAGCGGGTACGGGCGGAATCGTGGTGGACATCGTGGTCCATTGTGGCAGTTCGGTGTCGCAGTCAGGTTTCGCAGTCAGGTGTCGCAAACCCGGCCGGAACATTCTCCGGGTCCGGCCGCATCCAATCGGTACTTGCTTACGAGAAGCCACCCGAGAGGACCCCAGACGTGAAGACCACCCCGCCCCACACAACAGCCATCCGACGCACCATTCTTGCCCTGCTCGCAGGTATCGCGGCACTCCTCGCCACCGCCGGGGTCGCGGCAACCGCCCACGCCGATACCGGTGGGCGTTACCCGTCAGCGCCGATGCGCGGCGTCGACGGCGGTGCGGGCCCGGTCAAGGGCAGCAACTTCAGCCCGTCGGATCGTCCGTACGTCATCTCCAACGACTTCGCAGGCATCGAGTACACCTTCGGCATTCCCGGCGACTGGTCGTGCGGCGCAGGATCGTCAGTTGTCTCGGCCAACGGCGAAGCAACATGTTTCGAGGAGGGCACCACGAAGACGACCGCGGCCGGAGGCTTGGTCGCCTACCAGAAGTGCGCGGAGTCGCGGTGCACCACAACCGACGTCAAGCGCGCCACCTCGCAGCTGCGTGTCGACCGTGAAGCGTGGCGAGCTGTCGACGAAACCACCTGGTACGCAGAGCAATCCGGCACCCTCAACGGCGTTCGCAAGGTCCGCGTCGCAGTTGCCCACGTGTTCCACACCGCAGACGGCGAGCACGGCGTCGCCTTCGCCCAGTTCGACGGTCCGCCGTCCAAGCGCGGCGAACTCCTCAAGATCATCAACAGCATTCGCGCCAACACTCCGCGATAGCACCGCCGACGCCGAGCCCCGGCCTCCCCTGCGGGAGGTCGGGGCTGGGCCATGACATACGCGCGTACCGCAAGTCACATGCGCGCGTACCGCCCAGCTACATGCGCGCGTACCGCGCCATGACGAAGCAGTAGATGCCATACGCCGCAAGGCCTATCGCCGCCAGCACGAGGAAGAACTGCCCGGCAGGCCATCCCGCAACGGTTTTCACCGCACCATCGACGCCAGTGGCTTTCGACGGGTCGGCCGTGATCGCCGCGACGATCACCAGAACTCCCGCTCCGACAAGGACAAGGCCTTTCGCCGTATAACCCACGATGCCAGTGGCATTCACGACAGGATTGCTGTCGATGGTCAGATCGTCGAAGAACGACCTCGTGACGCCCTTGTAGATGTGGTAGGCGCCAACAGCAATGATGACGATGCCTGCTACGACGAGCACGAACTTCCCGAAGCCCGAGCCCATCAATTTCGCGCTCATGCCGGCGTTCTGCTGGCCACTCGACTGCCCGTGCCCCATCGCGAATTGTGCTGCCGTCCAGGCGAATGCGAAATAGACGACAGCGAGCGCACCCGCCTTGGCGCGATCGAGCCAGCCGTCATCGTCGTCGGCCTTCGGATTGGCCGGGTGCGGACCGATGATGACTTCGGCGATACGCCACAGAGCCATCGCCACGAAGGCGATCACCGCGAGCCACAAGGCAATTCGACCGCCGGTTGACGACGCAAAGATTCCGAGCGCCCCCGACTGGTCTGCATTGCCCGCATCGCCGAACGCCAGCCTCAGCACGATGTACGCGATCAGCAGGTGCAGCAGACCGCTCACCACATGCCCGCCGCGCGCAAGCGCCTCAAACCAACCTGAATCCGTCGCTTCTTGGACGGCCTGCTTACCCGTATGTGTAGGGATGGTGATCGCCGCCCGTCAGTAGTTCAGTCGATTCGCGAGTCAGCCGACCCGCATCCACGAGGAATCCTAACGTGTCGACCGAGGCGGTTTGCACCGCACGGCAAAACCGGCAAAGTACGCGGCAGACGAAGGGCTCATAGCTCCGACAGCAAACCGACCGTCGAACCCAACTGATCACGAAGAGCGTCGACGACGAGTCCGATCTCGTCTCCGCTGCGCGCGACTCCGAAGAGGTAGTGGTCGGGTCGGACGAGCGCTGCGACGTGACCGGTCTCCGTCATGTGCGGTAGGTATGTTCCGTCGAGATCGACTGCGTCGTCATCGGATTCGACGTCGGCTTCTGTCGCGACGAACCGCACGAACTTCGCGCCGAGCCTGTCGAGAAGCGCGCGCTGGTCGTCGGTGAGGAGTTCGCGCGCATTGATCGTCGAGGCGAGGACGAAACCGATTCCGACGACGTCGTCGAGCAGTCCGGTGGCACCGCGGTAGGTCAGGCGGCCCTGCGGTGAGAGGTTGCCTGCTCCAGGTCCGGGCGTTCCGTCCGGCAGCCGGTACAGCAGGCCGTCGGTCAGCGTCGCCGGTGGTAGCGGCGGCAGGATCTTGTCGGGGTCGCCGCCCTGGCTGAGCATGAAGGTGTCGCGTTCGGCAACCGCGGCCGGGTCGGTGACGCAGATGACCTTGCCCAACTCGATGGAGAGGTCGATCGCGTGACGGACGTGTCGCGAGCGTTCGACGCCGTAGGTGTCGAGAAGCGCGTCGTCGGCGAGTCCGCGCAGGACGAGGTCGAGCTTGAAGCTGAGGTTCGCGGCGTCGCGGATGCCGGAGCACATGCCCTGCCCTGCGAAGGGAGGCATCTGATGGGCCGCATCGCCGGCGAGAAGCATTCGCCCGGAGCGCCATTCGTCTGCCCAGCGCGCCTGGAAGGTGTAGACGGCGTGTCGCTCGAGGGTGGAGTTGCCGCGGTTCAGACCCCACGGCGTGAGCAACTCCCACGCCGTTTCCTCGGTGTTGAGGTCCTCAATGGTCTCGCCGGGCATGCGCATGAACTCCCAACGACGACGACCGGGACCGCCCGATACCGCGGTTGTCGGTCGCGCTGGATCGCAGATCTGGAGATTGATCGGATTCCACTCGCGCTCGTCGTGGGGTAGGACGTCGACGATCAGCCAGTCGAAGAAGAAGCCGAGATCGGTCATCTGCGTCGGCATGTGTGCGCGCACAAAGCTATTGGCACCATCGCAGCCGATCACGTAGGAGGCGGTGAATTTGGCCAGTTTGAGGGTCGGTCCGTGGGCGGTGACAACCACCGAGTCGTCGGATTGCGTCAGCTCGACGGCCTCGTGCCCGCGTCGAATGGTGATGTTCTCCGACGCCTCTGCCGCTGCGACGAGTTCAGCCTCGAGCGACGGCTGGTTGAACATCGAGGCGCGTGGCCATCCCGACTCACCCGTGCCGCTCCAGTCGAAGCACAGCAGGGTGTTGCGGTCGGCGTTCTGCCACTCGTAGGTATCGGCCGCCTCGGAGAACTCGCCGAGGCGGTCCCGGAGTCCTGCGCGTGCAAGTAGGCGCGCGATCTCGTCGTCGTAGTGGACAGCACGAGGCTGTGCGTACGGTGCTGGCCAACGTTCCAGAACGGTTACCTGCCAACCATATTGGGCCAGGTACAGCGCCGTGGTGAGTCCCACCGGACCTGCTCCGACGATGAGGACGTCGCTTGTTCGTCCGACGTGGTTCCGCTCTGAACTGTTGTCTGACATTTCATTTCCTTGCTACTGAAACTGTCGTGGTTTATGTGGGCTTGCTGAGGTGGGCTTGGATCACCAGGTGTGCTGATCGCCGACTCGCTGGTACCAGGCCAGAAGGTCGGGGTTGTCGACGGACTTGGCGTCGATGCTGACCTGCCGTCCGGCGAGCATCGCGGTCACCGGAACCTCGAGCTTCTTTCCGGTGCGGGTGTGTGGGATGCCGGGAGCTTCGATCACCTCGTCGGGAACATGCCGTGGCGACAACCGAACTCGCACCGAGTCGCGGATGGTTGTCACCAACTCGTCGGTCAGGCTTACACCCGGCATCAGTGTGAGGAACATGGGCATCCAGTACGTCGCGTTCGGTCCGTCGACGCCGACGACCATCGCCTCGGCGACGTCGGGGATGGCTTCGACCACCTCGTAGATGTCGGCCGACCCCATACGAATACCGTTGCGGTTCAACGTCGCGTCGCTGCGTCCGTGGATGATGACCGAGCCGCGGTCGGTGACCTCGAGCCAGTCTCCGTGCCGCCACGCGTTTGGGGCGACGCCATCTGCCCACTCGTGGTCAAAGTAGGCGGCTCGATACTTTGCGTCGTCGGGGTCGTTCCAGAAGGAGATCGGCATCGACGGCATGGGCTCGGTGATGACCATCTCGCCGACCTCGCCGATCAGGGGCGTGCGGTCGGGAGCCCACGATTCGAGAGCGCATCCGAGGTAGCGCACCGTCAACTCGCCGGGTACGTACGGCACCGATGGCGTGCCACCGCAGAACGCGCTGCACACGTCGGTACCGCCGGAGGTCGAGCTCACGGGCAGGCCGGCGGCCACGTGCTCGTCGACCCAGGTGAACAGGTCGGGGGCCAGTGGTGATCCCGTGCTGCCGATCGCGCGGAGCGATAAGTCGTGATCACGCCCCGGCTCGAGTCCGGCCTTGCGCGACGCCTGAAGTTGCCCGGGACTGGTACCGAAGAACGTGACCTGGTTGTCGTCGCAGATCTGCCAGAGCCTATCGGCGTTGGGCGCCAACGGATGTCCGGAGAACGTGACGATCGTAGCTCCCATAAGAAGGCCAGCGCCCTGGAAGTTCCACATCATCCACGAGAGTGCGGTGTGCCAGAAGAACACGTCACTCGGACCGATCTCGTTGTGCAGTCCCAGTACTTTGACGTGCTCGACGACGATGCCCCCGTGTCCGTGCACGATCCCCTTGGGCTTTCCCGTTGTGCCCGAACTGAACAGCACCCACAGCGGGTGATCGAACGGCACTTGCACCGGTGCCAGCGCGGGAGTGTCATTGGTGGGTTCGGGTAGCTCCGTGATCACGTGGCTAAACGGAATATCAAGCAACCCAGCCAGTTCGGCAGTGTCGGCGCGCTTATCCACCTGCTTGTCACCGAAGTGGTATCCGTCGCTCGCAAACAGAACCTTGGGCTTCAACTGTGCCAGGCGACTTGCCGCGCCCTCGGGTGCGTAGTCCTGACCGCAGCCCGACCAGATCGCGCCGAGCGATGCGGTGGCCAGAAACGCGATCACCGCGACCGGTTCGTCGGGAAGGTAGGCGGCAACGGTATCGCCGACGCCAACGCCGTTCTCCCGCAGTAGTTCTGCCGTTGCAGAGACCCGCGCCGGAAGCTCCGACCAGGGGATGGCCACCCGATTGCCGTCGTCGGACACTCCGACGATGGCGTCTCCTGGCAACGACGACCACCGCATCACCCGGTCGACATAGTTCAGGTGCACTTCCGGAAACCATTGCGCACCAGGCATCGTGCGGGAAGCCAACACGGGTCCCGTGCGCTCGCCGAGGTCGAAGAAGTCCCACACCGCACCCCAGAACCGGTCTGGCTCGTCGACGGAGAATCGGTGCAGGGCGTCGTAGTCGCCGGGGGCGACACCAACGGTCTTGGCGAACCGGTCGATGGTGAACATGTGCGGATTTCCTTCTCGGATCAGTCTTCTCGGCCGGCGCTTCTTCTTTCGGCTCAGCGCCGTGAACGCAGTGGTAGAGCGCCTACTCGGAGCTGTGGGAGCCGGTCATCAGGGCGGCGAGGTCTTCTGGCATGAGGAACGACGGCGGTGGCGGCGGACCCCAGTTGAACAGGCTTCTGGCGCCCTCCCACACGCCTGGCTTCCAGAGCGCGTCGTCGACGATGCAGTCGATGTCGGAGTAGTACTCGGAGAAGTTCCCTGCCGGGTCTTTCAAATACCAGAAGAAGTTCGACCCGATGTGGTGGCGGCCGAGTCCCCAGACGTGGCGTTCCGGATTGCCTTCGAGCATTGCCATTGCGCCACGGCCGATTTCGTCGATGTCGTCGACCTGCCACGAGGTATGATGCAAGAAGTTCAGCGGCGCCTGCTGGACGAGCACGTTGTGGTGGTCTGTCGAGCATCGCATGAATGCGGCCATCGAGGGCACGGTGTCGCTGATCTTGAAGCCGAGGCCGTCGGTGAAGAACTTCTGGGTGGCTGCCTGATCGGTGGACCCGATGACGACGTGTCCGAGCTTGTGCGGGACCACCTGGCCCTGCCGCTCGATTCCGGGTGCGCGACTGTCGGGTCGGTCGACACGGCCGGGACCGTTGTAGGGCGTCGGGTCGACGATCTTCTGCTCGATGCGCGGCGCGATGGACACGACGGCCCTGAACCCGGCGATGGGCTCGGTTGCGGTGAGTGAGCCGTCGGACCGCTCGGTGTCCAGACTCAGCGCGTCGAGTTGCCGTTGAACGCGGTCGAGGTCGTCGGGATCGTCGACGCCAACACCGATTTCGACGAGTCGACGCTGCGTCGAATGTGTGAGACGGAACTGTTCGCCGCCGTCCGAGGTGGCAAAGGCGTTGTCGCCCAGCGGGGTGAGGCCGAACTCGGTGTAGTACGCCGCGGCGGCGTCGACGTCCGGGACGCCGATCGTAATGGTGGTCAGTCTGTGCAGAGGCATGTGCTTTCCTTTCTCCGCTGGCTACGCGAACGCCGTCGTGTGTCGCTTGCCGGGGACGCATTTCTGGCGCAGCTCCCCGATTCCCTCTATGCGCGTGACGATTTCCTCGCCTACGCGAAGGAACCGTTTCGGGCTGCGTCCACCGCCGACGCCGCTGGGCGTTCCGGTGAAGATCAGGTCGCCGGGCAGGAGCGGCAGAACCGCCGAGAGTCGTTCGATCAGAACGGGAATCGAGAAGATCAGTTCACTCGTTCGACCGTGCTGCATCGTCTCTCCGTCGACGGTGCAACTGATCTCGAGGTCGGCGGGATCGGCGAACTCGTCGAGTGTGACCACGGCCGGGCCGATCGGCGAGAAGCCGGGGAATGACTTGCCGAGGCTGAACTGCGGTGCCGGAGGGACCAATTGGCGGGTCCGTTCGGAAAAGTCTTGTCCGACGGTGAGTCCGGCGACGTGGTCCCACGCGTTCTCCGCAGACACATCGCGTGCGGCGCGACCGATGACGACGACCAGTTCGGCTTCCCAGTCGACGGTGTCGGTGGGCAACTCCAGGTCGCCGACCGGGCCGGCCAGCGAGGTGCGGAACTTGGTGAAGACGGGTGGTTCGGCGGGGAAGTCCAGCCCGGATTCGACGGCGTGGTCTCGATAGTTGAGGCCGATCGCGAAGATCTGCGCGGGCTCGGGCACCGGCGCCCCCAGATCGGCGTCGTCATATGACGTGCCTGCCGGCAGGTCGGCACTTCGAGCCCACGCCACGAACTCGTCCCACTTCGCGTAGACGGCCGTCGGGTCGGCGCCGAACTGTCCTGCGCTGGCCTTCTCGACGTCGACCGCACCCGTATCGGTGAGCAGCGCCAACCGCCCGCCGAGATTGCTGATTCTCATTCGCTTCGTCCTTAGTCAGGTCTCGTGTACTGCAGCCCACGCCATTCTTGGTTTCAAACGTGAGCTGGCTCACTAGCTCGATGCCAGTATGCAGGCATCTCCGTCGGCAAAGCAAGTAAAAAAAGATATTCATGCCGAACATCGGCTGAGTGTCGGTTTGTCGGATACCCTCGGTTCATGACCCTGAGTCCCGAGAAGGCGACGCTCGCCGCGACAGTCCACGACAGACTTCGCGACGAGTTGCTGCGCGGCGACCTGCCGCCGGGATCGAAGGTGCACATCAGTGAGACCGCCACGCGCTATGGCGTGAGTCCGAGCGTGCTGCGCGAGGCGTTGACTCGACTTGCCGAGCGGGGGCTCGTCGTCGCGATGCCGC
Source organism: Gordonia sp. 852002-50395_SCH5434458 (assembly GCF_001665905.1). Taxonomy (NCBI): domain Bacteria; kingdom Bacillati; phylum Actinomycetota; class Actinomycetes; order Mycobacteriales; family Gordoniaceae; genus Gordonia; species Gordonia sp. 852002-50395_SCH5434458. The sequence continues at coordinate 15,495 of NZ_LZTC01000096.1, forward strand.
AGCGCGGGTTCACCGTCGCCGACCTTTCTGTCGATGCACTGCTCGATCTGACTCGTGCGCGCACCCTCATCGAGGCGATGGCGTTGCGGGAATCTATCGCCGACGGCGACCTGAACTGGGAAACCGACGTGCTGGGCGGACATCACCGACTTCAGCGCACGCCGTTGACCGATGCGGACGGAATCATCAACCCGCAGTGGTCAGTTGCCCATCGGCAATTCCATCACGCGTTGCTCGCCGGAGGAACCAGTACACGTCTCACCGCAATAGCCGACGGATTGCGGGACTGCTCGGATCTTTACATCCACTGGTCGAGGGCGCTCGCCCACGACGATCATCGCGACGCCGCCGCCGAGCACCAGCAGATCGCCGATCTGACCCTCGCCCGCGACGCCGACGGCGCCGCCGCCGCGCTCGTCGCACATATCGAGCGCACCACCGAAGCGCTTGTCGGGTACGCGAACTCGGCGTCGAAGCTTGGCGAGGGGTCGGATCGGGAGTGAATAGCTCCAGCCATCAGGGGTGGGCTCCGCACGTATCGGTCAGGCAGCGGCCCGGGGGTAGGGGTGTTTCTCGTAGAACCGAAGGTGGGCGCGCGCCGCGGCGTCCCACGTCAATCCGCGCGCGAGGCGCCGACCCGCGTCGACGTCGGGATGATGTCCGTTGAGCGCGGCGCCAAGGTGCATGGCCAATGACCTCGGATCGGTCGCATAGGTGACGACGTCACCGAAAACCTCACGCAGGATGGGTAGTTCACGCACGGTCACCGGTCGGCCGGCTGCCAAGGCCTCCATCGCTGCGAGACCAAAGCCCTCCTTCACGGACGGAAACGCGAAAGCGTCACATGCCGCGACGAGTGAGGGGAGCACGTGCTCGTCGACGGCCCCGAGGACTATCGGTGTCACGCCGAGCTCGGCTTGGCGGCGGTCGAACTCGGCACGATAGCCGCGATAGTCGAAAAGCGTTTCGCCACCGGCGAATACCAGCGATAGGTCGGGGTGGTCGTGACGGAGCAGCGCGTACGCCTCGAGAAGATCGATACTCCCCTTGCGCGGTTCGATGCCCCCGACCGCCAGGATGTAGCTACCCAATTTCGTTTGCCACTGCTCTCGTGCGACAACGGCCGAGCGGCTGTGCTCGGCGGCCGCTGCGAAGCGTTCATAGTCGACGCCGTTGGGAATGACGGTTGGAGTGAAACCCCATCCGTCGTTGACCTCCTTGGCGACGGCCTGCGACACGCAGATGCGGGCGTAGGGGTTCACCACAGCCTTCTCGTGGCATTCGACGAGCACCGGCGTGGTGAATTGGTCGAGGTGGTGAATCGTGCGGATGCATGTTCCGACCGCGTTCGCGCTGATGCAGTCCTGAGCATGCACAATGTCATAGTCGCTGGGGTCGAACGCATTTCGGATCGCATCGATCGATCGCAGGATGCGATCGGTGACCGTCTCGTCGGGAATGTCGTCGAACGGGACCAGGTGTTGGGTGACTGCGGCGTCGACGCTGCGGAAGAACCCCGAGTCGCCCCCTCGCGCAAGACTCCACACATCGACTTCGACACCTTGCTCGACCAGAGATTCCGCGAGGTTGAGGGTATGCACGACTCCACCGCGCGGTTTGGTCGAGTAGGTCAACAGTGCGATGCGCATTCAGCGAGACTCCGCACTCGACGCGGAATAGATGTCCGGCCGGAGTTCGGACAGATGGTTGAGGACTCTGCGGGCACGAGCGATGTCGGCCTCCACGTCGACCTCGACCTTGGCCAGTCCACCCTTGGATCGCGTGGTCGCCAGGATGTCGCCACCGGGACCGACGACCTTGGCCTGTCCGAGGAATTGCAGCGACCCGGTCACCCCGGTGAGGTTGGAGGACACCATGAATACCTGGTTCTCCGCGGCGCGAGCGCAGTCGTAGAGATCGAACAGCCGAGACTGCCGGTCAGCGGGCAGCCGAGCTGCGCGGTCGGTGACGCTGGCCGGCCACGCCGAGAGAGACGCGATGATCCCGGCGCCGTCGAGCGCGAGCTTTCGGGCCGACTCGGGGAATGTCTTGTCGTAGTCGATCAACATGCCGATGCGTCCGACCGGTGTGGAGAAAGTGGAGAACCTGTCACCAGCCGCATACGCCTTCGATTCACCGGCGGGCTGATGCACTTTGCGATGCCAGCCCAGCACGCCGTCACCGGTCAAGCACGCCGCCGCGTTGTAGTGGACGTCGCCATCGCGCTCGGTGTACCCGATACACACGGTCATGTCGCGGGCGGCCTCGGCGATGGCAGCCAGCTCCGGTCCGTCAGGGTCCAGTGCCGGCGGTAGGTCGTCGAGATCCGGGGATCGCAGATCGCCGATATAGCCGCCGAGTGCAGCGTCGGGAAAGACGAGCAGATCGACTCCGTCACGCGCGGCCGCCTCGATAATGCCGACTGCCTTGGACACACCTCGATCAACGTCGCGGCCGAAGTGGCCCGCGAGCGCGCCGATCGTGACGGTTCCCATGTCAGCGCACTTTACTCACGTCACACGAGGTGCGCCGGTGCACATTCGACGGCTTTCTCATGCTCGACCCAGTCCCGTCACAGCAGAGGCGATCGCTTCGGTGCGACGACCGTCGGGCCATTTCAGCCGGATTCCTGTCGTTTCGGTGAGGCGACCGCAGCCGGCCGCGACGGCAGGCCCGTGCGCCCGAGTGATCGGACTGCGGTCGGCCATCAGCATCGCGTAACCCGGGAAGCAGGTGAGCCAGGCACCCATTGCGGCGTCGGCCGGTCGCGGGATCGCGGCCACGTCGAGTTCGGCCCCGGTGCCCGACGCCTCGGCCAGCATTCCCAACGTTCCGACCAGTCCGGCCATGCTGACGTCCTTGGCGGCGGCGGGTCGCAGCTGAGCCACGGCGGATGCCATCTCACCGAGCTCATGTGCTGTTCGCGAGCTCGTCGAATCCCACTGTTGCCCGAAATAGCTTGGGCGCCAAGAGCCTCCGAGATCGGCGAGCAGCGACACGTGGTCGCCGACCCGTCCACCGCCAGCGGCGACCGGGGATTCTGTGCGACCCATCGCAGTCAGCGAGAGCGCCGCGGGTACACCGACCTGAGTGTGGCCGCCCAGAATCGGGGTTCGCCAGGCGTGTGCCGCTGCCGAGATGCCTCGCACGATCCGATTCAGATGCGCAACGGTTGGCGCGCCGACCGCGTCGAGCATGCCGACAGCATGAGCACCCATGGCCGAAAGGTCGTTGATGTTGACCAGGACCGAGCACCACCCCGCCCATTCGGGGTCACGCTCGACCATCGACGGGACGATCGCGTCGCAGGCGGCAAGTATGTCGCTGTCCGGTACGGGGACTGCGTCGTCGCCACGGAATCCCGCGGGGCCGAGACCGCCTTCCTGCTCAACGAAGGGACGAAGTGATTGGGCGAGAACCGCTTTGGTGGAATCGACCTGGCCTTGGATTCGGCCGATCGGCCACGACTTGTGGCGGTGTGCCCGGCCGTTGATGGTGGGACCGGCACCGTGGTCCTCCCAACCCAGCGAGGCAAACAGCCGGCTGTAGCGGTCCTGGACGGTGGCATCGAAACGCAGAACGTCGCGGCTCTCGACCAAGGCACAGGCGGCCGTGATCAGTGCGGCACCGATGCCGGCCGCGTGTGCGCTGTCCGCGACAACCAGCCGACTCCCCGACCACCAGCCGATGTCGATCGAGGTACACGGCGACACCCGGACACCGCCCAGGACAGCGTTGTCTGCGGAGACTGCGATCAGGATCGTGGTGCGTGGATCGTCGTCGCAGTCATCGTGATCGGAGTGCGTGAACAGCCCCTGCTGCTCGACGAACTCGGAGTGGCGCAATCGTCGATAGTCGCCGATCTCGGAGTTCGTCTCGGCGACCCGGATGAGAAACGGTGGTGCTGAGACTCGGGGAGAGCCGGCAAGAATCGACAATTCTGTTGCGGCTGGGCGTACGGACTGGGTGGGCGTGGTGCGGCCGTCGAGCATCTCATGCCCCTACGCTCTGCAGAATGCTGCAGGCACCGCATGCCGCGCAGCCCGCTCGTTGGTCAGCCCCGGCCATCCCGATCAGTTGCAGGTGCGCAGCGACTTCTCGGCTGACCTGCTCGACGATACGCGGCTCGGGGGCGGTCGCTCCGTCGATGTCGACGGCAAGTGTCCCCTGATGGGGGCGGAACGGGACGATGAAGGGATAGATTCCGGCGTCGGCGAGTTCCTTTGCCCCCGAGATCATCTCGTCCACATCTTCGCCGAGCCCGACGAGCAGGTACGTCGAGACCTGGTTGCGTCCAAAGACGCGTACGGCCTCACGCCAGGCATCCCAGTACTCGCTGAGCGGCACGGTTGACTTGCCCGGCATCCAGCGCCGTCGGACGTCGTCGTCGAGTGACTCTACGTGGATGCCGATGGCGTCGGCCCCGGCCGCACGCAGGTCACTAATGGTCGACAGATCGGCCGGCGGCTCGCATTGCACTTGAATTGGTAGCTCGGGGACCGCTGCTTTGACCGCTCGGACACATCGCGCCAGGTGCCGTGCGCCGCGATCCCGGCCAGCCGATGTTCCGGTGGTCATCACCATGTTCGTCACACCATCGAGGTCGACTGCTGCTCGCGCCACTCGGGCGAGGTCCTCTGGCTTCTTGACGGCGACGGTGTCGCCGGATCGCAGCGACTCCTCGATCGAGCAGAAGCGGCACCGCTGGTCTTCGCCGTAACGAATGCAGGTCTGCAGCACGGTGGTCGCCAAGACGTTACGTCCGTGCAGTTTGGCGATCTTGTCGTAGGCGACGCCGTCCTCGGTCTGCAGGTCATAGAAGCGTGGTCGGACGATGACTGCGACGTCTAGCCCGGAATCGACTCCGTCGTAGAGGATTTGATCGCCGTCGAAGACGAACGGGCTGTTGGGATTTCGGGGTATTGCCGCATGCAGTCCGTCGATGACGAGGTGACCATCGTCAGTCGGTCCGGCTCCGCCTGAGCGGTTCACCGGTGGGGTGCCCCGGATGCCGAGGAGCGCCAGGTCGACGCGGGTGGATGTTGTGGTGGATGCGGTCATCGTGGGTTCCGTTCGTGTCGAGGGGTCAGGCCGACGCGCGCTGGCCGCAGCCGGTCAGCGCGCGTCGTCGAATCTTGCCCGCGTCGTTGCGGAGTGGCGATGTGGTGAGGATGACGCGCACAGGACGCCAGTCGGAGCCAAAGTGGTGTTGGACATGATCTGCGATGAGTGCTGGGAACGCATCGTTGTCGGCGATGTCGACGCTGACCGAGAGATGTTGCCTGCCAGCCGAATCCACATCGGCGAACGCAACCGCGCCGCGCACGAAAGGCAATTGTTCGACGACTTGCTCGATATCGGCCAGGTACACCGCGGCGTCTCCACTACGAATGACGTCGGCTGCTCGGTCCAGCACGTAGAGATAGTCGTCGGCGTCGAGAAAGCCGATGTCGCCGAGGGTATCCCAACCATCTGTGCCGCGGCGCGACTGCGCACCCAGGTAGCTGTAGGACGGTCTGTCTCCGCGGCGCATCCAGATCAATCCCGTTTCGCCGGTGTTCGCACGGGTGCCGTCGTCGCGTCGGATAGCGATCTCGGTGCCCCCGATCGGCCGACCGACAGTGCCGGGGTGCGCAAGCCACTCGCGACCTGTCGCCATTGTGACGCCGTTGGATTCGCTCCCCGCGTACACCTCGATCACGCGGTGCGCGCCCAGCCACTTGATCAGTGCGCGCTTGTCGGGCACAGGACACCGTCCGCCGATGTGCAGAATCGATGCCAACGAAGTGATGTCGTGTTCCGCACGTATCTCCTCCGGTAGGCGGACCAGCCGCCGGATCGACGGAGGCGAGAGGACTGTCCAGGTCACCGAATGTCTGTCGACCAGTTCGAGGAATCGGCGCTCGTCGAAGTCCGGTTCGATGATCAGGCGATGGCCGGCGGTCAAGCCCCGGAACGCGTAGGTGAAGGCGGTCGAATGCCACAGCGGAGAGGTGACCAACTGTGTTGCCGCGCAGGGGAAGAACGGCGCCACTCGAGCACCAGGGTCAACCAGTGCGGGAGTCATAGAACGAACGATCTTCGGGAGTCCTGTGCTCCCGGAGGATGCGGGCGCCTTCCACGAACTTGCCCAGACATCGGGAATCGCGTCTGCAGGCAGCTCGCGGGCATCGTTCTCGTCGACCGTGACTGTATGCGGAGATACGTTGTCGCCGATGACAACTCGAGGCTGGGCGATCTGTTCGAGTATCTCCCGCTCTTCTGCGGGCATCGCCGGGTCGAGCGGCATCGGCGTGGCGCCCGCACGCCACACCGCGACGCACGCAACCACGAAGGCGGCACCGTTGGGTAAGGCCACTTCAACGAGATCGTCGTGGGCGACGTGATGGCGCTGCAAGAGGTGGGCCAGCCGGTTGGCCCGCACGTCAATCTCACCGGCGGTCACAGGCCCGTGGGCGTCGATGACCATGACTTCGCCCGGCGAGGTACGGGCGCGATCAGCGAATACCGAGGAGATCGACTGCACAGTCATGTCGGTTACCTGTGGTCCCGGTTAGCCGACGGCGAGTCTGAGCCCGGGCAAACCGAGTGTGCCGGTGACGGATTCAGCGATGTGGCGTGCGTCGCGGTCGATCCCGAGGAACCGTCCCGAGCCCCAGGTATGCATCCACGGGAGGCCGATGAAGCTCAGTCCCGGTACCTGGGTGATGCCGCGGGTCTGCATCGGCCGGCCCGCACCGTCGAATGCGCTTGCCTCGATCCAGCGGTAGTCCGGTCGGTACCCGATCGCCCACACGATGCTGGTGATGCCCTCGGCAGCCAGGTCGACCGCGGAGGGTTCGGTTTCGGGTTCCCAGACGGGCTCGTAGCGCGAGGCGGGAGGCGCGTCGATTCCGGCTTTCTCGATGTAGCGGTCGATGTCGGCGCAGATCGAGTTGTACACCGAGTCGGCCTGATCGAGTGATTCGGTCAGCGTCGGCGCGAACCGCAAGACAGTGTCCTTGCCGTCGGTCAGATGCCCGTAGAGCTTCATCCCTTCGACGGCGAACTGCCGCAGATCGACGTCTCGTCCGCCGTCGCGGCCGGTGACGTAGTGATTTGTCTTCTCCTGTGCCGCTTTGCCTCCGGGGAACTGTTCGGTCGGTGTGTCATAGATGCCCATGTCCGCCAACCAGGTCATGCAGTCACGGCCGCGGTACGTGCGCGCAACCCTCGGCGCGTTGCCGATGGCTAGATGCACCTGCCGGCCTGCGAGGTGGAGGTCTTCGGCGATTTGTGCGCCGGATTGTCCGGAACCGACGACGAGAACGGCGCCGGGTGGCAGCTGATCAGGTGTGCAGTACTGCTCTGAGTGGATCTGCTTTACAGAAGCGTCCAACGACGGCGCGAACGACGGCACCACCGGCAGCGGGTAGCCGCCAGTCGCGACGACGACCTGGTCACAGGTCAGCAATTCGACAGATTCCTCGGTGGTGAGGGTGAGCTCGAAGCCTGTATCCCCGATAGTTCGCAGGCGAGTTACCGTGGTGTGTTCTCGCAGTGGGGCAGTGAAGGTTTCACGCCATCCGGCCAGCCATTCGACAACTTCGTCGCGGGTCATGAAGCCGTCGGGGTCCGGGCCGTCGTAGGCGTAGCCGGGAAGCCGGCAATGCCAGTTCGGAGTGACGAGGGTGAAGTTGTCCCACCGCTTGGACTGCCATGCATGGACGGCGGTCCGAGATTCGATCACGGTGTGCTCGATACCCGCGCGGCCGAGATACCAGCTGACCGACAGGCCTGCTTGTCCGCCGCCGATGATCGCCACCGGGATGTGGGTGGTGTGGGGTGTGGAATGAGCTGGTGCGCTCATGATGTCTCCAGAATGTGGTCAGGAAGTGGGTAGTGCCGGATGCATGTCGAGAACCTCGACGGTCGACTCATCGTCGTATCGGCGGGCTGTGTTGTTGATGTCCTCAGCGGTTGCAGCGGCAGACGTACAAGCGAATCCATACTTGGCGCGGACGCGCTCAGCGGCTTCGCCGAGGGCGGCTTCGGTACGGGTTCGGAATTCAGCCACCGTGTAACTACTGCCGACATTGAGGTGGTCGCGCATGACGAGACTCGGCGAATAGCACTGCTGCACAGCACCATCGGGCCACCTCACGGTGAACGTCATCTCAGGCATGAGCGAGGTCCCGCCATCCCGCGGTTCCGGTCGGGTCCACCTCGACGAGTTCACCGTAGACGTCCGGACGACGATCTCGCAGGTGGAACATCCCGCCTCGCATCGCTCTGAAGGTCCCGGCGATGTCGACGTCGGCTACGGCGAGTCCGCTTTCGAGCAGCGTGGTGTCGAGGATGTTGCCGCCCGGATCGACGATCTTGGCGTTGCCGACGTACCGCAACGAACCGAACGTTCCCGATTGGTTTGCGGCAACCCAGAACACCTGGTTATCGAGGGCACGGGCTGTATCGAAGAGATTGAACCGGTAAGTCCAACGATCGTCCTGCAGATTCTCCGCGGTCGCGGTACGCGCCGCCGGCCACGCCGAGAGACTTGCGATGATCTCGGCACCGTTGAGTGCCATGATGCGCGCGGCTTCGGGAAATGCTTTGTCATAACAGATTTGAAGTCCGACGCGCCCCACAGGGGTGTCGAAGACTCCGTACTCCGAACCCGACGAGTAGGACATGTTTTCGCCAAGCGGTTGGTGCACCTTGCGATAGTTGCCGTAGATCTGGTCGCCGTCGAGGACTGCGGCCGCGTTGTAGCGTGTCACGCCGTCCTCAGCGAGTTCGCAGAAGCCTATGGCGATCACCATGTCGCCGACAATCTCCTGCACGCGTGCGATTTCGGGACCGTCGAGGCGGATGGCCGGCGGCAACGATCGCTTGGTGTTCTTGACGGTGTCGCCGTGGTTACCGAGCGATGAGAGGTATCCCCCGATCGCGGCCTCGGGAAACACCAGGAACTCGACACCTCGTGCGCGGGCCTGCGCCACATAGTCGGCGATTGTCTGATAGTTCTGTTCAAGGTCGCGCGTGAAGTTCGCGGCGACTGTACCAATAGTGGTCACGTGAATATCTCTCGGGGAGTGGGGATCTCGACGATCAGACCATGTAGGTGGAGTTGATGATCGCACCCTTGCGGGCGTAGTGAATCAGCGCGTCCTGCACGTCGAGCGGATGTGCCGGAATGACGCCCTCGATCAGATCTTCTTCCCGACCACCGTGCAGCGCGAGACCGAAGCGACACGCAAAGACGGTTCCACCCTCCTTGATGAAGGTCTCCAACGCGTCGTTGATGTTCTGCTCGCCGGGGAAACCGGAGTCACCGGTCTTTGGAAACCCGCGTGTGGCAAGGCAATTGATTGCTCCGGGACCGTAGAAGTAGATAGCCGACTCGAAGCCCTTGCGTAGCGCGCGGGTGGCCTGCAGCACTGCGACGAACGATACCGAGGACTCGTGCGCGATGCCGTGGACGAGCGTGAAGTAGGTTTCGCCCTCCTCCGCCTGGTAGTCGGGGAAGATCTTGGTGCCGCCGTAGATATTCGAACCCTTGGGCAGGGAGGGATGCGGAATCTCGGCAAGAGACTTCGCAATGTTCTCGGTGATGGTGTCGTCGAACATGGCCATGGGGTTACTCCTCGATGAGACGGGCGAGACCGCCGTCGTGTGATGGGGGTGTGCGGGCGACACTGCCCACTGGCGAAGAAGTGATGGTCGGATGGCTTGGGATACTTGACGTTCCGACTGATGACAGTTCACGCCCGATTTATTACGTGATGGTTACTGATGGAAAAATTGGCGCCCGGATCGAGTTAACGTGAGCGTGCGGGTTCCACCCCTCACGATTCGGGGAACCTCTGAATACTCAAACGGTGCGTTCGGCCCTGCGCTGAAGGCAAGAGGTACCTAGCTTCGTCTCGTGAGTATCGGCGGCTATTCCTGCGCGCGGTTGCATCTGCGGGAGAACCACCAGGTGTATGTCGGCCGGACCGGCGGAGGCTCACACCTCGCTGCTGGGCTCCTCACGCTCGCGCCGACGGTCGGCTTGCAAGGATTTGATCCGACGCTCCTCGCGTAGGGCCTCGACGTGCTTGGTGCGCTCGGCGGCAAGCCAGTCTGGCATCTCTTCGAGCAACGCGTTGATCTGCTCGGTCGTCAACGCCTCGGTCACCTCGCCCCGGACCAGCCCGGAGTTGGAGATCCCGAGTTTGGCGGCTACCAGATTCTTCGGGTGCGGTCCGTTGGCACGCAGATCGCGCAACCACTGCGGCGGATCGGCCTGCCAGGCCGACACCTGTTCCCGGGTTATCGTTCCGGAGCGAAACTCGTCGGGTGTCGCGGGAAGGTAGATGTCGAGCTTCTTGGCGGCGGTGGCCGGCTTCATGGACTGCGAGCTCATACTCGCAGCGTATCCCCGGTAGCCTCGGGGCGTGAATTCGACCGTCGATCCCGATGAGTCCAGTGCTGTGGTCTTCCGGCTCGCATTTGTGCCGGGTGCCACACCGGGGAAGTGGATCCGCATTTTCGGGGAGCGCCACCCGGACGTTCGACTCGACCTTGTACCGATTGCGGTCGCCGACACCGCCGCAGCGCTTATCGACCGCAGCGTCGACATTGCGATCACCAGGCTGCCCGACGCGCTCTCCCATGCCGAACTGGGTCCGCACCACATCATCGCGCTGTACGAAGAAACAACGGTGGCGGTGATGGGCAAGGACAACGTGCTCACCGCAGGTGACGAGTTGTCGCGGGCCGACCTTGCCGACGAGAACGTGCTCTGGCCCCTCGATGAACCGCTCGTCGTCACCGAACGTCCCGGTAACGCCGTGGACCATCGGCCAGAGACGACCGCCGACGCGATCGAACTCGTGGCCAGCGGGATGGGGGTGGTGCTGGTGCCGCAATCGCTGGCGCGTTTGCACCACCGCCGCGACCTCGACTATCGCCCGGTCACCGACGTCCCGACAAGCACCGTCGGACTGCTGTGGCCGCAGCCCACTTCGGATCTGGCGGCGGAGTTCATCGGGATTGTGCGTGGACGCAAGGCCACATCGTCGCGTGGCACGTCCGAACCGCCACCGAGGCGGTCGGCGAAAGAGAAGGCGGCCGCCAAGCGAGCATCTCGCGAAGCGGCCGGAACGATACCGACACGCGGAAAAGCGAAGGCGCGTAAAACTCGACGGTCGCGGTAAAACCTACTGTTGGCCTGCGCATCTCGAATCCAAACTTCTGCACGGCTGTCCACCTCGACCACCGCTCAGGCGAACCGCTCAACGGACTCGCCGATCCGTTACCGCCGCGCGTCCCTGTTGCGCGAGAAGGCTTCTCAGCGAACCGTGGCGTCGAAGTTCTGGGTGAACACGCCATCGGGATCCCACTCATGCTTGATCGTGCGCAGCCGCGCGAGGGTCGGCGCGGGGAACGCAGCGTCGATGTCTTCTGGCCGGTGGTTTGACTCGAAACTGAGGTAGATGCCGTCTCGGCGAGCGCGGATCGGTTCCCACGCGTCGTCGAACGCCTGGGTGGCGTGGTCGGCGACAGCGGTGACCGAGAAGCTCTGGTGGCGGTGGGCATACGCGGTGGCATCTGCAGGCACGTCGTTGATCGCCCCTCCCGCAGAACGGATCTGGATCATCTGCGCACCGTTGGATGCGAGGAGTTCGCCGATGTCGGCAGCGAGATCATCGTCGAGATGATCGACGAGTGCCGTGTGCATGACAGCGGGTTGCTGGCCGACATGCGGCGCACCGGAGGTGAGCGGGACGGCCGGGTAGGGAACCAATTCGGCTCGTGCGCCGACGATGTCGGGCAACTCCGTGAACGGTGTGAGCGCGCGGGTCGCCGCCGCCGCGTCGTCGCCGGCGTAGACGACCGTCGCTTGCGCGAATGGTCGCGCACCGGCACCGATGTACAGGAACGCCGAGATTTCGCGAGGAGCGGTCTCGACCTCACGTCCCCAATCGGCGAGAAACGTTGCCACGTCGGAGATGTCGTACGCCAGCGCCGCCCGCGCCACCGTGGGCGTGGTGCCGGCCTCGAACTCGAATCGGGTGACGATCCCGACGTTGGCGCCTGCGCCGCGGATCGCCCAGAACAGGTCGGGCTGCTCGTCGTGCGACACCCGCATGATGCGCCCGTCGGCGGTGACGATCTCGGCCGCGCGTATGCGGTCGATCGTCAACCCTTGTGCTCGTCCGAGCAGTCCGATTCCGCCGGTGGTCGCCAGGCCACCAACACCGACATCGCCTGAGTCTCCGGAAGTCAGGGCCAGCCCCCAGCCGTAGAGGCTGCGAGCGACAGCGCCCCACCGCGCACCTGCTCCGATGGCCACCGTCGCCGAACCCACATGCTCCACATGATCGAGGTGCCGCAGATCGATGACGGTCCCTCCGTCATTGGTGGCGATGCTGCTGATCCCGTGCCCACCGCTGCGGATCGCGAACGGATCACCCCGCCCCACAGCGATTTCCAATGCACGAGCCGTTTGGTCTGCGTCGACCGGCAGAAGCACACGGGCCGGACTGCCCGTGGCCGAGTAGACGTGCCGAACATCTTCGTAGCCGGGGTCGCCGGGAGTAATGATGCGAAGCTCATCGGTCGTGCCCATCAGTGCGCCTCCGGTCCGACACGCTTGTCCGTGAGGTAGTGCACCGTGGTGTCGGAGAGGGGGCTGGTCCCGACGACCAACGCCGCGACATGTGCGCCGACCTCCTCGCCCTCGAGCCACGTCGGATCGTCGACGCCTGCACGCTGCCGCGCACGCGTCCGTACGACGCCCAAGATCACCTGATAGAACCGCGGGCCACGACCATCCAGTTCCGCGGCGATCGTCCGCGTCAGCGACTTCGACGCCGCCGCACTCAATGCGACACCGGCCGCTCCGGGGAACGGGATGTCGGCACTCATTCCGTTGAGCTGCAAGATCATTCCGGTGCGCGCTGTGTGCGGCAGAAAGCCGCGAAAGAGCCGGAAGACGGTCGTCAGATTGGCATCGAGCAGGTGTTGCCACTCGTCGTCGTTGAGGGACAGTGCGGGTCTGCGCCCCTGATTCCCCCACGACGCGACCGCGACGACGACTCCGTCGAACGTTCCATAGGTTGTGGCGAGTGCCTCGATCTGCGCGTCGAGATCGGGCGCTGACGCGTCCAGAATCTCGGTGTGCAGCCGCTGATCGGTCTCCGCGTCGACGACGTTCGCCCGCAGCTCATCGAGTCGGGCGCGATCACGGCCGGTCGCGATGACCGTCGCGCCATCGTCGAGCAGTGTCCGAACGACGCCTTCGCCCACGCCCCCGGAGCCGCCGACGACAACGACTGTCTTTCCCTGAAGGTCCGGTGTGGTCAATTCCCAGGCCGGGTGTACTGCAGTGGTCATGCTTGCGCTCCTTGCGTGTTGGCGGCGACTCGCGCCGCGTTGGTTTCCAGTGCGGTCAGGGCGTCTCCGAGCGCGGCCAGCTGCGCGTCGGTGAGTGCATCACCGAACCACTGTTTGGCCGCCCGCAGATGTGGTCCGACGGCCCTTCGGTGGGCGCGGCGACCGTCATCGGTCAGCGAGATCGTCGACGCGCGACCATCACCATCGATCTCCGGTCCGCGCTCGAGCAGGCCCCGTTTCTCCATCCGACCGAGTTGGTGTGCAAGTCGGCTGGAGTCCCAACCCATCTCCCGTGCGCAATCCGACGGCCGCGCAGATCCGCCGGCCTCGACGAGATGAGCCAACACGGTGAATTCCTGCTCGGAGAGGCCAGCGTCTTTCAGTCCCCGACCAACCTCGCGTCGCAGGGTCTCGGTCACGGTCTGTAAGCGCTGCCAGACGTCGAGCTGGCGAGCCGATAGGTGATTAGCTGACATGTCAGGTAAAACCCAGTAGGCGTCGATCTATTCCCGTTAGTTCAGAGCGGTATGCCCCACGCCTCGCTGACGCGGAACCAAGGAGCCCGAATTACTGCCCCTTGCGCACCAGAGCCACAGCTGCGGGGTCGGCAATTTCTCCGCCCCGACGACGCAAGCTGGCCAGCACCGGTTCCTGCGTTGCCGAGTCGACAAAGCGGTACCCGTTGTCTGCGGCCCGAGGTAGATAGCTGTATCCCCACTGCGCGAGCGAGGCCATGACAGTACTCAGCGCGTGGCCGGCCTCGGTCAGCTCGTAGGCCTGCCGACGACGGTCACCGACTTCCTGATACTCCACCTGCTCGAATACCCCTGCAGCAACCAACGACGCCAACCGCGCACTGAGGACGTCGGGCGCGATCCCGAGTTCTGATCGGAACTCCGAGAACCGCGTTCTACCCCGCAAGGCCTCTCGGATGATGAGCACCGACCACCGCTCGCCCAACACCCCCATGGCGCGAGCTATCGGGCACGCATCGTCCGTCCACGCTGTTCTTGGCACGCGTCGATTGTCACACACCCTAACTTGGCTTATGCAACCCAGGTGTTCTCTTACCGCTTCACATGGCGGCCTGGGATTGATCAGGAATCGTCCTCGACCACGGTGAGGACGGTCTTGCCGGGTCCGGCCTTACTGGCCTGTGCCTGCCCGGCGTCCGCCAACGGGAAAGTGGCTGCCACCACAGGCTGCAACCGCGCTTCCGATACCAGTTTCGCCAACTCGGTCATACCGAGCCGGTCGGCCTCCACGAACAGGCCTGCCAATCGAATTCCCTTGCCGGTAGCCGATTCCGCGACGTCGGGCAATGACTGGGGAAGAGTGGATACGAGGATGCCGCCGGGCTTGAGTGCCTGCACAGCCTTGCTCGGATAGTCGTGTCCGATGACGTCGAAAACCACATCCAGATCGGTGACGACATCAACGAAATCTGTTGTCGTGTAATCGATCACCTCGTCGACGCCCAACCCGGTGAGAAAGTCGGCGCTTGCCGCGCCTGCCACTGCGTAGACGTAGGCGCCGCGGGCCTTGGCGATCTGGACTGCCAAGTGCCCGACTCCACCTGCGGCGCCGGTGATCAGGACTCTGCTCCCCTGCCCCACGTGTGCCGTCTCGACCAGCGCTTGCCACGCGGTGAGTCCTGCCAGTGGCAATGCCGCCGCGTGCACGTGGTCGAGTGCCGCGGGCTTCGGCACGAAGACACGGGTGGGCGCGACGACGTACTCGGCGTACGCGCCGTGCCCCTGCGGAAATGGCAATAGCCCGACCACTTCGTCTCCGGGCGCAAACAGTGTCGACCCGAGTCCGACCTTTTCGACCGTCCCCGACACATCCCAGCCGAGGACGAATGGCGGGTTTCCGACGAACATGCCGGTTTCGCGGTTCATCGCATCGACGGGGTTCACGCCCGCAGCGTGCACCCGAACGAGGATCTGGCCGAGCCCTGGAGTAGGGGTGTCGATATCGACCTCGGTAAGCACTTCTGGTCCGCCGAGCCTGTCCTGGCTGATAGCGCGCATGAGAATCGGAGTCCTTTCATCGAGGTGTCAGGTCGAACAGTTGGTCCCAAGAGCTGGTCGAGGTCTGCAACGACTCTGTGCCCACCCTTGCTCATACTGGCGGCGACGGGTATCCGTCAGATGACTGTGGCGGACCGACGCACAGTCATCTGACGGATACCTGTCGCGACGTACTTTGGATCAAGCTCGTCCGTGGAGACCCCCGAGCGATAGCGAGACTGAAGTGGCGACAACAACAACGGTGAGCGGAGCAACTGCCGTAGTGACAGGTGGACGACGCGGATTGGGTAAGGCCATCGTCGACGAACTGCTCGCCCGCGGAGCGGCCAAGGTGTACGCAACCAGCCGGACACCGGAAGCAAGCGACGACGCACGGATCGCCAACGTCGCACTCGACGTCACAGTTGAATCGTCGGTATCGGCCCTGGCAGACACGGCGGCCGATGCCACGATCATCGTCAACAATGCAGGTCTACTCGCCGGGCAGTCGCTGCTGAGGTCACCGATCGACGACATCGAAGCCACCATGGAGACCAACTTTTTCGGCCCGCTGCGTGTGACTCGTGGGTTTGTGCCGAAACTCGTAGCGGCCGACGAAGCCGCCACGATTGTCAATGTCGCCTCGGTGCTCGCGTGGATACCCGGCTCCGGGGCGTACGGCTGCTCCAAAGCCGCACTGTGGTCGGCGACGAATTCACTGCGCTTGGAGCTCGAACCGCAGAACATCAACGTCGTGGGGGTGTATCTCGGCTACACCGACACAGACATGGTGTCGGGCCTCGACGTCCCGAAGAACGATCCTGCAGATGTCGCCCGTCAGATCGTCGACGCCATCGAATCCGGCGCACCCGAAGTGATTGCCGACGACGTCACCCGCGCCGCCCGCAGTTCCGTCTTTCGCTGACGTCTGCGCGATGAGTTGCAACGCATGACCGACGAAACGACACACGGAAGGATCCTCGATGCCAACGTTGTTCCTCGAAGACCTGACGCCGGGCCAGAGCTTTTCCGGCACAACGACGATCCAGATAACCGCGGAGGACATCCAGCGGTTCGCTGCCGAGTTCGATCCTCAACCGTTCCATCTCAGCAACGCGGGTGCGACCGATTCCGTCTTCGGGACGCTGGCCGCCAGCGGCTGGCACACTGCCGCAGTCACCATGCGGTTGCTCGTCGACAGCGAGTTCCGGCCCTCCGGAGGAGTCGTCGGAGCCGGATTCGATGATCTGCAGTGGCCGCTACCGGTGCGTCCGGGCGACGAACTGCGAGTCACGAGTGAAGTCCTCGAGGTCCGCCGATCGAGATCGAATCCACTCATCGGCATCGCCAAGGTTCGTACCGTCACGCTGAATCAGAATGATCAGCCGGTACAGGTATCAGTGGGCAATCTCGTGATCCCGGCGCGCGATATTCCGAAAGAGCCTGGTACGCAGACTGACTGACCGACTACACAGTTCCTAATACCGACGAATTGCAGTACAGAAGGAGTGTTAGCGATGCCAGAGCTGACATACGACGTTTTGGTTCTCGACGGCACGCCACGTTCCGGGGACATGCGCCTCCCGAGCGGGGAGTCCATCGTCTCCTCGCCACTCTCAGTCACACTCGTGCAAGGCAGTTCGGATGCAGTTCTCGTCGACGCGCCGTACACCTATGGTCAAGTTGAGCGGGTTCGCGACTGGATCCGTGATTCGGGACGAAACCTCATCGCCGTCTATATCACCCACGCGCACGGCGACCACTGGCTCGGAGTGCACGAACTTCTCCGCGAATTCGGCGACGTGCCGGTGTACACCACTGCCGGCCCCTTATCGCGGATGCCCGGCGAAGCAACAGAGGGGCGAGATCAGTTGTGGGACCGCGTGTTCGGTGGTCTGATTCCGCCGTCTCCCGTCATCGCGCAGTTGTTCCCTACCGACGGACTGCAACTCGAAGGTCACGACCTGATTCCGGTCGACCTCGGCCACACCGACACTGCAGACACGACCGCGCTCTGGGTGCCCGATCTGCGACTGTTACTCGCCGGAGACTCCGTCTACAACGGCGTCCACCAGTATGTCCTGGAGACACCTGACGGCGGCTTCGATTCCTGGCTCGCCGCACTTGACACCATCGCCGCTCTCGAGCCGGCCTTCGTCGTCGCCGGCCACAAGGCCCCAGGGAGCGACGACAATCCGCGATGCATCGACGAGACCCGCGACTACCTGGTCTTTGCCCGCGAACTGCTCGCAACTGTCGACCGGCCTGACGAGTATTACAAGCGGATGCTTCGGCGATATCCGAAGCGCGTCAACGCAGGACCCGTCTGGTACTGCGCGCTCGGTCTGCTCACCGGTCGATAACACATTTTCGGTTAGGTAAATCAGCGCGATTACACCCCTGTGCAGTCAACAAACGTATACCGCAGGCAGGAAGGCCCGAACAGAATCGGTCTTGGGGCGTCACCAATCGTGTTCGCTCCCAAAGCCGCCATCCGTGAGGGAGACTCAGATGCCATTCATAACCGCTGCCGACGGCGCCCAGATCTTCTACAAGAAATGGGGGTCGGGCCGCCCGGTGATCTTCAGCCACGGATGGCCATTGAGCGCTGACGCGTGGGACGTCGAGATGAAACTCCTTGCCGACCATGGCTATTGCGCAATCGCTCATGACCGTCGCGGACACGGCAGATCCGAGCAGACGTGGACCGGCAACGACATGGATACCTACGCCGCAGACCTCGCCGGACTCGTCGATGCCCTGGACCTGACCGATATTTCACTCGTCGGGCATTCCACCGGAGGGGGCGAGGTCGTGCGTTATGCAGCCCGCCACGGTCAGGGTCGGGTCAGCAAGATTGTCACGGTCGGAGCGGTACCGCCGGTCATGGTGCGTTCCGAACGGAACCCCGAGGGCACTCCGATCGAGGCATTCGACGACATCCGCGCCAACGTTCTCGCCGACCGCTCAGCCTTCTGGCAAGACCTTGCTCTGCCGTTCTATGGCTTCAATCGCGAAGGGGCGGACGTCTCCAAGGGACTCATCGACGAATTCTGGCGTCTGGGCATGCAGGCGGGACTCTCTGCCGCCTACGACTGCGTTGCCCAGTTCTCCGAAACCGACTTCACCGAGGATCTCCAGAACCTTCAGGTACCAATCCTGATCGCTCATGGGGACGACGATCAGATCGTGCCCATACACGATTCCGCGGCCAAGGCAATCGACCTGGTCAAACACGGCACTCTTCGCATCTACCCCGGTGCATCGCACGGTATCCACGGCGCCTACCAAGCGGCGCTGGGGCGCGACATCGTGGAGTTCCTCGGCGAGTGACGACACCGGTTACACGTCGACGCCTTCGGTAGGTGTAGAGAGGCAATCCCTCTGGGTTGGAATAGCCTATTCAGGATGCTAGGGTCCAATTGTGACTCTCCTGCAGTCGGATATGCGGACAGGAAACAGCACCGACGCACGCCGGCGAACTGATCGCTCGAGCGGTCCGGCGGGGGTTACCCGAGCCGGATCAATGATCGGTCGCGTCGAAGAGTTCGAGGCCATTGTCACTGCCGCTTCCTGCGCCCGAGAGCAGGGATGTGCCCTCGTCGTCGAGGGACATCCCGGAATCGGTAAGACGACGCTGCTCACCTCGTCGGCACGATGGGGCAAGGACAACGGGTTCACGGTTCTGTGCTGCGCCGGAGTCCAGTGCCAGACCAAGGTGGGCTACGCCGCAGTACACGAGTTGGTACGCCCGATTCTCGGGTATGCCGAATCCCTTCCGCCACACCAGAAGCGCGCACTTCTCGGTGCGCTCGGACTGGGCGAACCTGTCGAGTCAGACCCGCTCCTGATCGGCGTCGCGGTGCTCGGGCTGATCGAGGAGGCATCGGCGCGGCGTCCGCTGATGCTCATCGTCGACGACGCGCACTGGCTCGACGGCTCGTCTCTGCATGTGTTGACGTTCGTCGGGCGCCGAATCTCATCGGCAGCAGCGGTCTTGCTGTGCGCGGCTCGCCCGGGGCTCGACGGTGAATCGGCCCGGCTCGTGTCTCTGCCTCGTCTGACGTTGGGTCCTGTCGACGAATCGGCCTCACGGGCCCTGCTCGCCGACGCACTCGCAGCCGGACCGACGTTGAGTGAACTGGCCCAGCGTCGGGTGCTCCACGAGGCGGCTGGCAACCCGTTGGCCATTGCCGAGCTCGCGAAAGCCGTCGCCGCGACGGACGACCACCATCTCTGGGGTGGAACGCCGCCACTGCCAACCACCCGACGTATCGAAAGGATCTTCCTCGAACAACTCGGCGTACTACCCGAACCCAGCAGGCAGATGCTCGCACTCGTCTCGGCGAGCGACGCGACGTCGTTGACAGAAGTGTTGGACGCCGCACGGCGCGTCGACCTACCCGAGACCTGCTTGGACCCGTTGGAACGCACGGGCTTGATCACTGTCGATGACGGCGTCATCAAGGTGCGACACCCTCTGATCCGATCGGTGGCGTACAGCGCAGCGACGTTATCGCAGCGTTCGACGTTCCATCGCGCGCTCGCTGAAGCCACCAGCGACCCAGCGCAGGCCACCTGGCAGCGGGCCGCCGCCTCTTACGGGCGAGACGAGGTCATCGCTACAGAACTCGAGTACGTCGCGCGCGCCGCAGGACAGCGGGGCGCCAACGCCGAAGCCGCCGCGGCGTGGCGGCGCGCGGCGATGCTGTCGACCACACCGGGTGGGCGCGTGCGCCGCCTGGTGCGCGCGATCGAACCGGCTTGTCGAGCGGGGTTGACCACGGAGGCGATCAACATTGTCGACGAGGCCGAACCGTTGGCCACCGGCCTGGATGATCTCGTCGAACTCGCCACCGCCCGTTTCACTCTCGGCGTCACCGCCGGTGTGGCGGTGCCCGCGATCGCCGACTTGCTGGCGTTGGCAGATCGGCTCGCCGACGCCGACACACCGGAGCAGCATCTTGCACGCGTCAACTTGGTGGCCGCTGCCGCGGCACAGTGTCGGATGCACGGTCTCGACGAGGGCGATCGCCACCTCGTGGCAGACAGTCTGCACCGTCTGGAAGTCCTTGAAGAACCCGCGATTGAGGTCGCGTTGGCGACCGTAGAAGACACCAAATACGCGCACCAGTTCCGTTCGCACGCAACGTCTCTTCACGCCGCTGCCAACGACGACACCATGCTGCTGATGTCGATGGGCTTGGCCGCCGAATCGGTCTCTGATCTGTCGACGGCTCAGCAATGTTGGGACAGAGCTATTCGAGTTGCACGCACCAGCGGGGCGCCGAGCATCGAATGCGAGGCACTGCGCGGATCAGCGCGCGCACAGATCATCTCAGGCAGGCTCCCCGAGGCAGCGATGAGCGCGCAAACCGCGTTGCGCATCGCAACTGACTGCGACATGTCTCTCAGCATGGGGAGCGCCGCAGCACTACTTGCGCGCGCTCATGCGTGGCGCGGGCGCTCCGCCGACGCACAGAGCGCACTGGCAATCGCTCGTCAGCACATCCCTGTCGACACGTCACTGCTCTGGATCGACGATTTGGCTTGGGCCAGCGGCCTTCTCGCTCTCATCCGACACGATTACGACGAGGCGTTCACGGAATTGTCGAAGATGGCGCGGGACCGTAGCTCCCGCCGGTGGGCCATTGCAGATCTGACGGAGGCAGCAGTGGCGAGCCACAACGTCGACAGCATTGGCACGCTGGTGGACGAAATCGGCTCCGAGGCAGCAACATTGGGGTCCCCGTATCTGCTCGCCCTGGTGCATCGGAGCCGAGCATTGTTGGCCGGCAACGATATCGACGCCGAAGAACACTTCCGGACAGCACTGCACGACGGTGCCCGCGCCGAAGCATCGCTGGAATACGCTCGCACCCAACTGAATTACGGACAGTGGCTGCGTCGGCAACGTCGGATCGTCGATTCACGGGTTCAACTTTCGGCGGCCCTCAGGGAATTCCAATCGCGCGACGCCGAGCCGTGGGTGCAACGGACCCGCACCGAACTTCGGGCAGCCGGGGTGCAATCGCCCGGAGATTTGACCCCCACGAACGACGTAGAAGCGGAGTTGACCCCACAGGAAATGCAAATCGCACGCCTGGCCGCGTCGGGGCTCAGCAACCGTCAGATCGCTGATCAGATCTACGTGTCACACCGAACCGTTGCGGCACACCTCTACAAGGTCTTTCCCAAACTCGGGATCAGTAGCCGGAACCAGATCCGAGACGTCCTCGGCGAACGCGAGCGCCATTGAATTGACACTTGCGTCTGTCCTAGTGTTCAGCCAATGATGTTGTCCGCCACCCAGAGTGCTGTGTGCGCCGGAAAGGGCGGCGGCAGGATGAGAACTATGTGCGTGAAGCCCGCGTCGACGACCTCAGCGATAGCCGCCCGCGTCTGAGCGGGATGCTCGTAGGACGTCGGCAACGCGACCGATCGTACGATCGACGCCGGGTCGCGACCGACCTCGTCGCACAGTCGATTGAGCAGCGCATTGCGCTCGACCAACTCTGCGATGTCGCCGCCCGGCATGTTCCAGATGTCCGCATGCTGTGCGACCACCCGCAGGGTTGCCCGCGATCGCCCACCGATCAGCAGGGGTGGGTGCGGACGCTGCAGCGGCTTGGGATTGCCCACCGCCCCGGTCAACATGACGTGCTCGCCAGTGAAGTCGAACGGATTGTCCTCCGTCCAGAGCCGTTTGATCACTTCACACGCCTCGGCGAGCGCTTCCACTGATTGACCGAAACTGTTGTACGGCAACCCGTTTGCCTCGTACTCACGGCGGGCTATCGGAATGCGCGGGTTGGAGCCCGCGCCGATGCCGAAGTCCAGCCGACCGTCGGACACGACGTCGACGGTCGCCGCGATCTTCGCCAGCATCGCCGGCGGACGAAAGCGGTTGCTCGTCACCAGCATTCCGATTCGTACTCTCTCGGTGACCGCGGCCAGCGCCGAGAGTAGCGTCCATCCTTCGAAGATGGGTCCCTCGAGCGGTCCCCCAATCGGCAGGAGATGGTCGAAAAGCCACATGTGTTCGATCGCCGGTACGCCGTCGGCTTCTTGCCACACCTGGAGTAGGTCGGAGTAGTCAACCTGTTGCGGCGCAGTCAGAATCCCGAACGATGGCATCACACGTCTCCCTCGGCCCGGGTGCCTACCACGCCACCGGACCGTTGACATCGGTGAACGTACCGGTGGGTCCGTCCGCCGTTATCGACGCCATTCGCACGGCGGAGACGGCGCCTTCAGCGGGAGTCAGGACTCCCCTGTGTCCGTTGAGGTCGGTGGCGACGAAGCCGGGGCACACCGCGTTGACGAGGATGTTGTCGGCGGCGAGATCCCTGGCGTACTGGAGGGTGATCGCGGTCAGCGCCGTCTTGGACGGGACGTAACCCAGTGCGACCGGGGCCGACTCGAAGCTCTGCGGATCCGTCATCATCGCGAACGACCCCGCACTGCTGGACACATTGACGATGCGCGCGGCCCTCGACTTCCGCAGCAGCGGCAGGAAGGCGCTCGTCACGTTGATGACGCCGAATACGTTGGTCTCGAACACGAATCGGATGTCGTCGACGTTGGCGGAGCGAGGTAGCTGACCGGAGAAGTCCGAACCCGGCCGGTGGCTGATACCAGCGTTGTTGACCAGAGCGTCGACCCGCCCGAAGAGGCTCTCCACCGTCTCGGCGGCAGCCGCAGCCGACCCGGGATCGGTGACGTCGAGGGCGACGGCGACCGCCTCGCCGCCACTAGCGCAAATCTCCGCGACGACCTGCTCCCCGGCTTGCTCGTTGCGCGCCCCGACCACCACCGCGTTGCCCAGTTCGGCGAGCTGCTTGGCGATCTCGCGGCCGATCCCCTTGTTTGCGCCGGTTACCACTGCGATCTGCTTGTCACTCATCGGTTCTCCTGCGTTCGACGTTCACGGCGCCGCTTCCAGGCACTTGCTAACCGGAGCGGTACTCCACTTAAAGTAGCGGATAGCCTATCCGGTTGACAAGGTTTTGATTGCACCCCGGAGCTACGTCGGGATGCGAACGCCGTCCAGGAAGGTCTCGAGAATCGGCCGACGGTAGCGCGCGTCTCCGGGGATGGCCGCGATCGCGACGACGGAATCGAGAATCTGTTCCAGTGACAGGTCGCCGCGGACTTCCTGCGCGTGCTGCGCAGCGATGAGCAGTGGCCGGCCGGAAGCGACCACTCGCGCTCGGCTGGTGTCGAACATCGTCTCGTCGCCGTCGACATGGGCCAGCAGGTCCGCAGCGAATGGGCGCTTATTCAGCGCGAACGTCATGAAACTCCGCAGCCAGTACTCGAGCCTTGCGGCAGGCGTGTCGCCCTGCGCGTCCTCGCCTGCGTCGCAGATGACCTGGACCTCGCCCTGGTACAGCGCCTCGAGCAGGGCGCGGCGGTCGGCGAAGTTGCGGTAGACGGTCGCCATGCCCACGCCGGCGCGGCGGGAGATCTCAGCCATGGACACGTCGCTGCCGGATTCCTCGAACGCCGAGCGGGCAGCGGCGAGGATTTTGTCGCGGTTTCGCTCGGCGTCGGCGCGCCGAGAAGCTTGCGCAGCCGACGGAGGCCTCGCTGCGTTCATTCGTGGTTAGCCTATCCGGTTAGCGATGCGGATCGGGCGTCCGCTACGGGTAGAGCGTAACGCTTCGGCGCGGGATCGCAGAGTAGTCGCTACCGGGGCAAAATCGCATAGGTGGAAGCTCGAAACCGAGAACTAGATAATGACTCGTTCACACTTGTCGATGTCGCCATATTGATCCTGGACGCCGTCACCTTGCTGCACTCTAACGGGCACGAACTGGTGCGTGTCCTACCGGGGGATTCCCCTTCCGGCCTGCATTGGCGAGTCAACGTCACCACTGCAGACAACCTGATCGACGAGGACGGGTACCTGGAGTTACGCGATTGGGATAATAGTTTTCGCTACACGTCCGGCGATGAGTTCATGATCGCACGCACGCCTGTCACTAAGGCCACCACTGTGGAGCGAATCGCGGATCTCATCCTCGAAGACATTCCGAGTACTGGGTTAGGTTCAGACCCGACGTATGTTTCCTGGTATTCCCAGCTTATGCGGCTGGTACACCAGCACCACGCCGTTCCGTACGCGTACGGCGAAGAGGTGCGCGCAGGCGTGAGTTGGGACATTGGCTCGAACACCGATACTCACATCGAGCCACCTCCCCAGCCGCCCCAAACAGCGTCAGACCAAACAGTCGCCCACCCCCACGTCTTCAGCTCGCATGTGGCTGAACAGATCGGATGGTATGTCTACGCCCTCCGTAACCCGATCGACGGCAGAGTCTTCTATATAGGTAAAGGCAAGGGCAACAGAGTCTTTGCGCATGCAGTGCAAGCACAGATGGCCCCCGGCGAGGATGTAGTAGGCTCGAAGATCGAACTCATCAATGCGATCCATGCCGCCAACCGGCAGGTCGAGGCTTTTATCATCCGGCATGGTCTGGCTACCGAGGGCCTCGCTTACGAGATCGAAGCTAGCGTCATCGACGCGCTGCGGCTCATCGATCCCACCCTCGACAACAAACTGTTCGGGCTGACCAACAAGGTCCTTGGGCACGACGTCGCCTCAAGGGGACTCGCCAGTGTCAACGTAATCGCGAGTCGATACAACGCTCCTCGTGCCCCCGACATCACGGTCCCGGCAATTCTCATTAAGATCCCCGGTCTCTGGACACCAACCATCACACCACAAGCCCTCTACGACGCCACGCGCCAATCCTGGCGAATCGGCAAACGTCGAGAAGACGCCAAGTATGCGTTTGCAGTCTCGCACGGCGTAGTTCGCGCCGTTTACAGAATCGACGACTGGCAGCCAGCACCGGAAAGCGGCCCTCAACGCTGGCGTTTCAACGGGCAAATCGACCCCGAACTCTCTGGTCGATACGCAAACAGCAGCGTTAAACACCTATTCAAACCGGGGCAGGCAAATCCGATCCAGTACCTCAACTGCTGAAAACTGACTCAGATGATCTTCGTACTTCGCGCTCACGGCTAGCCCCGTAACCTGCAGTGGAGATATCTGGATGGTCGAAGTCTGTGCGCTACGGGCGGGGTCGCAGGCTGCTGTCGTGGCGTAGGGGCGCTATGAAGACAACCGCTTGTTCGAGCGCGGCGCAGATTGTGATTCCAACTGGCGCAGGCCCCGCAGTATCGAGCACATCGGGACGCGCACACCACTGATGAGTTAGCGGCGTTTAAGACCGATCTCCACAACACGCGCTACTCGATGAACGAGGTCACAATCGTGCTCGACGCGCTCTACGTGTTTATCGTCCGCAAGCTTCAATTGATTTATTCTTTTCGCGGCCTAAATTGCGCATGAATGTTTCGCTAGAACAGGGTGTGTCAACCGCTTCGTCGTTGGTTTATTTCGACGATAAGAGAGTCAACATCAGCCGCATCGACAGGTTGATATTCACCTGAGATCATTGCCCTACTGAAGCTATCTTCAGAAATGTTGTTCCATTTGCCAGAGCCTACGTACGCTTCCGCGCTGACAAACGGCAATTCTTCCCCCGGAGCGCTGGTTCTAAACAATAAAAACGGTTCACTATAGAAGTATGCGTATCCTTCTACGTCTCTATGGAAATAGATGTATCCATCAGTCAATGGGTTCTCTTTTCTAGGTACTCTACGAGAGGGTAATAGCCGTTTGCTTGCGTATGGCCACTACTGTTATCTGCTGCGCTACTGGTCGACGACGTGTGTAGGAACCGTCATCGAAACACCCCAGGACCCCCTTACATCTTGTGCCACGCCGTCACAACCGGCGAACCGGACCTACGCACTCTAAATACGGAAGAGCCGGTTTTGCGTAGACTTGAACGGAAGAGAGACTCCGCGTTGCGGGCTTCCGCTCATGTGTCGAAACGGGCAGAATGGAGGCTTCCGCCGCTCGGCGCGGCCGAAGCTTAGGGGGTCCGACGTGCGCTCGACCATCTTGTTCGTGCACGGCACGGGGGTTCGCGAGTCGCGGTACGCCGCCACCATGGAGACGATCTGTCGGGAGATTGCCCGACACGGGCTCGACCTCGCGGTGCGAGGCTGCTATTGGGGCGACGCCGAGGGTGCGGCTCTAGCTGCCCACGGCGCGTCCATCCCTGGGTACGACGAGCACGGGGGTTCGGTGCCCAGCGAGGCGGATCAGGAGCTCACGATGTGGAGCGTGCTCGAGCTCGACCCGTGGTACGAGTTGCGACTCCTGCGCCACAGGCCGATGGCTGGTCCGCTGCCGTTCGGGCAAGAGCCGCCCGCAGTCGCGCTCCGCCACGCGGTCGACCAATTCGAGCCGTCAATAGACGCCCTTGAGCACTTCGCACAAGCCGGACTCGAAGACTTCCTCGCACGCGCGGTCGCTTCGCTGCGCCAGGCTCCGGAGCTGGACCAGGCCCTAGCAACCGCACCACCCGAGTCGGTGGACCACCGTCGGGCCATCGCCCGGGCCCTCGTCGCCTGGACCCTGCTCGCGGCCCACGACGAGGGCCGACCCGCTGTGAACGGCATGACACGTGACCGGCTGGTTCTCGACCTCACCACACAACTGCAGGGCGATGGTCTGGGGATCGGCGACTTCTTGTTGAGCCCGGTCAAGGGCCTGGCGGCGCGAATGGTCACGCGCAAGCTCACCGGCGACAGGGGCAGCATTACCGACGCGGCGGCCCCGATGGCCGGGGACGTGCTGCGGTTCCTGGCCCACGGCAGCGGACTCCGTCGATTTCTCCGGGCTGCGATCCACGACATCGGCCGGGGCCCGGTCCACCTCTTGGGCCACTCTCTCGGAGGAATCATGTGTGCTGACCTTCTCGCGCGCGAGAAGATGCCGAGCGTCGCGGGTCTGATCACGGTCGGTTCGCAAACGCCATTCCTTTACGAAATAGGAGCATTCCCGGCACTCAGCTACCCAAGCCCGCTGCCCGATCACATGCCGCCGTGGCTGAACGTCTACGACCCGCGCGACATCCTCAGCTACCGCGCAGAGGGCGTGTTCGGCAACCGGACGCGTGACGTTGAGGTCGATAATGGCCAGCCCTTCCACTACTCGCACAGCGCCTACTGGACCAACCCCGCCCTGTGGAAGGCAGTGGAGCAGTTCGTTGTCCCCTGGGGCAGCGGTGGTTGACCCGAGCCGGACAAGCGTGCTCGCGGTCGGCCTCGAGAAGTACAAGTTCGGGCAGAACCGCAGCCTTCCTGGTGTAGCCGACCACGCAATCCGCTTCGCGAGGTGGGCGATCTCGCAAGGAGTGCCGGTTGAGCGGGTGCGGCTGAGTTGCTCGTGGGACAGCGAACCCAACGCTCTGCCCGGCGTGACTGATGTCGCCCCGAACGGACCTGCACTCGTGCAGGCGATGCGCGACCTGCTCACCGAGGGCGGTGACTTGCTCCTGGTCTACTGGTGCGGGCACGGTGTGTCCGCCCACGGTGCGCGCGCCCTCTTCACCGCCGACGCCGACGACGAACTCCCTACCAACTTGGCGGTCGACAAGATCCGCCAACTGTTGGGCTCGTCGCTTGGCGTGGGATTCCCACAGCAACTGCTCTTCTTCGACGCATGCGCCAACCACTTCGAGCATCTCGGCTACAAGGGTGGGCTCCCGTCGACGCCGTTTCCCGAGGGCTTGACTCCGCGCGGGGCCAAGCAGTTCTTTTACTTCGCTACCGAAATCGGCCGGGTCGCGCTGTACGACCGCTCCGCCAGACAGGCAGCCTTTTCCACCCAGGTCATCGGCTGGATGGAGAGCCAGCCTGGGCAGCCGTTTCCGCCGAACGTGCATGCCCTGAGCGCGCAAGTTAATGCCGCGTTCGAGGCTGCGAGCGGCGACTCACCCATTCCCGTCACCCTCGTCGTCGAGGGCCTCGACGGTAATGCGATCGACCGGACGTTTGTAGGTAAAGCTGCCCCGCGGTCAGACGAGGATTACGACCCCGCCGGCTCCAGGGTCGCGGTCGCAGAGGCCAAGGCCGAGAAGCGGTCCGAGTGGGCCGTCGACGTGCGGGGCGTCCGTGAGCGGGTCGTCAACGCGACCCAGCGGCTGACGCTCGACCGGACCTTCGAGGTGGCGGTCGTTGAGGCCGCGGGCGTGACCCGGAGCCGGCTGGACGAGGCGGAGAAGGTGCTAGACGTGACCGCGATCCGCTGGACGCCGCGCTACTGGTTCCCGGTCGACGCCGGCGCGGTCGCGCGCCTCGACCAGCGGCTCGCAGCAGTCCGCGAGCAGATCGGCGGCGCACACCTCGCCCTGGTCGTCCACGGCGGGGGGGGGCGACGCGAAGGTTGTGCGAGAGCTCCACCGCCGGGCGGGGGCAACGCTGGGTGTGGCTGTCGGTCCGACCGTCGTCGTCGGGGCGAGGTGGCGGGCCGCGACGGACCCGTCGGTGGTGTGGCTGCGCGTCCGGTCCTTCCGGCACGATGTCGGCGGCGCTCGAGCGGCGGCTCGACATTGCGGCCACAAAGCGCCGGTGGGCGGAGCTGGTGGACGATCCCGAGGTACCTCCGCTCTCGGCGCTGGCCGCGATCGCGCGGTCGGGTGAGCGCGGCACGGGTCGGCTGGACCTCGTGGTCGCAGCGCTGCTGGAGCGCTCGTCGGCGTCGGTGCGCACCGCCTGGGAGGTGCTCGAGTCCGGCCGGACGGCGGACCCCTCCGCCTGGACGTCGCCGACGCGGGAGTTCGTCGCGCTAGTGGTGCGCGGCGGTGGCGAGATCCCGCTGGCCAGCCTGCCGATGAACCTGCTCCGGGAGACGTACCTCCACGACGAGCTGTTCCGGTTGGGGCCGGGGCACACGCTCTACAGACTGCTTCTCGAACTGCCCGAGTCTGTGCGAAAGTCGCTGGGTCTCGTCGACAACCAAGGCTTGACGAACGGAACCTGAGCGCGCGTACCACGAAGGGGACACGATGAACGATCTGCTGACCGACTGGTACTTCACCCGGTGCGTCAACCTGCTGAAGGAGCAGGCCTCGGACCTGCTCATAGATCTGCAGCGGCTGCGGCTCGACACCCTCCAGCCGGCACGGCACGTCTCCGCGGTGCAGCGCATCCTCGCGGCCGACCACCAGGTCGGCGTGTATGCGCTCCCGGCCCTGCTCGATGTGATGGTGCGCGACGTCTCGATCGAGGCCGCCGGTGCCGCGGCGCAGGCGGTGGCGACCATCGCCTCGGACGGCACCGAGCGGGCCGTGGGTGCGGCGGTCGCCGACCTCGTCGACCTGGTCCGCTCGATCGGGTCCGGCCTCGCCATGGGCGGCCGCGAGGTGCAGGACGCCGTTGCCGGCCTCGACGTCCTCGCCGCGGCGGCGGCACATCAGGTCCTCGTCGAGGAGCACACGCCGTACTTCGGCTTGACCAGCCAGCAGCTGCACGTCGCGCTGCTCGCGCTCGCCTCCTGCCTCGCGGGCGACCCAGGGGTCGCCGCAGCACTCGCCCCGCGGCTGGCCTCGGTCGTCGACGAGCAGCCGGAGGGAGTACTCGCCGAGGTGGTCCTCGCCGCCGCGACCGGTGCGGCGGGCCGGCTGCCCCTGCGGCTGGGGGTCGAGCTCGTGGTACTTGCCGTCGACCCCGAGGCCGGACGTCGGCTCCTCGCGTCGGCCCACAACGCCGACGACGGGGTGAACAGCTTCGAGCCCGACCTCCTCCAGACCGCGGCCGTGCTCCAGCCGGACCCGGACTCGCTCCTCGACGAGGTGCTTTACTTGCGCGGCCTAACGACCTTCCTGCGCGGCGAGCCCGCCGGGACCCGCCCCACGGCGGCCGTCGTGCGCCGGCTCGGCATCCACGTGAACGACACGATCGTGCTGCGCGCCCAGATCTGGCAGACGGCGACTCTCGGTCGGGCGATCGCCCAGCCGGAGCGGTACGCCGGCGACCTCGCGGCGCTCCTCGAGATTCGGCGCAGCCCCGACCACATGGTGGTCGCCCCGCCGGGGCAGGGCGACCGGGACTGGGCCCCGCTCGCGAGCGCGCTGGCCGAGGTGAGCGGTGGCCGATGGCTGTTGACCACGGCCGGGCCGAGGGACAAGAAGGTGTCGACGAGAGCGGCGGCCACCGTGGTCGCCTCGCCGTGGCTCAGGGCCCACAAGGAGAAGGGGTCATTGCACTACACGGCGATCCGTCGGCTGAGCGGGGTGCTGCGGCTCGCCCTCCCGTCCCTGGCTGCCGCCCGCGAGCTGAGCTCGCCCGAGGTCGCGGACGACGAGCAGGCCGACGTCACCCGGACGGCCCTCGCCGGCCTCGTCCTCGTCGCCGACGCGATGCTCGAGCCCGAGCTGTACCGCGTGTGGGCGCCGCTGGTCGTCGCGGCTCGGCTCACGCTGGAGGAGCTGACGACCGGTCACGTGGGTTCGGTGTCGCCGGAGCGGCTCTACGACTGGATCGACGCCGTCAACGACAAGCTCCAAGCTGGTCGGCCGGGCCAGATCGGTGAGCTGATGGGCGCGCAGGTCGTGGCGCGGCCGCTGGCCTGGGCGCACGCGATCCTGCCGCACCTCGACGAGGCGGGGCCGAGCCGGTGGGCTCCCGAAATGGTCGATCTGGTGGAGTTCGAGCTCGACGACAAGGGCCCGGGCCCTGTCGACGTCCGGGCCCTGGTCCTCAACGACGTCCTACGGAGGTTCGGTCGGCCGTACAGCCACCGGCCGATGCCGGTCCAGCCCGTCTGGCAGAAGATGTACCGCCAGCCGACACTCGACCACCACAAAGTCCTCCTCTCACCCACGACGTCGCTCGAAGAGTGGCTGCTGGAGCGGCGCAAGAAGCCGACGGCCGCGGCCGCCGCCGCGCTCGCGATCCGCCGGCTCGAGGCTCTCGGCACCGATGACCAGCCCCGGATCGCGGCCACTTTCGCCGAGCTGACCGACGAGATGGCCGTGGTGCTGCGCCAGCGCGACCGCGCCCGCGACCACTTCCACGTGCTGGTGCGTGCCGTCGCTCTGCTGGACCATCCTGCGGTCCGAGAGTCGACGGCGCGGGTCGAGCAGGTCGCCGGGGTCGGAATCGTGTCCGACGAGCCGACGATCTGGCGCTACGTGTTCGACCGGGCGCTCGAGCAGGAGGCCCCGCTCGGTGACGAGGAGGGCACGATCCGACGGCTCCTGGCCGGGGCGCTGCGGCGCCTCCTGTCGATGAAGCCGAGCGACGCGACCACCGAGCGGCTGCGCACGATTTGGCGCGATGCCCTCGACCGGGCGGTCCAGCGCACGCCCGAGGCGGAGCGCACCGAGCTGCGCGACCTCCTCATCGAGGCCGCCGATCTCCACGGCGCCGGGGCCGCCGGGTTCCGGGCCGTCGCCCAGCCGGTGGCGCAGACCGGACTCGACCGCCGCCGGCTGCGCGCCGTCGAGACCGGCGTCGCGGGTGCGGCGTGGCTGACCCGGGGGCTGGTCCTCGACCCGGTGGACGACGCGCACGTGGCGTTCGTTGACGGTCGCGACACCCGGGGGGTGAGCTCCCAGTTCCCGCCGCGCCGGCGCCCGCGCAACTCGCTGGGCACCGTGGTCTCGCTCACCGAGCAGGACGGCGTGTCCACCGCGATCCTCAACGTGGGCGAGTCCGACCTGTGGTCGGTGCTGCTGCGCGGGCGGGTCCCCGCCTCCGAGACCCTGAGTATCGGCGACCCGGTAGCAGCGGTGCTCAAAAACGACAGGCGCTCGTTCCGGATGCTCCTCGACCAGCCGGGAACGGGACGGCCTACCGCCGTGCGCCTCGAGGCCTACCGGGAGAGTGCGGAGCTGTCCGGTCGAATCCTCCAGCTCCGGGTCAGAGGTCAGGGTGCGCAGGCCGTCGACCACCGCCTCTGGGACGCCGACACCGCACGGGCATTCTCGGGCCGCGACGACGAGACCGCGGATGTCGTGGCGGTGTACGACGCCGAGCTCGACTGGCTCCCGTTCGTGCGGGACGGGCTGGCGCTAGTCGTCCAGATGGTCACCACCGGGGCGCCGACGACGTTGGTCCTCAACTCCGAGTCGGCCGACGGCTGGGTCTTCTCGACCGCGCCGGGCGAGGTCTACGGGTTGCGCCGCTCCGACATCGGTCTCGAGACCGTGGCCGCGTTCGAGCGGCTGCTCGGCGCACACGACGACCCGAACGGCCTGCTGGTCACCTTCGTTCTCGGGGCCGGCCTGACGCTCGAGCTCTGGGACGGCGACCACAGCACGGACGTGCACGGCGCCCTCACCTGTCCTGTGGACGACCGCAACCTGCGGTGGCGAAGAGCGGTCGACGAGCACCTGGACGGAGTGCTGCTCGCTCCGGAGGAGGGCGTGTGGCAGCTGCGCGTGACGGCCCCGGCCGCGCCGTTCCCGAGCGCGATCTCGTTGACCGTCGAGCGGCCGGCGACCGGGCGGCGCGCGGCCCGCGACGAGGCCCAGTTCATCGCGCCGAACGAGTTCGACCCACACGCGCAGCGGACCGGGCATCTGCGCGCACGGGTCGAGCCCGCGAACAGCCTGGGAGAGGACCCCGCGGCCGTGTTCGCCGAGTTCTTCGCCCACGAGGACGTCACGGTCGAGCTCCGCAATGTCATCAGGTACACCCCCGACGGCTGGGTGATGTGCGCGACCACCAACGGGATCGTGGTGATGCTGAGGCCGGAGTCGATGTCCCTGGTCCCGCTGGACCCAGACGTCATCAGGACCCTCGACGTGCGCGGCCGCCAAGCCCGGCTGGGCGGTCTGCGTCCCGCCCGGCACGAGACGTGGACAGCCGTCACCGGCGCCGCGGCCGGACTGCTGCGTGACGTTCTCGAGCGGGCGACGGGTCCGCTCGTCGGCCTGGTGTGGTCGGTTCGCCGAGGAGCTCGAACGGCCGGGCCGGTCGCGGTCAAGTTCGACGTGCCTGGGTACCCCAACGTCGCCATCGACCTCGGCGTCCGGAGCGTGCGCGCCGGCTCCATCGTCGCGGTTCGGGCCGCGTCGGAGTTCGGGGGCGTCGAGGTGTCGGTGGCCAGCACATTCCGGATCGGTGACCTGCTCTTCCCCGACCTAGCCCCCGGCGAGCCCGTCGACGGCTGCGTGTACGTCGGCCACACGGCCGCCGCCGGCACGACCACAGGCGTGGTCCAGACTTCCGGCGGCGCCGTCCTGACCGCGGACGTACCGAGCGACGTTCCGCTGTTCTCGGTCCGCCAAGGGGGGCAGTGGCGCCCGCCGCGCCGGCAGTGGGAGTCTTCGTGCCGAGTGGAGCGGGGAGCGGACGGCGGGCGCACGCAGTGGGTGCTGATCTCCGGCGACGCAGGCGCCATCGGCGGAGTCGTCACCCGCGAGCTGGCCGTGGGACCCGCCGCCGTGCGCCGGGCCCGGATCGTCGTGCGCCGCCGGCTGGGTCAGGTGGTCCTCGGGCGGGAGCTCGACGTGGTCAACGTGCGCATGCAGCGGACCACGAGCTCGCCGTTGCGCCGGCCCAGGACGCCGGTCGATGTCGCGTCGGTCCCGGACATCGCCGCCGAGCTCGACCGGCTCGCCTCCCGCGGCGAGCCCGTCGAGGTCGAGGTCGAGCCCCAGGACCTCGATCGCGCGCACGTCACCGAGCTCGTCCAACTGGGTTGCCGGCGCAGCGAGGCGGCGCTGGCGGTCGTCGACGCCGAGCCCGTGCTGATCTCGGCTGTGGACTACGAGACGGCGGGGCTGGGGCGGCTCGTCGCGACCGGCGCCGACAGCTACGGGATCTCATTCCGGGAGGTTCCCGACCTCGACCTCGAGGCGCTGGCGGCCCACCTCGGCGCGCCGTACGGAGAGGAGGTGCGCCCGCGTCGGCTGCTGTACGCGATGGAGCACAACGGCCGGCACGTGTTCGAGTTCGGCTTCGGCCTTCGGGCCAGCGCGGAGGGCGCACAGCTACGCTTCGACGACCAGCCCTTCGACGAGGTCAAGCGGGTGCTCTTCCACGGCGACCAGGTCGGCGGCGTCGTGTTCACCCGCGTCGAGGGGGAGACGGTGATGGTGATCCGCGAGGCCTGGATCACCGCGTCCGCTGGTACGACGCTCTACCGCCAGGCCGCCGAGCTCAAGTTCCTGCACCTGCTCCGCGTGGAACGCGAGGGCGGCGCCCTGCGGGTCCGGCAGATCGAGGGGTTCAGCCGCGCGAGGACTGACGAGAGCAGATCGTTC
The DNA here is from genome assembly GCF_001665905.1 of Gordonia sp. 852002-50395_SCH5434458. NCBI lineage: Bacteria > Bacillati > Actinomycetota > Actinomycetes > Mycobacteriales > Gordoniaceae > Gordonia > Gordonia sp. 852002-50395_SCH5434458. Next base: position 50,011 of record NZ_LZTC01000096.1, read on the forward strand.
CTCGGCCCGCAGGTCGCGCTCGCCGTCCTGGACACGGGCGCGGAGGACCTCGATGTCACCGACGGCGCAAGCCGGCTGATCTATGGCGAGCTCGACACCAAGCGGTTTCTCGACTCGGCCGGGCTGCAGGTGGTCTTCCACCACCGCACGCTCACGGCGGAGGGGCTCGCGGCGATCGGCCACGGTGTCGTCACTTTCGTCAAGGGCGGCCGGATCAAGCGGTTCGGCAACGAGGTGCTGCTCGCGGTCCGCTCGGCCAGCGACCGGGCGAGCGACCTCGACGGCTCGGCACGGGTCATTCGCCGCAACTTCTCGGTCGACGTCAACCAGCTGCCTCGGCTCCAGGACTTTGAGGGGGAGCGGGCCTTGGCGGGCTCCCTCCTCGTCGGGTGGGTGCGCGAGGAGGCGGCGCAGCGGGCCGGCGTCGAGGTGCGGCTCTGTGGCCCGACCATCCCGTCTCGGTCGACCCGGTCGCTGCGCGACCTAGCGCTCGCGCAGGACGGCGCATTCCTCCTCGTCGACGAGCTGGGCCGCGACCGAGACGAGAGGACGATTCGGCTGGAGTACCGCCACGGCATCTACTTCAGCGTACGGTTCGGCGAGATCGAGTCCGAGCCCGGCAACCTGGTCCGGCAGGACGTCGTCCGGCTGACCGTGTCGCGGGAGTCGGGGCTGTTCACGCTAACGCGCTGCAGCCCCAGTGACCGGCGGTTCTTCGAGACCACCCCCCGCCCGATGGTGGCGCTCCCGGCCAACCGGCTGCTCGCGAAGACCGCGCCCGCCGACTCGCGCGCCGACGGCTACTGGGGCCACGGACGGGCCGGGATCGCCTTCATCGCCGGTGGTCTGCCCGGTGAGATGGCCGCACCCGCGTCGTACGCCGAGCCGACGGGCTGGGGTGGCGGCAAGCCCCGGGAGCTCACCGCCCTGATGGGGGCACCGCACCCGAAGGTCGCGCTGTTCGGCCTCCGGGGCGGCCGGCTCAGTGCGGCACCGGCCGGTCGCACCACCGGTGCCGGCGCGCTCTCCTTCGGCCGCGACGGTCGAGTCACCGCCGTCGTCGACGGCACGCACGTCGCGGTCGACCCGGCCGTGCTCACCTTTGCCGACATCGCGGCCACCGACCTCCGGGAGCGGGCGCGAGCGATCTCGTGGCGGTTCCACGACGACAGCACCGGGTCCTGGGAGCCGGACGGCACCGTCCTGCGGCAGCCCCTCGAGGCGCACTCGGTCGTCGACGGTGGCCCGGTGTTCTTCGAGCGCGGGGAGCGGCTGCGCTACACGACCGACCTCGACCGGTGGGCCTATTCGAGTGCCTTCCTGAGCCAGGGCGTGCGCAGCGAGGATGCAGCCGTTCGGGCGGCGGTGGCGGGAATCAGCCGGGCCGTCGACGGCCGTCCGGACGGGCTCTACCTCGAGGTCGCGCCGGGAGTGGTCTGCCTCGTCCTCGGTGCGCTGCTGGGCATCCGACTCGCCGGGGGGCGGGTCGCCGCGCTCGACGAGGTCTCGATGGGCTCGTTCGGGGTGGGTGACCAGCTCGACGTAGTCGTGCGCCGCGACGCCGGCCGGTCCGTCGACAGCGTGCACGTCGTGCGTTGGGTGACGAGCGGTCGCGGGCTGGCGGGCACCGAGTGCCCGCGGCTGCTGCTTCCGGTCGAGCACTTTGACGACGAGACCGGGTTGCTACGGCTCGGAGCCGGCCAAGTGCACGTGCACCTCCCGACATGGCGGCAGCCGACCGCCGCGTCTGTCGGCCTCACCGCGGACAACGCGATCGACGAGGTGACTGGCCCTCCGGTGACTGGTGACTCGATGCTGCTGGTCGTCGAGGACGGCAAGCTCGCGGTAGCGGGGCTGCCGGGCGTCCAGCCGTACACCAGGGAGGACATCTGGACCGAGGACCGGTGGCACCGGCACCTATTCCGGGACGGGCGCTTCATCGCACCCCGCCTCAAGAACGAGGTGCTCGGCGCCGGCGGAGCCATGGCGGTCACGGTCGAGCACTTCAAAGAGAAGCGGTCCGCACTGCTGTTCTCCTTCCGCCGCCAGTTCGCGCCACTCGCGGACGGCCGCCCGATGGTGGGTCAGGTCGTCGGCAGCGAGAGCCGATTCCTCCTCGTCCGTTTGGCCTCGGCCATCGTCCGGCTCCGGGCGGACCGGCTTGTCTCCGGCGTGCCAATCGACGCGGTGGTCGCCGTGGCCACCGCGCTCCGCGACGCGGGCACCCCGGTCTGGCTGTCCTGCGACGGCCGGGACCTCTCATGCCCGGCGCCGGCGGGAGCGCCGGCCGGTGACCGGTTCCTCGCCGAGACGGACGTCGACGTCGACGGAGTGACCGGCATCGTCGCCCGGGACGTGGTGACGAACGGCCTGGCGTGGGTCCCGGGATCGGCGCTGGCCCTCACGGCGCTCGATCGGGAGGACCGACGCGCCCTGTGGCTCACCGAGGACGCGATCCCGTTCACCGCGGCCATGGTGGCGAGCGACCCGTCCGTGACGCAGACCCCGGTCGCGTCGCTCCTCGACGTGCCGGCGGTGGTCACGGAGCGGTCGGGGCTCCGCCGGGGGCTCGGCCTCGGGGTGACGGTGCGCAGCGTGACCGACCGTGAGAGTGGTCGGCGGATCGTCGCCGCGACCCGAGAAGGCACCCTGATCGAGTTGCGCTGCCTCGAGCCCGACACTATCGAGGTGGGCCAGCAGCTCAACGTAGAGGTGCTCTCGATCGAGCAGGGCGGTCGGTCCGTCGTCGCCGTGCCGGTCGGCGAGCGCCGGTTGACGCTGGTCCTGCCGCGACGGCTGGTCGCCCACGTCCCACCCGTGGGGGAGCGCCGCGCGGCCTTCGCGCGGCTGCTCGACCTCCTCGACGAGCCGGCGCCGACCGACCTCACCACCCTCGGGTCTGTCGCGGTGGAGGAGCGGGTCGCGCGGTCGTATACCGCGGTCGACGGTGGTCGCGTCTCGGCGGTCGCGGCATCCTATGCCGCCGACTGGTGGCGCGGTCTGACGCCGGACGACGAGGTCGACCTGCTGCCGGCGCTCCTCGCCGTGCACCTGCTCCTGTCCGCTGCCACGGCACCCACCGCCGCCCTCCTGGACGACAGCGGCACCGAGGACGAGGAGGTGCTGCGCTCGTCGCAACAGCGGTGGGAGAACCTCGCGTCCGAGGTGCTTGCGTCGCTGGGCCGCCGGGCGCTGCGGAGCCTGCACGTCGAGGCGCTAATGCGCTACTGGCTGGAGCAGCGCCATGCCCACGAGGGTTTCGCGTGGCGGCAGTGGGAGCTGATCGTCCGCGTTGCCGGTGAGCCCCTCATGCCTAACACCGAGGCGACCATCGAGCCGATGCTGCGCCAGCTCGAGTTCGGCGCCGGCAGCGAGGGACGTCGGGTGGCCGCGGCGGTGCGGATGGCCTGTGGCTCGGGAGAGGGAGCGGCCCTGCTCCTCGGCGACGAGGACCTCCTGCTGCCTGAGCTCGTACGACACGTGCGGGTCGCGGACCCGACCCTGATGGTGTTCCGCGGACCGCGGGCGCGCCGCGTGCTCGACGTCCAGCTCACCTACGTGAGCCGCACGATCACGAGGATCCGGGCCAACGGCAGTGACGTCATCCTGCTGCCCGAGCCACCCTGGTTCGACTGACGCCGACACTCCGGCCCGGTCCCAAGTACGCTTCCCCGCCCACAACGTCAAGACCTGATGGCGAACACGCCTGCGCCTTCCGCGGCACGCACTAGCGAAGGCGTCCATGCGATGTCTCCGGAGTAGGCAGAGCTGGACCCATCCAGCCCAATCCGAAGGGGCCGAGTCGGGGGCACCGCTAGCGTGGCCGGCCCCCCATGCCTGCACGGCCATCAGCCCACGGCCAACAGGACCCTCGGGGGATCGAGTTCAACCACATCCGCCTCGAACCGACGGCCACGCTGCTCCGGGGTAGAGCATCTCCATGGCGGCCGTGACCCGATCGGCCGTCCCGATACACGCGAACATGGTCAGTGGTCTGCTCCGACGGCAAACTGACGGTCGAGTACCAAGAACGGCAGCCTGCCGAAGTGGTCGCCGTGCAGATGAGAAACCACGGGCATCGAACTCGCTCGGATCGACACCCTGAGACTTCATCGCAGTCAGGCGGGTGGCTCAGCGGTGCACGAGAATGGAGTGGGCTTCAGCCCGCAGGCGGATGCAGGTCTGGAACCGCCGCCGCTGGGTAAGTCCCTTGGGCTGGTGTGGTTTCGGGCAGCGGCCGGGGTAGCCGGAGGCTCCGGCGTGTCGCTTCCAGGGCGGGCCATCGTGTAGTGGTCAATGAGTTACCTACCACCGTGACTCACAGTAAGGACACTCCACACGATGGCCCAGGATCATTCTGCCGTGCGCGCCCGTCTCGATGAGCTCAAGGCCGCCGATCCGCAAGCGATGTTCACCGAGCTGCTGCGTGCCGGGTTGCAGGAGCTGATCGAAGCAGCTGACCGCCACCGTCAGGGCGGGGCGCCGCCAGCGCACCGACGAGCGGACCACGCACCGTAACGGGCACCGCGGCAAGACGGTGTCGACCCCGGCCGGGGATGTGCAGGTGCAGATCCCGAAGCTGCGGGCGAGTTCGTTCTTCCCGTGCCTGATCGAACGCCCCGGCGGATCGACCAGGACTGCACGCGGTGATCATGGAGGCTTACGTGCACGGCGTGTCCACCCGCAGTGTCGATGAACTGGTCAAAGCCCTCGGCGTGGACACCGGCATCTCCAAATCGGAGGTCTCCCGCATCTGCCAGGGGCTCGACGGCGAGATCGCCCGGTTCCGGAAGCGGACGCACACGCACATCAGCTTCCCGTACGTGTTTGGGACGCCACCTTTTGCAAGGTGCGGATCGGCGCACGTCGTCTCGCAGGCCCTGGTGGTCGCGATCGGGGTGTCGATGGAAGGCACCCGCGAGGTGCTCGGCACCGCGGTCGGCGACGGCGAATCGTATGAGTTCTGGTCCGAGTTCCTCCGCTCGCTCAAGGCCCGCGGCCTGGGCGGGGTGCACCTGGTTTACCTCCGACGCGCATGCTGGCCTCAAACGGGCTGTCGCAGAGCAGTTCACCGGCACAGCGTGGCAGCGGTGCCGAGTGCACTTCTCATTCGCAACGTCGGGGCGAAGGTCACTGCCAAGCAGATGCCGCCGGTGATGGCCGACAACGCTAACGCGGCGTGCACGGAGAGGTCTGTGCCGTAGTCGAGGCTGTTGAGCCTGTCCTCCTCGCCGGCTAGCTCCTCGGCCAGCTCGGCGATCGGCCTGTCGGTTTCATCGGCCAGGAGTGCGGCAACGATCTGCAACGCGAGCGGTAAGTGGTCCTAGACGCAGCGTGACCTGCGGAGCCTGAGTGAGTCGCCCATCGGCCGGATTGCGCGCGCGAACCGCGCTGATCAGCAGTTCGAGCGCTTCGTTGGGACTAGTCAGGAAAATACCAGCAAAAGTCAGAGCCACGGCCGTGACAACACCCAGCGTCGCCGACGCTGACACCCACATCATTCGATCCTTCACTAGCCGTGGATTCTTATCCATTAGGTGGGTTAGGGTCCGCTTTGCCCACCGTGCCGGTGTTGCGGATCTGGTTGTTGTGTTTGCGGTGATCGCGGACTTCACCGCCACCGCTGCGTTGTGCGAATCCGCGTGCGGCACCGTGGGCTTCGGCTTGGGTTTCGTAACGGCCGGCAGCGCGGTCGGCGCCTGCGCGTTTGGCGCTCCAATCTCTTGAGGTCTTGTCGTATTGCACGTCGGAGTCAGCCATGTTGCTGTACCTATCCGCTCGTATAATTCTTGCTGATCAAGCTACTATCGCGGTACGACATCGACCGTTGCCTCATGAGGCTTGTTGTTGTTCGTGTTCAATCTCGTCGATGAGACTGCGCAGGGTGCGTGTCCCGAGCTTGCGGACGTCCTCACTGAGGTAGTGCTCGTTGACACGATCGCGCAGAGCGATGGCTTCGGTGAGGCGGTCGACCTCCATCGCGCCACGCCAGGGCGCGGGACGGCGAAGCGTCTCGGCTACCTCGCCCGATCGGGCGTGCAGGTAGTGCGCGCGACGGTCATCAAGGGGCCCGGTCACACTGTTGCGGCACGATCCGATACGGCATCCGACACGGGTGCGTATATCGGTGTGGCTCAACAACTGTCGAGCAGCTTTGGACGACACGGTAGCCCCGAGGGCGGGCAGGTAAATTCCGGCAGCAGCACCGCCGCCCTGGCCTTTCTCCGGGTCGGGGGCCTTGCGGTAGCGCGACATCGTTTGGGCGTGGTTGACCTTTTCGAGCATCCCCAGGCCGACCGAGTACGCATCGGCATGCCCCATGGCCAGCGCGGCGCGGCCGATGTTCCCCGACAGGCCCAAGGTGACGGTCATGCCGTGTTCCCGGAACTGATCGAGCACTCCGAAGGCGGTGCGGATCTTGCGGATGCCTTCTTCGTCGCCACCGAGCGGAGAAAACCGGATCTCGATGTCACCGATCCCGGCGCCTGCGTATTCAGCGGCCAGATCAATGCCCAGGCGGGTGATGGCCGTGGTCGCCAGGGTGACGACAGCCCGGGTGGGCTTGTCCTGGCCGACGGCGATCCGGGTGCGTTCGGCGAGGTCGACATTCAGGCGCGCGGTGCGCTCGTCGGTGACATAGAAGTGGGGCGCGGTGATGTGGGTGCTCAGTTCGGGGTGCTTGTCGATGGTCAACCCGACCAGGGCGGCGCGTTCTGCAAGGTTGCCAGACAGAGAGTCGATGTCGTAGGGCCGACCTGTCCAGAGGGGCAGCTTTTCCAGGTCATATCCACGTGCAGCAAGGCGCTCGGCCGCCGGTTCCCAGTACACGGACAACCCTGCTTCGACGGCGGCAGCGGCAGCATCTTTTTGATGACGCACAGCCTTGGTGTCGAGGGTGATCGCGGCGGTGCCGGTGTGATCGCGGGACAGGAAGTCTTCGACCGGTTTGTGGTCGTTGGGTCCAAGCCGAAACTGAATCCCCATGGTGTGGAACGTCCTCTCGCCTGCGGGCCTCGTCTCGTGACAGAATACATGACATAGTGAATGACAAAAGGAAGACAGGCGGACAAATATGGGAGTTAACGCACTCGCCTCGACCGTGTCGAGTGCGATCGAGCGCTTGGGATTGACCTACGAGGAGGTCGGCGGCATCGTCGATGCCTCCGCGCGTTCGGTGGCGCGCTGGACCTCCGGTCAGGTCGTCCCGCAACGTCTCAACAAACAGCGACTCATAGAGCTGTCCTACGTCGCCGACGCATTGGCCGAAGTACTTCCGCGCGATCAAGCCAACGTATGGATGTTCTCCCCGAACAGGCTTCTGGCCCATGCCAAACCGGCCGATCTGGTCCGCGACGGTGAGTACCAACGCGTCTTGGCGCTCATCGACGCGATGGCTGAAGGGGTCTTCGTGTGAACAACGGGCTCGACGAGGGCCTGGTGCAGCGCATTGATTCGCGCGGCACCGTCGCGTGGTCAGGAACGTGCTACCGCTACACCACCGCCCACCGCGACCCTTTATCCGGCGAGGGGGCGCGGCGATTCGGCGGCAGGTGGAACCCCGCCTCGCTGTTCTCGGCGATCTATCTGGCCGATTCCACCCAGGCATGCATGGTTGAAGTTGACCGGGCTGCACAGGCGGCATCCACGACCGCAAAAAAGATGCTCGAAGCCGACTACCTGCTGCACACAGTGACGGCCGAGGAGCTGGCGGTGCTGGATTTGACAACCACAGAAGCCCGCGAAGCGGTCGGCCTCGACGAGGACGATATCCACGGCGATGACTGGTCGGCCTGCCAAGCCGTGGGCCATGCCGCCTGGTTCCTCCATGTGCAGGGTGTGCTGGTACCCGCTGCCGGCGGCGTCGGGTTGGTGATCGCCGCCTACGAACACCGCACCCGCCCAGGCCAGCTGCAAGTCGCCTCCAGCGAGGAGCTGACACCCACCCGTTACCGCGAACTGCGACACCCCTGACCCAAAGGACTGCGGGAACAACTGCTCGGGCAAGACCGCCTCCAACGAAGCGGTTGCGAAACGACCCACGAAACCGACTTTTCGAAGTCGGCGAGCAGCAACCGACCCAATTCCAGACGAGACTCGTTAGTCACGTGGCCGGCACAGGTCGCAGCCCAATACGTGCACGAGTAATGCTTCTGGCCCTTGAACCAGCGAACTGTCCTCCACGGCGCCGCCGCACGCAGACGCTGCGTCGTCACATCCTTCCACGGTCCTGACCACTCCAAGCCATCAAGCCGCGACCGGACTTTCACCATCACCGATGCGAGATCCACCACCGACGCCGGGCCGTCGTCTGTCGCATTCGATGAAAGTTCGGCGGTAGCCATCGGCCGCCCCTGCGCTCGCTGGGTTATCTCAGCCCACACTGCGCCTGCGACAGCCTCCACCAGCTACGACACGCCGGGTGCACCTTCGAAAAATCTCAACTGATTGGCCAATCAGTTGCCACTACCGTTGAGATTTGGCCATTTGAAATGAGATCTACAAACACCAACTACCCCCGCGCCATATCCACGAAGCGGCTCAAATGTAGTTGGTGCGCAACGGTTATCGTGGCAGTAGGACCATTGCGGTGCTTGCCGACGATGATGTCGGCCTCGCCTGCGCGCGGGTCGTCGCGTTCAAACGCGTCGGGGCGGTGGAGCAGGATGACCATGTCGGCGTCCTGCTCGAGCGATCCCGACTCACGAAGGTCCGACACCTGCGGCTTCTTGTCGGTGCGCTGTTCTGGACCACGGTTCAGCTGGCTGATCGCGACCACGGGAACCTCGAGTTCCTTTGCGAGCAGCTTCAATTGGCGGCTGAACTCCGAGACTTCCTGCTGACGAGACTCGACCTTCTTGCCCGACGTCATCAGCTGCATGTAGTCCACCACAACGAGTTTCAGGTCGTGGCGCTGCTTGAGGCGTCGAGCTTTGGCGCGGATCTCCATCATGGTGAGGTTCGGCGAGTCGTCGATGAAGAGCGGCGCCTCGGAGATCTCACCCATTCGGCGTGCGAGGCGCGTCCAGTCGTCGTCGGACATCGAACCGCCACGCATGTCGCCGAGCTTGATCTTGGCTTCGGCCGAGAGGAGTCGCATCACGATCTCGACCTTGCTCATTTCCAGAGAGAACATCGCGGCCGTCATCTGATGGCCGATCGAGCACGACCGGATGAAGTCCATGGCGAGCGTCGAATTGTGCGTCGGCACCATCGCCTCACCGGCGAGATACATGTGTTCGTCGTTGTCGACCTGCACGCACCGCACCGGGACACTGCGGACCGGGCGCACGGCGACGACGCGTCGAACTCCCGACTGCATGCGAAGTTCCTTGTGGCGCAACGCTTTATGGTAAACAGTGAAGACGTCGTCGTCGCCGGTGTCGACGCGGAGCCAGCCGGTGGCCGACCTCTTGTATGTGTAGCCGAGCCCGGCGACGAGGTCGGCGATGACGGCGGTCATGTGTCGGGTGGCGGCGGGAACGATGATCCACCCGTCCTCGTCGACGCTCGCACGGGCATCGAGGAGGCCGGCGAGCAGTGCTCGACGCTGGGCGATCGACCCGCGCAGGTACTCATACGGAATACGCCCACCGAGGTCTGACATCAGCGCCATGACGTCGACGTCGCCCTCGGCGTCGATGCGGATGCCGATCTCGGGATCGTCGAATGCCATTCCGGCAAGTGCGGCAACGGTATACGGGCCGTAGGCAAAGTTCTTGCGCGGCAACTCGAGTGGCTCGGTGTTGCGCACCATCGCGCACCCGACGTGCACCCGCAGATCGGCGGTGGTGAGGGTGCGTCGCTCATCGTCGACCTCAGCGACCCACTGGTGCTGCTCGTCGGCGACGAGCACGCTGCCATCGCTGAACTCCACCTCGAAGCACGGCCGCTCCGTCATGACCTCGGTCGCGGCAACGACGCGCGTCGGCCTACCGTGCGGATCGATGAGCTCGTCGCCGACACTCACCGTGCCCATCGTGGTCCAGCCAGTCGGAGTCGGTAGCGGAGTGTCGAGCGAGAGCGCTTTGCCGACACCCGGGCGGGCCGCCACGATGATCATCTGTCCGGGGTGGAGTCCGTTGGTGAGCTTGTCCAAGTCGGCGAAACCCGTTGGCACACCGAGTGAAATACCACCGCGAGAGGCGATGGAGTCGATCTCGTCCATCGTCGGCTGCAGCAACTCTTCGAGCGGCACGTAGTCTTCGGCGGTACGCCGCTCGGTGACCTCGTAGACCTCGGCCTGCGCGCGGTCGACTACTTCGGCGACATCCTGGCCGTCGGCACCGGAGTAGCCGAACTGCACGATGCGCGTGCCGGCCTCGACGAGGCGTCGAAGAATGGCCTTCTCGGCGACGATCTCGGCGTAGTAGCCGGCGTTGGCCGCGGTGGGCACGGTGGAGATGAGGGTGTGCAGATAGGGTGCGCCCCCGATGCGACGCAGCTCGCCCGCGCGCTCGAGCTCTGCGGCGACCGTCACGGCGTCGGCGGGTTCGCCCTTGCCGTACAGCTCGAGGATCGCCTCGTAGACGGCCTGGTGCGCCGGGCGGTAGAAGTCGTTGGTGCGGATCTTTTCGATGACGTCGGCGATCGCGTCTTTCGAGAGCATCATGCCGCCGAGAACGGACTGCTCGGCCGCCATGTCTTGCGGCGGTTGACGGCCATACTCCTCGACCGGCATCTCTGGCTCGTCTGGTCGTCCGGAATCCCGAGCCGCACCGTGGCCGCGATCATCGACAACTGCCACGTGTGCCAACCTTTCGAAATCGAACCCTGACGATGGACGGCCCCCCAACCGTCAACTCGTCGACACGGCGGTGTGCTGACGACTCTGCCGTCCCCCGGAAGCCTGACTGGCTGAGTCGTCTTTGTTCATACCCGAGGGGTCTGACAGGTCGGACCGCACATCGCGACGCGCAACACCATCGGGCACTGATGGAAGACAGTAGGAGTTCGTCTCGTCGCACTCAAACGCGCTTGTGGACGAACTTGTGGATGGCCTGTGGACGGCTCGCGCGCAACCGCGTGTCAGTTGTGCAGCCGCTGTGGAGAACGTTGGGGAGTAGATGTGTGTGTAACTCGATCTCTGCAGGTCAGATGCTGTGTGCGATTTCCACAACGAAGAACTTTTCTCGGCTCGGCGTGTCTTGGGAAACTCACAGCCGGGCGTGTTGTGGGCGGGTGACAACCACCATCGAGCAACAACGCAGTGAACAGTGGGTGTGACCTGCGCAACAACACAGTTGATGCGCGGCGATTCGCCTTCGCCGCGCCGCGCAACCCGCCACTGTCTGAGTTTTGCCCTCGCCCGACGCTGCGATGTGGTGCACTGGCCCCGTGCCGACGACCCGCAGACGCCACCGGATGTCTCGCTCCCGTCTGGCGTCGTGTGTCTTGGCGGCCGCAGCACTTCTCGTGCCGCTACTGAACGCATCTCCGGTGTCCGCGGCACCCCTACCGCTGCCCGCCGCGTTCGACCTGTCGCGCTACGCACCAGTCGATCCGACGCCGTTCCGCTCACTGGCCTACGACGACAACGGACGGTCGTTCTTCACCACCGGCCGGTGGAACTGCCAGATCGGTCCGACGTTCCGCTCGGTGGGCTGCCAGGGCCGCCCCGCGACCGCACCTCCCGGCGTCCAGGGCGCAGCCATCACCGCCGACGCCCAGGGGCCGTGGTGGGTACCTGAACCCGATCTGCTGACCGGCACCTCATACCGCTTCGGCTCGACGTCGGGCTTCCGTCCGCCGCGCCTGAGTGTCGGCACACGGGTGACGATCGCGGGTGTCACCTGCACGGTGCCCTCAGCCACCCAGGTCGCCTGCCGCACCGGCAACCGGGCGCTGATCTTCTCGCCCGGATTCCACAAGTTCTACTACCCCGCGGGAGACACCGCGCACAACGGCAATCCCGCGCCGCGCTACCTGCCGGCGTCACTTCAGGCGTCGAGTCAGCTACCGCTCGTGCCGGCGCCGCCCGAGCTGATAGGCCCCTATCGTCACTCCGCAGTCGCGGGGGCGCCTGCTCGACGCCGCTCACGCAGGTTGCGCACGCCACGTGGCGTAGCGGTGAGTAGGTACCCCGCATCGACGCCCTTGTTGACCATGAGGATCGGAATATCTGTTGTGGCGCACAGCCTTCGAGCCAGTCGACCCGGGCCGGACGCATACCCGAGAACCATAGCGGCCGCATCGAGGTCGCGGGATTCACGCGCCAACACGACGTGTGGACTACCGCTGCGCACCAGCGCTCGAACATCGGAAGCGCCTGCGGCACAAGCGACTTCTCGTGCGCGTCGCTGAACTTCATGGATCACCGAGAGTTCCTCGAGTTGATAGGCGTCGACGCCCAGCTCATCCCGCCAGCGTCGTTCCTCGTGACTGCGGTGGGGATTCGCCCGCTGCCGTGCGACGGCACTGACGAGGTAGAGCGGCGCCTCGGCGCGGACCGCACGAGCGCAATACTCGACCGCCCAATATGATTCGTCCGTTCCGCACACTCCGACGACGACGGGCGGTACTGACGTTTGGGTCTGGTTCTGGGATGACCTGCGCAGGGGAATTGTCGCGACGGGATTGTGCTGGATCTGGTGACCGAAGAGAGTGTGCATGGCGGTGACTTCCGAGATGGGACTGCATAGCTGTGAACGCGAATCCCTTACACCGGCACACCACGTCGGGCACCATTACCGAGCTGGACCCGGGGAACTCGCTGCACATGACGCTACGAGCGCGGGCCTTTGCGGTATCGGGTAGCCGTCTACCCCACTTTCGCGGCTGCGCGTGCGCGTCGCGGCGTACGAGTACGCAGTTCACGAGATATGCCAAGCCGCCACTGCAGGGCCCCACAGACGACGAGAGCCGGGCGGAACGGTGTCCGCCCGGCTCTCGACCGGTGTAAAGCTACTGCGTATCAGGCAGCGGGTAAATCAAGCAGCGACGACGTCGACCTGAACGGTCGCGGTGACGTCGGGGTGCAGGTTCACGACGACCGGGAAGGTGCCGGTCGACTTGATGTGTCCCTTGGGTAGTTCGACGGTGCGCTTGTCGACTGCGGGGCCACCTGCGGACTTGATCGCGCCGGCGACATCGCCAGCGGTGACCGAGCCGAACAGCTTGCCCGAATCGTGCGTCTTGACCGACAGGCTGATGCCCGACAGGTTCTCGAGCGCCTGCTTGAGCTCGTTGGCGTGCTCGACGCCACGGACCTCGCGGGCCTCCTGCGAGCGTCGGATGGTCTCGACCTGCTTCTCGGCACCACGGGTGGCCTTGATGGCCAGGCCGCGGGGCAGCAGGAAGTTGCGGCCGTAGCCGTCCTTGACCTCGACGGTGTCGCCTGCTTCGCCGAGGTTCTCCACGGCAGCGGTGAGGATGAGTTTCATGTCGTTATCCCCTTCCGGCTTATCGGGCGGTCGACGTGAAGGGCAGCAGTGCCACCTCACGCGAGTTCTTGACGGCCACAGCGACGTCGCGCTGATGCTGGACGCAGTTGCCGGTCACGCGACGCGACCGGATCTTGCCGCGATCGGACAGGAAACGACGCAGCAGCGCGGTGTCCTTGTAGTCGATGTCGGCCTTCTTGTCCTTGCAGAAGGAGCACGCCTTGGTCTTGGTGACCTTCTCGACGCGCACCTTCCGGGTGCTCTTAGCTTTTGCCATGTGTACTTACTCCAAAGTTGTTGCGAGGACGCCTCTTTCACATAAGGGGCGTCGTCGCGGTTCAGAAGGGGGGTTCGTCGTCCCCGCCGCCGAAGTTTCCGCCGCTGCTCGCGGGTGCACTGCCCCACGGGTCGTCGGCGACCTGCTGGCCCGAGCCCGACCCGCCGCTGCGGCTTCCGCCGCCGGACGAGCCGAAGCCTCCGCCACCGCCCCCACCGCGCGAGGCCTTGTTGACCTTCGCGGTGGCGTACCGCAGCGATGGGCCGATCTCGTCGACCTCCAGCTCAACAACAGTGCGCTTCTCACCCTCGCGGGTTTCGTACGACCGCTGCTTGAGACGGCCCTGCACGATGACCCGGGATCCCTTGGTCAGACTCTCGGTCACGTTCTCCGCGGCCTCGCGCCAGATGTTGCAGCGCAGGAACAGCGCTTCGCCGTCCTTCCACTCGTTCGTCTGACGATCGAATGTGCGCGGCGTCGACGCCACCGTGAAGTTGGCCACCGCCGCACCCGACGGAGTGAACCGGAGTTCCGGATCAGCCGTGAGGTTGCCGATGACCGTGATGACCGTGTCGCCTGCCATGTGTTTCCCCTTAGGTCTACGTGTGGGCACTCGTCGAAATCGATGTGCACCGCGAGTTGAGTTCAACCCTAGGTGTCGACACCGACGAGATCGATGGATTCGTTCGGTCGATCAGGGATCTGTGGGTTACTTGCGCAGAACCTTCGTGCGCAGAACCGACTCGTTGAGCTTCAGCTGACGATCGAGCTCGCTGACCGTCTTGGGCTCGGCGTTGAGATCGATGACGGCGTAAATGCCTTCGCTGTGCTTCAAGATCTCGTACGCGAGTCGGCGCTTGCCCCAGATGTCGACGTTATCCACCTTGCCGCCGTCGTTACGGACAACGTTGAGGAAAGTATCGAGTGAAGGGGCGACGGTGCGCTCGTCCAGATTAGGATCGAGAATGACCATCAATTCGTAGTGACGCATAAGACCACATCACCTCCTATGGGCTCATCGGCCACGGACTGTCCGTGGCAGGAGGGTCGCCTGCGTCGGCAACCGCTCCACCATACACGGGGCACCCCTGACCAGCGAAATCGCGCTGCAACGCACAACCCCGCTCCGCCGAGACGAAGCCGGCCGACGGGTAGGTGACGCAGACCACCGGCCCGCCATCTCTTACCCTGTAGGCCATGCCCGCGCTCCGCTTCTCTCCGACCATGGGCTTCGGGCAGTACACACTGTCTCGCCGAGGCGAGACGGCGTTGATCCTTCTGGTCTCGCTCCTTCTCACGTCGGTGGCTCTGTACTGGTCTTATGTCATCAAGGTGAAGTGCGGCGGCGAGCCGTTCTTTCCCGACGGTCGGTCGCATCACTTCCCCGTCGGCGACGTCGACGCCGTGGTCCCCTGCTACTCCGACCTGATGTACCTGTGGGTCGGGCGCGACATCAACAACCACATCTTCCCGTACATCCACGGCGGGATCGGCCCGAACGGCCACCTGTTCGGCGGCGTTGTCGAGTACCCGGTGCTGTCCGGAATGCTGATGTACCTCGGCGCGATCGGCGCCAACACCGACACCGAGTTCTTCCAGCATTCCGCGCTGCTGCTCGCCCCGTTCGCCTTCGCGATCACCATCATGCTGGCGTTGATGACCCGCTGGTGGGTTCTTCTGTGGGCCGCGACGCCGCCGCTCGTGCTCTACGCCTTCCACAACTGGGAGCTGCCCGTCGTCGCGACGGCGGTCGGTGCCGTCGCGGTGATGGCGTGGGGTGCGTCGACCAACCCGCGAACCGGCGACCGGCGACTCTCGCTACGAACGTCGGCGATGCTCGCGGCCGTGCTGTTGGGAATCGGCTTCTGCCTCAAGCTTTATCCGGGCTTCTTCGCGCTGCCGCTAGCGCTGTACGTGCTGACGCGCGGCGCGGGCGGCATGATCAACGCGCGTCGTCGAACCGAGGATCTCGACTGGACCGGCGCGATCATGACTGCCGCGGCGGCTGCCGTGACGGTGATCGCGATTCAGTTGCCGTTCATGATCGTCGGCTTCGAGGGCTGGAAGGCCGCACTCTCGTTCCAGGGCAAGCGGAAGTCCGACGTCGACACCAACTCCATCTGGTACTGGGGACTTCGACATTTCACCGGCGGACAGACCGACACGTACAACTCGCTCGTCGGCATGCTGTCACCCCTGCTGATCCTGTGCGCCTTCGCGCTCGCGGTCTATCTAGGGTGGCGGGTGTACCTGCAGTCGGGCACCTATCCGTGGATCGGCGTCTCGGGTGCGATGCTCGCCGGATTCATGTTGTTCCACAAGGTCCACTCACCGCAGTACACCCTGTGGATCCTCCCGTTCTTCGTGCTGCTGAAGACCCGCTGGCCGATCATCGTCGCCTACCTCATCGCCGACTTCCTCTTGGACACCACCATCTTCCGGTTGTTCGGCATCTACACGGCGCACGCGCCGATGCAGTGGTGGGTGATGGCGGGCGTGAACATCGGCGTCTGGGTGACCGCCGCGATCCACCTCTACCTGATCTTCGCGTTCGTCCGTGCCCCGCTGCGAGAACCGTTGGCCACCATGGTCGCTCCACGGCCACGGCCGTCCGACGACCCCGAACCCGTGCTCGCGACGTCGTCGTAGAGGAGTCGACATGAACGAATGGCTTGGCGACGCCCCACTCGTCGGCGAGCGGGTCACCCTGCGGCCCTTGACCTTCGACGACGCTCCCGCACTCGCGCAGGTCGTCGACGATCCGCAGCGCTTCGCCTGGACATCGGTGCCACGCGACGAGGAGTCGGCGCGCGAATACATTGCCGCCGCACACGCCGACGATGCGCGCATCGCCTACGCGGTCGTCGACAACAGCAACGGAGAGCTGGTCGGCTCGACGAGCTACTACGACATCGACCACGCGAACCTCTCTGTCGCGATCGGGTACACCTTCTACGCCGAGAAGGCGCAGGGCACCGCGGTCAATCCGACCGCGAAATACGTTCTGCTACATCACGCCTTCGACGACTGCGGCGCCGTACGCGTCGTGTGGCACACGCACGAGAACAACGCGCAGTCGAGGGCGGCGATCGCGAAACTCGGCGCCGAGTTCGAGGGACTCCTCCGCAAACATCGACGCTGGGCCGACGGGTGGCGCACCACCGCGCAGTACGCCATGACCGACGACGACTGGCCCGCTGCGAGAGATGCTCTGCTGCAGCGCATCTCACATCACGGGTAAGACATCCCGATTCGGCCGTCGCGGTATCGTCCGAACTCGTCGTGACGCAGGTAGCCCGGCTCGCCCACGTCTCCGATCGCCCGCATGATCTTCGCTCCGATCTTGGAAAAGTGTTCTGCCGCAGGTGAGCTGGGGTTCATCTCCGACAGCATGCCCATCCAGTGGTAGACGAGCTTCAGGTCGTTGGCATTCAGCGGCCCCGGAACCCACCTGTCGTGTGGCTCCTCCTGCCACGTGTCGCGGTGCCACGACTGCCATCCGTAATCCCACCCGCTCGGCGGTGCTAGCGCGACGAGACCGTTGACGACGACGTCGAGTCGTTCGACCCCGATCTCGGTGCGCCAGCGTCGTAGCAGGCCCAGATAGGCGACGTACTCGTCGGCCGACCAGTTGGTGGTGCTCAGGCTGTCCCAACCGGCCCACCGCAGCGCACGTGCCACCGCGGGCTCGATCACCTGGCAGGGATGGTCGGCGGCGCCTGCTCCGGCGAAGTAGAGGTACCAGGTGAAGCCGCTCGGCCCGAGTCGGTCGATGCGGTTGGTGCGTCCGGGACGCAGCATGTCGTAGGCCTTGTCCGGATCGGTTGACGCGATAGCTGCTGCCTCCTGCAGCACGCGGGCGACGCGGCTGCGATTGGCGCTCACCGCGATGATGCGTTTGCGGTTGTCGGAGACGGCGCGCCCGGTGCAGAACGCGACGGAGTTCCAGAGGAGGGTGAGCGCCGCGTCGGGGCTCGTGGACGCGAGTGTGCCGAGGTCGAACAGCTCGGCGCGCGAACGGGATGTCCCGATCCCGGCGTCGGGGAGGCCTGCGGCGACGAGCTCGTCGCGCCACCAGTTGCCGTCGATCTGCACGGTGTCGGTCATGAGGGCTGCGGTGCGGTCAGCATGCGCGGCCCATTCGATGAGTTCGGTAGGAGCTGGGAGGTCGGGTGTTGTCATGCACCCTAGGACGTCGAGAACCGCCGCTCGGTTCCACCTGATTTTCCTGCCGTGACGTCTCCGGCCATGACACTTCCAGTCGCGACATTTCCGGCGACGCCGTCGAGGCGCGCGGCATCACGCGGCGGATACGCGCCGATGGCGCCGTCGAGTGGTCCGCCCGCCGGATCGTCGAGCGGTCTGCCGCGTCGATCTCGACGCACCAGGTCGTCCTCGGGGTGGTAGATCTGCCAGATCACGACGATGCACAGCACGATCACCATGAGCGCGCGAACGACAACGGCCAGGGTGAACCAACCCTCGGGGAGCCAGCGGCGCGACGGGTCAAGGAACAGTGACATCCGCGGAATCCACACCAGGGCGTCGATCACCATCCACGTCATCAGCAGTCGCGTGTGCGGAATGGCCAGCACAGCGAGCGGCACGAGCCACAGCGAGTACTGCGGACTCCAGACCTTGTTCACCAGCAGGAAGCCCGCGACCATGAGGAAGGCCAACTGCGCGAGGCGCGGTCGGGTCGGCGCGCGCAGAGCCAGGTAGCCGATCCCGCACGCGATCAGGACCAGCAGACCGAGTGTGATCGCGTTCAGCAGCGTGATGTTCCATGTGAAACCAAACGCTTTGGCGAGGATCCGGAAGAGGGTGTCGGAGTCGGCGCCGCGCTCGCTGTTGTAGCGGAAGAACTCGTACCAACCGCGCGGATACAGCACCAGAATCGGCAGATTCACCACGACCCACGTCAGCACCGCCACCGACGCGGCGGTCAAGAAATCGGTGACCCGCCTGGCCCTCAGGCATAGCACGAGGAGAACGAACAGCAGCAGGATCGGATACCACTTCGACGCGACACCGAGTCCGATGAACAACCCCGCGAGCCAGGGTTTGTTGCGCGCCCACGCCAGGATCGCGAGGGCGACCATCGCCACCGCGATTGCGTCGAAGTTGGTGAATGCGTGGACGATCACCAGTGGTGAGAGCGCCGCCAACCACGCCGCCCAGATGCGCGTACGAGCGGTCAGCGCCGTCGCCCAGACGACGACGAGCCAGAACAGCGCGAGGCCGAGCGCCACGAGGTTGAAGAACAAGACGACGCTCAGCGCCCCGGGGACGCCGAACTCGTCATGCAACCACTGCCAACCGTGCGCAGCCTGCGCGGCGGCGTACATGTAGAGGCCGGTCAGCACCGGGTACTCCATGTACCGCTTGATGGTGTTGCCGTTCTGGTCTTGCTGGAACCAGTACGTCTTGTAGGGGAACGCACCCTTGTCCAGTTGTTCGGCGCCGTAGAGCGCGATCACGTCGGAGTAGCAGAGATTGGTGAACTGACGCTGGTTGTCCCAGTCGAGTCGCATCGAGTGCCCGGCGTCGTTGGCCTCCGACGTCGCCGGAGCCTGCTGCAGACAGCCGGCCTTGCCGTACCAACTGAGCGCCAACGCACAGAGCGACAGCAGGAACAGCACACGGATCGGTGTCCAACGCCGACTGCGTCCGACGGCCCCGTGCGTACCCAGCGGGCCGCCGATCACACGACTCGCGTCTCGCGCGACGACGTCGGTCCTGCTCGGGATCACGCGCGCGTCGTCGACCCGAAGGTCATCAGACAGCGCAACCGGGCTCGCTACCCCGTCGGAGACAACGCCGCCAGGAATCGATCGCTGCTGTGACTGCGCCGACGCGGCGTCGTCGAAGTGCTTTCCCGACGACGAGCGACGGTCAGCCGACCGGCGGCTCAGGGGTGACTCCGCCCTCGTTGCCGGTGCCGGTATTGCCCTCGCCGTTACCGCCGTTACCCGCACCACCGTTACCGGTGGTGCCGTTGCCGTTTCCCGGCTCCGGATTACCTGGGAGCGGGATCGTCACGCCGGGAGCGAGGGTGATGCCGCCACCTCCGCCACCGCCGTTTCCGTTGCCCGGAATCTGCGGAATCTGCGGGGTGTTCTCCCGCGGCGCGCGCGTCCGCGGCGTGTTGTAGTCGGGGTTGTAGGTCTGCGTCGGCGCCTCGGTCGGCGCACCGGCCTGACCACCGACGGCCGCGGGCTCCGGGAACTGCTCGATCTGGTCACCCTCGAGCGCATTGTTCATCGACTTGCGCCAGATCTGCGAGGGCAGTCCGCTGCCGTAGACGGGCGAACCCCCGTAGTTGGTCAGCGCGGTGCCCTTGTCGGTACCGACCCAGACGGCAGTGGACAGCTGCGGCGTGTAGCCGACCATCCACGCGTCCTTGTTCTGCCCGGTGTCGCCGAGCTGCGCGGTGCCGGTCTTGGCCGCCGACGGACGTGTGCCGTAGGTGCCGTCGGAGAGTCCGTTGCCGTTCGAGTACGCGGCAATCGGCTCGAGCGCCGAGGTCACGTTGTCGGCGACCTTGGCCGGGAAGACGCGCTTGCCGTCGTTCTTCTGATGCTCGTAGAGCACCTCACCGGTCGAGGTCTCGACCTTCTGCACCATGTACGGCTCGCGGTACACACCCGACGCCGCGAGGGTTGCGTACGCCGACGCCATGTCGATGACCCGCGACGGGTACTGACCGAGCACGACGCCGCCCTCGACCTGACCGTCGGGGTTCTGCAGCGTCTGCTTGATGTCGCCGAAGGACTCGGCGACACCCGCGGTGTGCGCGGCGTCGGCGACGGCGCGCGCCTGACCGTTGAGGTCCATCATCAGGCGGTAGTAGACGGTGTTGAGCGACATCTTCATCGCCGTGGCCAGGTTGCACGAGCCGCAGCTCTCACCGTCGGAGTTCTCGACGGTCAGACCCGACGACGTCTGATACGGCGCGGAGCTGTACACCTTCGACAGCGGGATTCCCTGCTGCAGTGCCGCGACGAGCGCGAACACCTTGAACGACGATCCGGTCTGCAGACCTGCCTGCGCATAGTCCCAACCCTGGCCGTCATCGCCGCCGTAGTAGCCGCGAACTCCACCGGTCTTGGGATCGATCGACACGACGGCGTCGCGGATCTTGTCGGGTTCCCCGTTGAGCACGCCGTTGTCGCACGAGTAGATCTTGTTCTCGCGGCACGCGGCCTGCACGGCGGCGTTCTGCGCCTTGGGATCGATGGTGGTGGTGATCTTGAGACCCTCGGTCCGCACCTGCTGCTCGGAGATGTTCAGCTTGTTCAGCTCGGCCATCACCTGGCGCTTGATCAGACCGTTGGGCCCTGGCGTCTCGACGGCCGCCGCGGGCTGCGGGTAGACCTTCGGGTACTGCATCGACGCACGCTCGGACTGCGTAAGCGAACCGGTCTGCACCATGCCGTCGAGCACGTAGTTCCAGCGACCCTCGGAGGCGACCTTGTCGACGGCCGGGTCGTAGTAGGAAGGCGAACGGATCGCCGCTGCCAGAACCGCGGACTCCTCGGGGGTCAGCTTGCTGACGTCCTTACGGAAGTAGGCCTGCGAGGCTGCGGACACACCATAGGCGCCGCGGCCGAAGTAGATGGTGTTGAGGTAGGCTTCCATGATGTCGTCCTTGGACCACTGTCCCGACATCTTGGTCGCGATCGCGAGCTCTTTGAACTTGCGCTCGTAGCTGTGCTCGTCGCCGACGAGCGCGTTCTTGACGTACTGCTGCGTGATGGTCGAACCACCACCGGCGTCGGCGTTGTTGGTGAAACGACCGAGCACCGCACGGCCGATACCCGTCACCGAGAAGCCTTCATTGCTGCGGAACTGACGGTCTTCGGCCGCGATCACCGCGTCCTGCATCGACTTGGGGATGTCGGTGATCTTGACGTCGGTGCGGTTGCCCTCCGGCGGCACGACCTTGGCGAGCGTCTTGCCCGTCGAGTCGGTGATCAGCGCAACCTGGTTCTGCTTGATATCGCCAGGGCTCGGCACCGTGGCGGTCGCGTAGGCGATGGCGAAAGCAAGGATGCCGATCAGGATGACCGCGGGGACCAGCCCGCCGAGAATGCCAAGCGTCCAGGCGATCACGCGATGCCGTGACTGCGTTGTCTGCTCGGCATCTTTCTTGGCCGATCGAGTCGGCCGTTTTCCCGTGCCGCGCGACGACTCCGTCCCGCTCATCGATCACCTTTCCGCACCGCGATCCAGGTCCCGCTCACGCGCGCCTGTGCCGTGTTGTTCGAGGTCAGAACCGCCACCGTGGTCGGTTTACCGTTCCTCACAGTACTTCTCCATCGCATCGAGCCCACTCCACTGTGACGTATGCGGCGGTCGCGCGGCAAAAACCTGCGGCACACACCACACACGTCAGAACGTCGACGAGCGCCCAATCTCTCGTCGACGAACGTGGAAACAACAGTTATTCGGCCACCCGACGACGACGTCGTGTCGATCGTGGCGGCAGACCCGCAACGTACGACTGGACGAGATGGTTCCAGCTACAAGTACGGCAGACTTCGACGACGTGCACGGTGAATTCTTCGGCGGTCGCGTCGAGTGAGGCGATCTCTTCTGCGGTACGCGCCGACCCCGACACCTGGCCGAGCCGGTCGCCGAACACCCACGACACCAGCGTGACCTGCTCTTTGCGGCAGATCGGGCACAGCGTCGACGACGGGCGCCCGTGAAACTTCGCGGCGCGCAGCAGGTAGGGATTCGCGTCGCACACGTCGGCGACGGCTGTCCGGCCGGAGTGGACATCGGACAGTCGGGACCGACGCTGCAAGGCGTAGTCGACGATCTGGCGCACGTGTTTCAGGGTACGTCGTCGCGCTCGGGGACGTCCGCGCGGACGCGCGCCGCGTCGACCCTCGCAAACCCGCGGGTCGCCCGCCGGACACCGGCGCGACACGTTGTGGACACTCCCCCGTCGACACAGTTATATCGGTGCGATACATTGGAAACCACATCGACGCGACATGCCGTGCCGTCCCATCGGACTCTCCCGGCGTGCGCGATCAGCCATGAGACTCCGAGGAGGTGCGCACCCATGCTGGAGCTCGCCATTCTCGGATTGCTGCTCGAATCGCCCATGCACGGCTACGAGCTGCGCAAACGCCTCACGGGGTTGCTGGGCGCATTCCGCGCGTTCTCGTACGGATCGCTGTATCCGACGCTGCGCAGGATGCAGGCCGACGGACTGATCGACGAAGCGAGCACACCCGCGGGCATGAAGGTGCGTCGCGGCCGCCGCGTGTACCAACTGACCGAGAAGGGTCGCATCCGCTTCAACGAGCTGGTCGCCGACACCGGACCGCAGAACTACACCGACGACGGATTCGGCGTCCACCTGGCCTTTTTCTCCCGCACCCCCGCTGTGGCCCGGATGCGGATTCTCGAAGGGCGTCGGCGTCAGGTCGAGGAACGGCGTGAGGGATTGCGCGAACTCGTCACACGAGCGACACGCGCGTCGGATCGCTACACCCGCCAACTGCACGAGCTGAGTCTGGAATCGAGCGAGCGCGAGGTGCGCTGGCTCAACGAACTCATCGCCGCAGAACACACACTTCCGGACGCGAACCCACAGCCGGGTCGCGACGGGACACAGGAAACACCCGAGCCGCCGGAATCGGCTGCGCTCGACACCACCCCGGTGACGCAGAATTCGCCGGCGGTAACCCACGTTCCAGGGTCCAGCGACGTTCGCGGTCCCAGAGAAAAAGAAGGAGAACCCGACCATGGGTGAGCCCAATAAGGTGCGCGTGGCCATAGTGGGCGTAGGAAACTGCGCTTCATCCTTGGTCCAGGGCGTTCAGTACTACAAGGATGCCGACGAGAACTCGACCGTCCCCGGTCTGATGCACGTCAAGTTCGGTCAGTATCACGTGCGCGACGTCGAGTTCGTCGCCGCGTTCGACGTCGACGCCAAGAAGGTCGGCTTCGACCTCTCCGACGCGATCTTCGCGAGCGAGAACAACACCATCAAGATCGCCGACGTCCCGCCGACCGGTGTCACCGTGCAGCGCGGCCACACCCTCGACGGTCTCGGCAAGTACTACCTGCAGACCATCACCGAGGCCGACGGCGACGGCGTCGACGTCGTGAAGACCCTCAAGGACAACGACGTTGACGTCCTGGTCTCCTACCTCCCCGTCGGCTCCGAGCAGGCTGACAAGTTCTACGCACAGTGCGCGATCGACGCGGGCGTCGCCTTCGTCAACGCACTGCCGGTGTTCATCGCCTCCGACCCCGAGTGGGCCGAGAAGTTCCGCGCCGCAGGCGTGCCGATCGTCGGCGACGACATCAAGAGCCAGGTCGGCGCGACCATCACCCACCGCGTGATGGCCAAGCTGTTCGAGGATCGCGGCGTGGCACTCGACCGCACCTACCAGCTCAACGTCGGCGGCAACATGGACTTCAAGAACATGCTCGAGCGTGAGCGCCTCGAGTCGAAGAAGGTCTCCAAGACCCAGGCCGTCACGTCGAACCTCACCGGCTCGCTCGCCGGCAAGGTCGAGGACAAGAACGTTCACATCGGACCGTCGGACCACGTCGCATGGCTCGACGACCGCAAGTGGGCCTACGTCCGCCTCGAGGGTCGCGCCTTCGGCGACGTGCCGCTGAACCTGGAGTACAAGCTCGAGGTCTGGGACTCCCCCAACTCGGCAGGCATCATCATCGACGCCGTGCGCGCCGCGAAGATCGCCAAGGACCGCGGCATCGGCGGACCGATCCTGCCCGCCTCGGCCTACCTGATGAAGAGCCCGCCCGAGCAGCTCGCCGACGACGTCGCGCGCCAGCAGCTCGAGACGTTCATCGAGGGCTGATCCGACGGTCTGACACCGTCACGCCACACGATGCCCCTTGGTCCGGACTTCCGGACCGAGGGGCATCGTCGTATGTGGGTGTCGAGTGTGTGGGTGTTGTGTCGCCCGAGGGGCAGCGATACTCACGCCTGCGGCGCCAACACGTCCTCGTGTCCGTGTCGTCGGCACCAGCTCACGATGTATCGCGCGTGCAGGCCGCACCAGCGGTACACCGACGCCTGGGTGAGCGGGAGGCGGTCGTCGTGTTCGCGGCGCTCGAGCATGAGAGGACCGAGGTAGTGGCTGGTCACCTTGTTCGCGGTGTTGTGCGACACCTTCGCAACCGTCGCCAGTGTCGCGTTGTCCGACGCATTTCCCGCGGCAATGGCGCCTGCCATGCGTGCCGCCGTGATCCCGCGCCTGCCGGAGAACAACTCGTACAGCGGCGGGTGAGTCGGCGAGGGCACCCGGTCGTCGAGCTTCGAGCCGTGAGCGACGGTGCGCAGCGCCGCGATCAGCGAGCCGAATCCGTCGGCCTTGGCGACGACGCCCCAGACGTCCGGCCGCAGCCGTGCTTCTTCGAGATGATCGATCTCCATGGAGTGTCCCTGGGTCGCCAAGAGCACCGGCGCGAGGCGGTCGGCATGATGGAGGCCGTCGAGGACGTCCAGACCGTCGAACGTCCACTCGATGTCGGGTCGATTCCAGATGAGGTCGGCGCAGACGACGTCGAACCGTACGCGCCCGGACACGCTGCGGACGAATTCTTCCTGGTCGCGGGCCACGACAACAGTGGCACCCTCGATAGCCGAACCCACCGGTTCGGCCACCACGTGCCCAAGCGGTGATGCGATCAGGATGCGCATCCCTTCCATGGCAACTCCCCTCGAGCGTGGGTTCGCATGCGTGATTACGCCTCTCATGCCACTTTTCATGCGCGATCTTGCATGCACATGTCTGCGTTAGGCGTTTTCGTGCGTGAACCCCGCACATATATGTCATCACAAGTGCTGACTTGCGCAGCCGCCGGGGGCAGGATTCTTTATGCTCGATTTGCTCGAGTACATCAAATGCACACTCGCGCGCTGCACATTTTCCGGGGGGACCTCAATGACTGCCGACGTCGTCAGCGAACTCGACACCGCACCTTTGGAGGCCGTCAGGACCGCACCCACCGCGGTAATCATCGCAGAACACGACGTCATCGACTCGGCGCTGGCCGTGTTCGTCGAGGACGCCGGACATCGCGCAGTCATCATCGACCTCGACAACGCGACCGATTCACTCGGCGGACTCGACGCCCCGGGCATCACGATCGTGCGGTCCGCGCGCCGCGTCGCTCAGGTCCGGTCCATTCGCGCGCTGAACGGCACCGTGATCGGCGCGATCGGCGTGCCGGTATCGGACGCACGCAGCATCGACATCACCGACCCCGGACATGCGCTCGACGTCTTGGCCGCGCTGGCCGGAAGGTCGGAGTCGGCCCAACCCCGCGTCCCCCGCATCCACCTCACCGAACGCGAGCGCGAGATCCTCACCGCATACGTCCTCGGCGCGACGCTGCGCGAGACGGCTCGCCGGTTCTTCATCGCCGAGAGCACGGCACGCGAGCACTATCGTCGGGTTCGGCAGCGGTATCTCAACGCCGGCAGGCCCGTCTCCAACAAGGCCGAGCTGCTGCTCGCACTCATCGCAGACGGTTGGGTACGGCCCGAGCAACTGTGAACCCGCCACTGAAAGCCGACGCCTCCGCGCTGATCAGTAGTGTTGAACCATGCGCGTGCAACGGTGGGTGGCGACCGGTCCCGGCGGTCTCGACGACTTCGCATTCATCGATGATCAGCTCCATCCACCCGGGCCGGGCGAGGTCAGTATCGAAGTGCTCGCCGCAGGCGTCAATCCCGCGGACCTCAAGCACACGCTGACCGCATCGGACTTTCCGGTCCCTGTCGGCTACGAGGTGTCCGGAGTGATCGCGGCACTCGGACCGGGCACCGAGATTGCCTCTGGCGCAGCATCTCCCGGCGAAGACGTCCTCGCATTCCGCGTATACGGCGGCTACGCGACCGCGTTGACGGTGCCCGCTGACAAGGTGTTCGCAAAGCCTTCGACGCTCAATGAGGCCTCGGCTGCAAACCTGCTGCTCGCGGGCACGACCGCCGCCGACATGCTTCGGGCGTCACGCGCGGCGACCGGCGACACGATCCTCTTGCACGGCGCGTCGGGCGCGGTCGGCATGGCGGTGTTGCAACTCGCGCTGCTGCGCGGCATCACCGTGATCGGGACGGCGAGTCCGCGTAGTTTTGAGCGGGTCGTCGAATTCGGTGGTCTCCCAGTCGAATACGGCCCAGGTCTGACCGATCGTGTTCGCGCGCTGGCCCCGAACGGCGTCGACGCCGCACTCGACGCGGCCGGTACCGACGAGGCCATCGATACATCCGAGGAGTTGGTCGCCGACCGCTCACGCATCGTCACCATCGTGGCGCGCGACCGCGCTCAGCGAGACGGACTTGTAGCTCTTGGCGGTACACAGCCAGAGAGTGCCGCCTACCGCGATTCGGTTCGGGCGGAGTTGATCGCGCACGCCGCGGCAGGCGACCTGGTGGTTCCGGTCGCCCACACCTTCCACCTGTCACAAGCGCGTGCGGCTCTCGAACTCGTCTCGGGCGGACACGCGGGCGGCAAGGTCGCGCTGCTGGTATGAGTCTGATGATCGTGGCCGAGGAGGATAGTGCCACAAGCAAGGCCGTGGCACAGTGAGAGACGTGTTGTTGCCTTACCTCGTCCCCGCCGCGCCCGATGACCCCGACGCGGTGACCGTCGGCGACGACGCGCTCTCGCGCGAAGACCTCGTCGGTGCGGCAACCGCTGTCGCAGAACGGATTCGCGGAGCACGCACGTTGGCCGTGCTCGCCCATCCGACGATCGAGACAGTTCTCGCCGTCGTCGGCGGCCTCATTGCGGGAGTTGCGATCGTTCCCGTACCGCCGGATTCCGGCCCGCGCGAACTCGAGCACATTCTGACCGACTCGGGTGCACAGGCGTGGCTCGGCACCGCACCCGATTCGACGACACTGCCGGTGATCCCGATCCGACGCTTCGCCCGCTCGTGGCATTCGCATCCCGAACCTCCCGGCGAGTCGACCGCGCTGATCCTGTACACCTCGGGCACCACCGGGCTTCCCAAGGGCGTGCCGATCACCCGCCGCGCGATCGCCGCCGGACTCGACGCACTGGCCGATGCGTGGGCGTGGACCTCCGACGACACTCTCGCCCACGGCTTGCCGCTATTTCATGTCCACGGACTGATCCTCGGCGTTCTCGGCCCACTTCGCCGCGGCGGCAAGCTGATTCACACCGTCAAGCCGACCCCCGCGGGTTACGCCGACGCGGCCGCTCGCGGTGCGTCGATGTTCTTCGGAGTGCCGACGGTCTGGACCCGCATCGGCGCCGATCCTGCTGCAGCGCAGTCACTTTCCTCAGCACGACTACTGGTGTCGGGAAGTGCCCCGCTGCCCGTCCCGGTGTTCGACAGGATTCGTGAGCTGACCGGACACGAGATCGTCGAACGATACGGCATGACCGAGACCATGATCACCGTGTCGACCCGATTCGACGGCGAGCGCCGACCAGGCTGGGTGGGAGTACCGCTGCGCGGCGTCGAAACACGGCTGCGCAGCAGCGAGATCGACTCCGGTGCAACGGATCTACCGCACGACGGCGAGTCGGTCGGCGACCTCCACGTGCGCGGACCGATGGTCGGGTCGGGATACCTGAACCGGCCGGAGGCCACGGCCGAGAGTTGGCTCGCCGACGGCTGGTTCGCGACGGGCGACGTCGCGGTGATCGGCGACGACGGCATGCACCGCATCGTCGGCCGTGCGTCGACCGATCTGATCAAGTCGGGCGGATTTCGTGTCGGCGCGGGCGAGATCGAGACCGTCCTACTCGGGCACCCCGCCGTCGACGAGGTCGCGGTGATCGGCGTTCCCGACGACGACCTCGGGCAGCGGATCGTCGCCTATGTCGTCGGATCAGCAGTTCCCGACGACGAGCTCATCGGGCTCGTGGCCACCGAGTTGTCCCAGCACAAGCGGCCCCGGGAAATCAGGCGCGTCGACTCACTTCCACGCAACGCGATGGGCAAGGTGCAGAAGAAGCTGTTGGCGCAGTGACCAGTCCGTTCGGCCGTCGCGGTTCGACCACCGTCGGCGTTCGACGCCCCGCCACCCGGATCGACATCATTCCCTCGGCCTACGGCCAACCAGCTTCTATGTTCCCGTCAGCCGTCCGTGGGTAGGGTGGCGGGCGCGTCGGCAATATGTCCGACTTGTCACTTACGATGTGACCGTCATTCGACAGTGGCTCCCGCCACACCGCGGCAGAAAGGCACGAAACATGGGCGTCAGCCTGAGCAAGGGTGGAAACGTATCGCTGACCAAGGAGGCTCCCGGCCTCACGGCTGTCGCAGTCGGCCTCGGCTGGGACGCGCGGACCACCACCGGTGTCGAGTTCGACCTCGACGCCAGCGCAATCGCGTGCGGTACCGACAAGCGGGTGCTCTCCGACCAGCACTTCGTGTTCTTCAACAACCTCCGCTCGCCGGAGGGCTCCATCGAGCACGCCGGTGACAACACGACCGGTGAGGGTGACGGCGACGACGAGGTCATCAACGTCGATCTCGCGGGCACCCCTCCCAACATCGACTCCATCGTCTTCCCGGTCTCGATCTACGACGCCGACTCGCGCGGTCAGTCGTTCGGTCAGGTTCGCAACGCCTACATCCGCGTCGTCAATCGCGCCAACGGCTCCGAGATCGCCCGCTACGACCTGTCCGAGGACGCGTCGACCGAGACCGCGATGGTCTTCGGAGAGCTGTACCGCAGCGGTGCCGACTGGAAGTTCCGCGCCGTCGGCCAGGGCTACGCGTCGGGTCTCGCGGGTATCGCCCGCGACTTCGGCGTCAACGTCTGATCCACGTCGCTACGATGCCGCGCCTGACATTCGCAGGCGCGGCATCTGGCTTGTTTGACCGCGTGAGCCCGGCATCGGGATACGTGGTCTCCCTACTTCGGTGATGCAAGAAAGGCCGCTCCACCGTGATCTTCCGAATATTCGGGCTGTCCATCGCCATCACGATCGCCTCGCTGGTGGTCGCATTCATCTATGGCGGCCCAACCGCCCTGTTCCTCACACTCATCCTCGGCATCCTCGAGGTGTCGCTCTCCTTCGACAACGCGGTCATCAACGCGACCGTGCTGCGACGCATGAGCGCGTTCTGGCAGAAGATCTTCTTGACCATCGGTGTGCTGATCGCGGTCTTCGGCATGCGGCTGGTCTTTCCGCTCGTGATCGTCTGGTTGAGCGCCAAGCTGAATCCCGTCGAGGCGCTGCGTCTCGCGCTCAATCCGCCGACCGACGGCTCTCCGACCTACGAGCAGATCATCACCGACGCGCACCCGCAGATCGCGGCGTTCGGTGGCATGTTCCTGCTGATGCTGTTCCTCGGCTTCGTCTTCGAGGAGAAGGAGATCCACTGGCTGCGGTGGATCGAGCGACCGCTCGAGCGCATCGGCAGGCTCGACCAACTCTCCGTTGTCGTCGCTGTGGCCGTCCTCGTCATCACCGCTGAATGGATCGCACCCGACGACGAGCGCTCGACGGTGCTCTTCGCCGGCGTACTGGGCATGACCACCTACATCCTGGTCAACGGGCTCGGCGAACTGTTCAACACCCCGGAGGAACTCGAAGAAGGCGCCGAATCTGAATCGCTGCCTCGCTCGGGCCCCAGTGAACTCGCCAAGGCGACAGGTAAAGCAGGCTTCTTCCTGTTCCTCTACCTCGAGGTGCTCGACGCGTCGTTCTCGTTCGACGGCGTCATCGGAGCATTCGCCATCACCGCCGACCCGATCATCATCGCGTTGGGCCTCGGCTTCATCGGCGCGATGTTCGTGCGTTCGCTGACCGTCTTCCTTGTTCGCAAGGGCACGCTCAGCGAGTACGTCTACCTCGAGCACGGCGCTCACTGGGCGATCGGCGCACTGGCGCTGATCCTCATGTACTCGATCGGCACCCACGTCCCCGAAGTGGTCACAGGCCTTGTCGGCGTCGTACTCATCATCGCGGCTTTGGTCTCCAGCATCATTCGACGCCGCAACCACCCCGAAGACACCCCGGAAGGAAAATCCGATGGCGATCAACATGAACAAGGTGACACTGAGCAAATCGACCCCGACGATCTCGCTCGCCAAAAGGGGTGACGGCCAGGGAAACATGCGAGTCAACCTCAACTGGGACCAGGGTTCCGGTGGAGGTAGATTCTTCAAGCGCTCCTCGGGCATCGACCTCGACCTCGGGGCCATGTATGAGCTCGCCGATGGCAGTAGGGGCGTCGTGCAGGCGCTGGGCAATTCGTTCGGCTCGCTCGATCGCGCGCCCTACATCTTGCTCGACGGCGATGATCGCAGTGGAAGCAGCACCGGCGGCGAGAATCTGCACATCAACCTCTCCGACATCGGACGCTTCCGTCGGGTCCTGATCTTCGCCTACATCTACGAGGGCACCCCGAACTGGTCGTCGGCCAATGGCGTCGTGACACTGTTCCCGAGTTCGGGGCCGCAGGTCGAGGTTCGCCTGGATTCAGCAGACGACCGCGCGGTCTCCTGTGCCATCGCAATGCTCACCAGCAATGCCAACGAGCTCAGCGTCAGCCGCGAGGTGCGCTACATCCAAGGCGCGCAGAGGCACATCGACGAGGCCTACGGCTTCGGGATGAACTGGACAGCGGGCCGCAAGTAGCACGTACGACGAAACCGCAGAACCCGGTTACGACGACATTCGTTGTCGTAACCGGGTTCTCGTGGTTTATGTGGCAGCTCTGACAGAGCCACGTCTCAGCCCTGCTGCTGCCCCAACTGCCGGGAGACCTCCTGGTTGATCTGCTGCAGACCCGGCACCGAGAGTCCGGACAACTGTCCTTGAATGGTGCGGACGATGGAGAAGTCGCTGCGAACCTTCTCGCTCGACTGCACGAGAACCGTTCCGCTGCCGGTGAAGTCGAACTGCTTTTCCTCGCCCGACTGCACACCCATCCGGTGAGCGGTTGCCGCGATGAGGTCGGTGACCCACGACTGGTCGTAGTGGTGACTCGGTGACGGGCAATCCGCCCAGCCCACAAGCGCTTCCGGGTCGACCCGCACCGGGGGTTCGACGAACATGACCGGGCCGTTCGACGATGCGAGGAACTTTCCCGTGCCGAGCAGGGTGAGGAAGCCGGGCACGATCGACTGTTTCAACGAGAGTTGCGGTTGGAAAGCAAGGAGATTCGCGGCTCTGATCGTCAGGTTGCCGTCTTCGAGGTCGTAGGAGTTGATGTTGTATCCACGGTCTCCGATGATCAGCTTCCCGTGTCCCTCGGCCACCACGTAATCGCCGAGATACAGAGGCGCAGAGAACTGTTGGGCCACCATCTGGAGGAGCTGACCGTTCAACCCGTGCTGCAACGAGCTGAACTTCATCTGCCCGTAGAACGCGATCATCGCGCCCTTCGACATGAACCACGGGGAGTTGAGCTCGATGCAGAACGAGTAGTCGTTGCCCTCGATGTTGTCGTCGACCGGCAGCGACATCGGATTCCACACGGTGTTGAGTGCGCTCACAGCTTCTCCTCGGACGCCTGTACGTACACGGTTCCATGACCCGCACACTGCAACTGCATTGCTTCGCCACCGGTTCGGCCGACGTTGCGCCAACTCACGTTCGACGTCAGCGTGGTGGTCACCTGTCCCGCTGCCGCGACATACGCCTGGGGATCGACGGTGACGGGTGGACGGTCGGGGGCGACCCCGAGTTCGAAGACTCCGCCGTGGCCGAGAATCACCACCTGCCCCTGACCGGACAGCTGAGTGGTGAACATGCCCTGCCCCGTGACCGCGCCCGCAGCGGCGGACCGCAGCGAACCGAACAGACCGCCACCACCACCGCCACCGCCGCCGCCCTGGGCGGTCACCGACACCACAGACGCCTGCAGGCCGGACGTGTAGGCCAGCGTGCGCGACGCTTCAACCCGGATCAGGCCGCCGACCCTGCCGACGTCGACGATCTGTACCTCGATGCCCCGGAACCCGAAGTGCACGACCCCGTGTCCGGTGGCGAGCAGCGTCGACTCGTGTTCGCCTGCGAGTCGCTGCCCGATGGCACCTCCGATTCCCGACATCCCACCAGATCCCGCTCCCATACCGGCGATCTGATGCGGCTGGAACCGGACGTCGCCCGTGTAGAACAACATCGCGCCCCTGCGAGCGACCACAGGTCCGGACTGCGCGACGTCGACCGACACGACCTTGCTGTTGACCTTGGTGAACACGTTTCGCCTACCGTTCCGCCGGCTGGATCGACACCACGCCGGTTCCGTCCCAACGCAGCGAGAATGCCTCGCCACTGCCCTGTCCGACGGCCGAACGCCACGACACATCGGTCACGAACGACTGCGAGAGTGCACCGCGCGCACAGACGAACGCGTCGGGGTCGACGATCAGCGGGTACTGCGGCGAGACCTCGAGGTGGATCAGCGGCCCACCGTGCGACACGATGCCCACCTGGCCGTGCCCGCTGACCGTCGTGGTGAACAGTCCTTGACCGGCTGTCGCGCCCTGCATGCCTGCGAACGTGACGTTGGTCTGAAGGTTGCCGTTGAGCACCATCAGTTGCTGCGACTCCACCTGAAGCGTTTCACCGTTGAGTTCGATGATCGTCGTCTCGGCGGCGTTGTGCGCGAAGTAGACGACGCCGGTACCGCCGGCCTCCATGAGCGACAGCGATTCGCCGGTTGCGCGACGCTTGATCCCGGCGACGAGTCCGTCGCCGCCACCGAACCCCGCGGACTTGAAACTGACCTGGCCCTCGAAGGCGACCATCGAACCGGAAAGCGCGCGAACCGAGGTGTTGTTCAGACGCGCCTCGATCACCCGCTTGGATCGCTGTACCAGTTGCACGTTCATCCTCTCGTCGTACCCTGACGAAACTAGTCGATAGCATCAGACGGTGGGCAGTAGGTTCTGGCGACGGGGAGAGCGTGGCAGCTCAGGTGTGCCCGCCGACACCGCTGCGTCCGTCCAACAGATGACCACGGCCTTCCTGGACTCCGAACAAACCTTGAGCAGCATAGACGGTGCGGTCGCAACGGCTCAGGAGCTCGACCCTCGTTCGCGGCTGCGGGGTGAGTGGAATGCGTTGCGAGAGCGCTACTCCCAAGCAACTGACGGCTATCTCAACCTCTCGAATGCACCACGACCAACACCGAGCGAACTCGCGCGGTGCACAGAAGCGTTGCGGTCACTCCAGGGCGAGATGCAGCGTTTCGCCGACGCTAACGCCACCGAGCTCGGCCGTGCGGCGCGCACCGTCGACGAAGTCGCATCGCTCGAACATCGGGCTCAGGTCGCGGCGACGCAGGTGCGCGGCACACTCGCGCAGGCACCAGCCAACCTGACGACGCTGCGGAGCGTCCGCGTCGCCGCCGAGAGGTTCGACGCCGCGCTGGCCGAACAGCGGGCGGCAACGGGTCTGCTCGCCAGACGAGCAACCGCTCAACGCGTGCTCGCCGCGCGCCAGTCGCTCGACGACGCGCTCGCCGATGCACCGTCACTCACTGAGCGCGGCCAGCGGGTCATCCGCTCGGTCGACACACGCCGCAGCGGGATCATGACTCGTGCCGAGCGCATGCCGGGCGAACTCTCGACCCTCCGCAGAGAGTTCAGCCTCGAGTGTTCGCTCGATCTGCAAGACAATCAGGAGGTGTTCTCGCGGTTTCTCGACGCCGCCGATAGCCGATTGGCGCAGGCCCGTTCCCACCTTTCCGACGCGCCTGACCTCGCCATCAGCGAGGCCGAAGCCGCCCGGGACGAACTCGATGGCGCAGAACAGGCCGTGGATGCGGTCGCCGAGAGGCTGCGCGGTCTGCGCGAGGTGCGCGCCGACCCCGGCGCTCTCGAACAGCGCGTGCGATTCCGCCTGCGAGACGCTCAACACTTCGCCGTCGACAACGCTCTGGTTGACGAATGGGGCTCAGTGCTCGATGCTCAGGCCGACCGAATTGTCCGTTCACGGAGTGCCCTCGATCGGGTACATCCGGACTACTGGACGTATTCAACAGAGCTGACAGCAATTGAGCGCCGCATCGTCGAGATCGTCGAGCGGATGAGGGGGCAGGTGGCCAGGCGATGACACTCACAACCGATGCGCCCAGTGCGAGTCGGGCAGGCAACGGCGCCAGGCACTTTCGTCACCTACCCGAGTCGACGCGGGAACGGTTGTTCGTCGCGCAGCCATCGCCGGTCTCCACGTCATGGTCGACCGACCGCCTCGCGATCGCGCTCGGGGCCACCCTCTACGTACCTGCGACGCGTCCCGACCTCGCCGAGGTGATCACCCGCCGGCACGCCGACGGTGTCGTGTCGATGGTCATCGACCTCGAAGACGCTGTCGCCGACGGTGACCAGGCCACCGCCATCGAGAGCGCCGTCGACGCACTACGCCGACTCGATTCGACCGCCGCGGCAGAGATGATGCTGTTCGTTCGCGTCCGTTCGGCCGATCAGATCGCGACCATCAGCGAGGCGATCGGCTCGTCCGACTCGCTCATGGGATTCGTGCTGCCGAAGTTCGACGCCGAGAACGCGCACGAGTTCTTGATTGCGGTGCGGGACGCCAGTATTCGTGCCGGTAGGCACTTCTGGGCCATGCCGGTACTCGAATCCGCGGGGATCGTTCACCGCGAGAGTCGCGAACACCACCTGTCGGTTATCGGCGACGCTGTCGACGAGCACCGGTCCCGAGTGCTCGCCATTCGCATCGGCGCGACGGACATGTGCGGACTGTTCGGCATCCGCCGCGATCGCGACCTGACCATCTACGACGTCCGCGTGGCCGCAGACGCAATCGCGTCCATCATCAACCGGTTGGGGCGATGCGACTCCTCGGGGCACGTCATCACCGGACCGGTGTGGGAGTACTTCGCCGATCACGAGCGCCTGTTCAAACCGGCACTCCGGCAAACGCCGTTCCAGGAACAGGGCGCCGTGTGGTTTCGCAGCCAGCTGGTTCGCAGAGACCTCGACGGATTGCTGCGGGAGATCGCACTCGACCGCGCAAACGGTATGCAGGGCAAGACAGTTATCCACCCGAGCCATGCCGCCGCGGTGCACGCACTCAGCGCGGTGACCCACGAGGAGTACCACGACGCGCTCGACGTACTCGCCTCCGACACCGGCGGCGTGCAGGCATCGACGTATCGGAACAAGATGAACGAACGTAAGCCGCACCGGAATTGGGCGTCGCGGGTGATCGACAGGGCAGCCGTGTTCGGGGTCACCCACCCCGGTGTCGGCTTCGTCGACCTCCTCACCGCGATGGATCTCTCGTGACAGCTACCGGTTCCCGCGCAGCACAAGTCGTCGACTCCGCGGACACGTCGAGCTGGGTCGCCGACACCTTCGGGGTGAGGATCGCAGACACCACTGTCGACGCTCAATCCGACTGGAGCATGGACGAACTCGTCGTCCTCGGGCTGCGCCGCAATCGCAGGCGCGCACACCTGCTCGTGTCGACTGTTCTCGGCAAGCACATCCCCACCCCTCCCGAACGCGTCCGACGGGCCGCAGATGACCTCGCTTCGCTCATCCGTGATCGCATCGGCGCCGACGCGGCCGAGAAGTCGACGGTCCTCGGGTTCGCCGAGACGGCAACGGGCCTGGGCCACTCCGTCTTCCATGGGCTAGCCGCTCACGCGTATCTGCACTCCACTCGTCGACGCCCGCCGGGCGCGCTCACCGTCGGGTCGTTCGAAGAGGGCCACTCGCACGCGACAACTCATCTGTTGCAGCCGAGTTCGATCGAGTTGCTGTCCGCCAACCCCGACAGTCCGTTGATCCTCGTCGACGACGAGATCTCCACCGGTACAACCGCGTTGCGCGCCATCACCGCGATACACGAGACGACCGGCAGACGTGACTATGTGGTCGCTTCGCTCGTCGACCTGCGCTCACCCGAACATCTTTCAGCTACAGCCGATTTCGCGTCCAGCAACGACATCCGGATCAAGTACGTGTCGCTTGCGCAGGGCAGCATCGACCTTCCGGAAGGGCTCACCGACGCGGTGTGGGAGTCACCCTCGACGCAACTCAACCCGATCGGAGTCCGGGGTGAGGTCACCACGGTGGCGCTACCGTGGCCCGCCGATGTGCCCGAGGGCGGACGCCATGGCTTTCTACGTTCGGACACAACGGGATTCACCAATGCCGTCGACGAAGCGGTGGCGACACTGCTGCCTGAACTCGAGCCTTCGACAAGCACTGTGGTGGTTGGCCACGAGGAGCTGATGTATCTGCCGCTCTGCATCGCCGAGGGGCTTGCACATGCCGGCATCCCCGCGACGTTCCAGACAACCACGCGCTCACCCGCATTCGTCCGCGACGTCGACGGCTACCCGCTGCGCCGCGGCCTGACCTTTACCGCGCCCGAACACGACCCCGGTACACCGCGATTCGTCTACAACCTGTTCGACCCCGACGGCTCGCCAGACCTTCCGCGGATCGTGTTGATCATCGACGACCCCGCCGACACTCCCGAACTGACGGCACCGGGTGGGGTCCTCGATGTGATGACCGCGGCGGGCCACGACGTCGTCGTCGCGAAAGTTACTGCCACCGGCCAGTGCGCGCTGCGCGACGCACGGAGCGACTCGTGACAGCTCAGCGACTCACCACACCGCAAGCGCGGAACTCCGAGCTACGCGGACCGGACTTCGGTTCGTACGCGCCCGATGAGGTGACGTGGCTCCTGAAAGACCTCTCGCATATCGAACTCGAGGCCGATCTGGCCGTTCGTGAGCGCCGAATCCAGTCGGGCACAGCACATTACGCGGAGTCGTTGCCCATCGAGTATCAGCCGGGAGCCGCGTACCAGCAGTTGTTTGCCGACACCCTCGACGACTCGGCGCAGCGCCTCGCGCACGCTGTCGGCGTCGTCGGAGAGCTCATCGTTGCCGAGCGACATCGCGAGCCAACGCTGGTGTCGCTCGCGCGGGCGGGCACGCCCATCGGAATCCTACTGAGACGCTGGCTGAACCATGTTCATGGCTGGGCCGCACCGCATTACACGATCTCGATAGTTCGCGATCGCGGCATCGACACGGTCGCCCTCGACCACATCACCGACCGCCACGACCCCACATCCGTGGTGTTCATCGATGGGTGGACAGGCAAGGGCGCGATCCAGCGCGAGCTGTCAGCGGCGCTCGACGCCTACGCCCAAGACGGTGGGCCACGCCTCGCCGACGAACTCGCCGTTCTCGCCGACCCCGGATTCGCCACCACCACCTTCGGTACGCGCGACGACTTCCTCATCGCCTCGGCGTGCTTGAATTCGACCGTCTCCGGGCTGATTTCACGAACGGTCCTCAACGCCGACCACATCGGCCACGGCGAGTTCCACGGCGCCAAGTTCTATCGCCACCTCGCCGAACACGACATGTCGAACCACTTCCTCGACGTCGTGTCCGCGCAGTTCGACGTGGTGCGCGACGCCGTCGCCTCGCACGTCGCCGCTTTCGATGCCGCCGATCGCACACCGACCTGGGCGGGCCTGGAGTCCGTGGAGGCAATCCGCGCGGAGTACGGACTGTCGTCGGTGAACTTCGTCAAGCCCGGTGTGGGGGAGACCACACGGGTACTGCTGCGGCGCGTACCGTGGCGGGTTCTTGTGCGAGACAACGACCTACCCGAGCACCGACACATTCGAATCCTCGCCGCCGAACGCGGAGTACCCGTCGAAGTGCGCGCCGACCTCGCGTACTCCTGCATGGGCCTGATCAAGGAGGACTCGTGACCGGATTGGTGGCGAGCGATCTGGACCGTACGCTTATCTATTCGCGTGACGCCATGGGAGAGAATCAGTTCCGCGATACGTCGCCGGTGTGCGTCGAGATCTACCGCGACGCTCCGCTCTCGTACATGACGAGTTCGGCGATCGCGCTTCTCACCGATCTTCTTGCGCACGCACCCTTCGTTCCGGTGACTACACGGACTCCCGAGCAGTTCGGCCGTGTCCAGCTCCCGGGAGGAACACCTCACTACAGTGTGGTCAGCAGCGGCGGCCGCATCCTCGTCGACGGTGTCGACGACCACAGGTGGCGAAGCGGCGTCGAACGTGCCGTTGCTGCTGGTTCTGCGCCGCTCGATGACGTTGTTGGGCGATTGGCCGTTGCGGCAGAAGAGGATTGGGTGAGCACGCTGCGTACCGCCGACGACCTGTTCTGCTACCTGGTCGTCGACACCAAGCGCCAGCCCGAGCACTTTCTGCCCGAGTGGGAGCAGTGGTGTGCCCAGCACGGGTGGGTCGCCTCCCAGCAGGGTCGCAAGATCTACGCCGTGCCCGAGGCGGTCACCAAATCCGCTGCGGTCGCGGAGGTATACCGACGCTGCGTCGACGATGGTCTGTTGTCAGCTGGCGACCCGGTCTTCGCCGCGGGCGACGGCAGGCTCGACGTCGACCTACTGGAGTTTGCCCATGCCGGTATCCGGCCCGCTCACGGCGAGTTGGCCGAGTTGGATTGGCAGCATCCGACGGTGACCGTCACGGCACAGTCGGGTGCGCTGGCAGGTGAAGAGATACTCGAATGGTTGCTCGACGCAGTGACCCGACAAGCAAGGACGGCGATATGACGACAGTGTTGTCGAAAGGCCAGAACGCACCGCTACCTGCGGGCGAAATCGCGATCTCCGTGGATGTTGCTGCGCCGGTTGATCTCTCGGCGCTGTTGGTCACTCCCGATATGCGCGTGCGCTCCGACGCCGACTTCGTCTTCTACAACCAGCCAACCGGAGCGGGCGTCACGCTTGCGCCCGCCACCGGCCGGCAGACGCTACGGATCACACCCGCCGCGGTGCCCGCCGAGATCCACGCGGTGCGCGCGGTGATCACACTCGACGACGCGTCGTCGTCCTTCGGTAGGACGCCACCGCCCATCGCGCGTGTCTTCGACGCCGCGGGCACCGAGCTGTTCTCGTTCACCATCCCCGATCTGAGCAGCGAGACCGTCGTCGTGGCAGTCGAGGTCTATCGCCGGGACACGGGGTGGAAGGTGCGCTCCATCGGCCAGGGCTACGCGGGCGGTTTCGCCGATCTCGTTCGCGATCACGGGGTTTCGGTCGATGACCTGTCTCTTATACACATCT
>NZ_LZTC01000097.1:0-112685 GCF_001665905.1 Gordonia sp. 852002-50395_SCH5434458
ATGCGATCGTCGGCAGCGTCAGATGTGTATACGAGACAGGGCATGGGTGGGCTCGTCGGCGCCGACTTCGGTGGCGGACTCCTCGACTTCGAACTCGCGACCAACATCTACGACTTCGCCCGTCTGCAGCCGATCGCCAACGCGATTGTCGGACAGACCAATACGACCCTCGGCCCGGTCTTCGTCGACAAACTGCCCCGCGGCCTGCGTGCGCTGGCACGTGTCGGAGCGACCATCTCCGCAGACGACCTGCGCAAGATCCAGGGCGACATCCTGGTGATGCAGAAGAACATCTTCTCCGACCTCATGCCGATGCACCGCGCCTACGTCGTCGGCGGGCTGCCCGCTCTCGACGAGATGCATCGGGCCGGCCTGTTCGACGCCGAGATCCTGCGTGCCTGGCAGCAGATCGCGTCCAAGCAACCCGACGCGATCGCCGCAGGCAACGCGCGACTGCTGCGTCGCGAGCAGGGCGAGGTCATCAAGGATCAGTGGGACGCGACGCGTGCGTACAAGGGCGACGTCGGCGAGGCGATGACGTATGCGAGCACCGTTGCCGGATCGCCTTCTGTGGCAGGCGTTGTCGCGCCGCGCTCGTTCCGCTCGATCGAGATCCACGGCACCGCGCCGAACGGGCGTCCGGCGACATTGACTGTGCCGCTGCCGGATTGGAACTGGTCGGTCTTCCCCGAACGGTGGGCATACATCACCGATCAGCTGCTGCCCAAGTACAAGCTGCAGGTCAACAATCACTGGCCGGAGCTCTCCGCGACGCTGCGCAAACCGTATGACCAGCAGTTGGAGAGCCACCGGCCGATGTGGAACATCGCGCCGATGCTGCAGTCCGCCCTGGAGACGACGAAGGTGAGCTACCAGTGAGTCACACACCAAAGGTGTTGCGCGGCAACCGACGACGCGGCGCACTCGGCGTGGTTCTCGCCGTCGCAGCGCTTGCGGCAGCGGTGCTGTCGGCACCCGCCGCCCACGCCGCACCACCCAATCGCACACCGGGACTCGATGAGATCTTCAACGGCTACGTCGTCGGCACGTTCACCAACGGCAGGCTGGCGAGTCCCGACGAGGTGATCAAGCCACTCACTTCCGGCGACCCGTTCTACGCCGAGCCGCGTCTGCGTGGCGACGAGAAGCCGGGCACCGTGCTCAAGGCCAAGAAGGTCGACGTCCAGTTCACCGGATTCCGCCCTGGCAACCTCGACGCCTACAAGTTGATGTACGTCACGCGCGGACTGCACGACGAACCCGAGATCAGCACGGGAATCCTGATGGTGCCGGTCGATGGTCGCGACAACGCGACCCGGCCACTCGTCGGCTATCAATTCGCCAACGACAGCGTCGGGGCGTACTGCCACCCGTCGTCGATGTGGACCGGAGCCGATCCGCTCGACGGTGCGTCGTGGTCGGCGCTCGGACCGCTCGCGCAGATGTTCGGCAAGGGCTATGCGGTGATGATCAGCGACGTCGGCAACGACGGCGACCCCAAGCCGCATGGCGTCTTTGCGGGCAAGTTCGGTGGAAACGCTCTGCTCGACGGCATGCGCGCAGCGCTCGCCCATCGACCGGCGGGACTGTCGAAGAGCGCTCCCAAGGCGATCTTCGGGATCGCCGGGGGCGGCGTCGGGGCTGCATTCGGCGCCGAGAAGGCCGCGGCTTACGCGCCCGAGTTGAACATCAAGGGCACCGTGCTCGAGGGCATGGTGGTCAACCAGCGCAACTTCATCCGTACCTCCGACGGCTCGGTCGGTTCGGGCTTCGCGTTTGCGACGCTGCTCGGGCTCGAGCCGCGGTACCCGGAGATGAAGATCGACGACAAGCTGACGCCCGCGGGCAAGGCGCTCGCCGATGTGTTCCGCACGCAGTGTCAGACGCCCGCCTACTTCGGCACGCCGTTCGTGCCGCTGCGCACGCTGTTCAAGGGCGGCAAGAGTCCCGCCGACATCCCCGAGTTCCAGCACGTCTACCGCGACAACCTACTCGGCACGAAGTCGCCGAAGTCGCCGGTGCTGATCGCCTCGTGCGCCAAGGACGACTCGCCGATGTCGCTGGTGCCTGCCGCGGATTCGCGCAAGCTCGCCGCGACCTATCGCGCGGGCGGCACCCGCGTCGACTACCAGCCGACGGACTGCAGCATGCTGCACTTCTTGACCAACATGTACGGCTGGGGCACCGACCTCTTCGGGATGCAGACGATCGACTGGCTCGACGCGCGGCTGAAGAGCTGAGGTCTCGCCTGGGGTGATCTCGACAAGCTCGATCAGCGGTGGGG
Organism: Gordonia sp. 852002-50395_SCH5434458; assembly: GCF_001665905.1. Taxonomy (NCBI): domain Bacteria; kingdom Bacillati; phylum Actinomycetota; class Actinomycetes; order Mycobacteriales; family Gordoniaceae; genus Gordonia; species Gordonia sp. 852002-50395_SCH5434458. Next base: position 2,285 of record NZ_LZTC01000097.1, read on the forward strand.
CTCGATCAGCGGTGGGGCGCTCGATCAGCGAGGGGCATACGATCGTGGCATGACCCGAATCACGCTCAACGGCTCGTCGGTGCTCCACAACGGCGGATTCCCCTACAGCGCGACAGTGAGCGCGGGGCCGCTGCTGTTCACCGCGGGAATCTCGCCGCTCGACGAAGAGGGCGTCGTCGTCGCGGCCAACGATGTCGTCGGGCAGACTCGCCGGTGTCTGGAGAACCTGTCGGCACTGCTGGCCGAGCGCGGCGCGACAACGGCCGATCTCGCCAAGTTGACGATCTATGTCGCCGAGCATCTCCAAGCCGACCTCGCCGTCGCGTGGGACGCGGTCGTCGCAGAACTCGGTGAGTCGGTGCCGCCGGCCATGATGGTGGGCGTCACGGTGCTGCCGTACGACGAGCAGGTCGTCGAAATCGACGCTGTCGCTGCACTTCCCGCGTGATCGCGGCTCGATGAGCTCTGCGCTCCGGCCGCACATCTCCGACGCCCAGCGTCGCGCTCGCCTGATGCGCAGGCACCGACTTGCCGAAGATTTCTCGGCCGCGACGCCCGTCGACGTCGCGCAGTCGATGGTCGGGCTGCACGCGACCACGTGGTCGACGGTCTATCTGTCGACGTGGGCTCGGATGCCGGGCTTCGTGCCCGCCGACCTCGACGCCGCACTCTACGACGACCGCAGCCTGGTCCGACAACTTGCCATGCGCCGCACCATGTTTGTCTTGCCGAGGGAGACCCTGCGCGACGCCGTCGGCGCTGTCGGTCCGCGCGTCACCGCGTCGGAGCGGACCAACATGCTGCGAGACCTGCGGCGCAGCAGCGACTTTCCCGATCCCGACGGCTGGATCGACACGGCGCGGGCGGCGGTTGCGCACCTGGTCTCCGACGGTGTTCCACGCAGCACGACCCAATTGCGCAAGGCGCTACCGGAACTCGATGGTCGAGTGACCATCGGCACGGGAAAGTCGTGGGGCGGAACGATTCCCATGGCACCGCGTGTCCTGAACATGATGAGTGCAGCCGGCGAGATCGTCCGCGGCCCCAACGACGGTCCCTGGCATCGGTCCAAGCCGCTGTGGGTCGGGATGGAGCAGTGGCTCGAAGAACCGCTCGATCCGCCCGACATCGAGACCGGCCACGTCAGAATGATCGACAGGTGGCTGCGTGCCTTCGGACCGGGTACCGAGACCGATATCGTCTGGTGGCTCGGGAGTACCAAAACCGCTGTGCGAGCGGCACTTGCGCAGCTCGACGTCGTCGAGGTCGACCTCGACGACGGATCGGTCGGCTACGTGCACGCCGACGACACCGAAGAAGTCGGCGCCGTGGAACCGCAGGCGGTGCTGCTCCCCGAGCTCGACCCGACGACGATGGGTCACAAGCAACGCGCCTTCTACCTCGGTGAGCACGGCGAGCACGTCTTCGATTCGAACGGCAACGGCGGACAAACCGCGTGGTGGGACGGTCGGATCGTCGGAGGTTGGTCGCGCCAGCCGGATGGATCGGTGGAGATCCATTCGTTCGAGCGACTGCCCCGCGCCGCGACTCGAGCACTGACATCGCGCGCGGACACGTTGGCCGAATGGCTCGGCGACGAGAACCCGCGGCCCGCATACCCGGCGCCGTTCATGCGTGGGGCGCCTCGATGAGAGCTATGGGCCGCTGACTACGACCGGGGTGGCTGCTCTCGAACTACACCCACTCGACGAACTGCACGATGATGCCGTTCGGATCCTCGATCTGGAAGTAACGCTCGCCCCAGGGTTCGGTCTCCGGTTTGGTCACCACCTGTGCGCCCGCGTCGCGCACTGCGCGGAAGACACCGTCGACGTCGTCGACCACGAATGCGAGGAGTAGCCCGTCTCCCGCGCTCCCCGCACGATGGGCGGGTTTGAAGGTTCCCAAGCCGGTCTCGAGAAAGATGACGTTCGGTGTCCCCGTCGGCGCATCGTCCGGTGCGGCGAGTGAGATAAAGCCGTCCGCCTGCATGGCGACGGTGTATCCGACGTGGCGGGATAGGAAGTCGGCCGACGCCTGTGGGTCTGGCACGTTGAGGGAAATCGCGGTGGCTGTGATGGGCATGTGGGCCTTTCTCGTATGGGGTACGAGATCCAGTATCCGTATAGTGTACGAAAAGTCAAGGAACGGGAGATGCACTGGTGAGCACCATCGAACTGCTCTGGCGCAAGGTGGTGCCGCTGCCCGCGCGGCAGGGGAGGCCGCCGCGCTTCACGGCGGACGCTGTCGTGGACTCGGCGATCACGGTCGCCGACCGTATCGGGTCGAGATTCACCCTGCGCGACATCGCGCAGGAGCTGGGAGCGCCGGTGATGTCGCTGTACTCCTACGTCGACAATCGTGAGCAGCTCGTCGAGCTCATGGTCGACCAGTGTCGTGCCGACATGACGCATTCGGTGCTGACCGGAACGTGGCAGTCGCGCCTGCGGCAGGTCGCAGCCGACAACCTGAGCCTGTTCGACCGCCACCCGTGGATGGTCGACGTCGAGTCCGAACGCGCGATTCTCGGACCGGGAACCCTCGGCAAATACGAGCGCGAACTCGGCGCCGTCGAATCTCTCGAGCTCAGCGACGCGGCGAAAGATGCTGCGCTGCAACTGGTGCTGAACTTCGTTCGTGCGTCGGCTCGTTCGCTGCATCACGCGATTGCGGAGCGGCGAGAAGAGACCCCCGAGCATTGGTGGGAGCGGGAGGGCGCGCAGCTCGCGAAACTCGGTGTCGAGGAACGCTATCCGCTGGCATCCCGTATCGGTACGGCCGCTGGACAAGCGACCGGGGCGGCCGAGAACGCCGACGCCGCTCGCGACTTCGGATTGTCGGCGCTGCTTCTCGGCATCGAGGCGATGGAGTCCTCGGGGGTGTGAACGCAGCGAGGAGGCCGCGAGCGCGACAAACTGCGTACACAATTCGGTCGTCAGCGCGAGGCCACGACAATAATTGTCTCGGCGCCCCGCTGACGTCACAGTTGTGTACGTATCCATGGGCAACGTGTTCGTGTGTCGGCGCGACGATGAGTTTTCCCGGCCACTGTGGTCAGTCTCTGTGACCGGACTTCTTCTCGGTTGAACTCGGCCCGACTTCCTCGGCTCAACTCGAAGGACAGGAGCACTGAATGTCTGAAGGACTCCCACCCGTCGTCGACGTAGATACCTGGCGTCGCGAACTCGACGAGCTGCGCGCCCGTGAGAAGGCCGCAACTCGTGAACTCGATGCGATTGCGGCGCAACGTCGTCGAATGCCGATGGTCGAGGTCACCGATCACATGCTCACCGGCCCGGAAGGCCCGATCGCGCTCTCGGACATCTTCGACGGTCGCTCACAGTTGATCGTCTACAACCACATGTGGACCGACGGAGCAGCGTTGCAGTGTGGCGGTTGCACCGGGTACACGTCGCAGTTCACCCGGCTCGACTTCCTGGACAACTACGACGCGCGTTTCGTGATCGTCACCAACGGACCGATCGGCGAGGCGCTGGACTACAAGCGGCGGGTCGGCAACCAGATGGATTGGTACTCGGCGGCGGGCACGACCTTCGGCACCGAGGTCGACGCGGCACCCGGCGAGGGCTTCGCCATCAACGTCTTCCTCCGCGACGGGCAACGGGTCTTCCGTACCTGGCACACCGCCGGCCGCGGCACCGAGCAACTCGGTCATAGCTTCTCGCTCCTCGACATCCTGCCGTGGGGCAGGCAGGAGGAGTGGCAGGACGTGCCCGACGGCTGGCCGCAGCGTCCGACATACTCGGGGTGGGCGAGCTCGGCCGACATCGCGCGCCTCTACGGAGAGGCGTAGGCCCAAGGCTCGGGACCCGGCGTCGCAGAATGAACGCTCCCGAACGTGCAGGTCAACGCTCACAGGAAGCTGCCAGCTCGTCTCCAGACTGATGGCAGAATGCTGCGAGAAGGTGTATCTGTGAACGAGATGGGTCAGGGAACACACCAGTTGATCAGCAGGGGCGCCGGAACCGGGCCGCGAGTGCTCGTCGTCGACGACGAGACCAATATCCGTGAGCTGCTCTCGGTGTCGTTGAAGTTTCAGGGATACGACGTCGAGGTCGCCGCGGGCGGCCCCGAGGCCATCGACAGGTGCCGAACCTACAAACCCGACGTGCTCATCCTCGACGTGATGATGCCCGGCATGGACGGATTCGGGCTGCTGCGCAGGTTGCGCGCCGACGGCGTCGACGCTCCCGCGCTGTTCCTGTCTGCCCGCGACAGCGTCGAGGACAAGATCAACGGCTTGACGGTCGGCGGCGACGACTACGTCACCAAGCCGTTCAGCCTCGAAGAAGTGGTCGCGCGGTTGCAGGTGTTGTTGCGCCGCAGCGGATTCGACGCGCAGGCCAAAGAGGCGTCGCGCGTCACCTTCGCCGACATCGAACTCGACGACGAGACCCACGAGGTCTGGAAGGCGGGCAAGCTGGTCTCGCTGTCGCCGACGGAGTTCACGTTGCTCCGCTACTTCATGGTGAACGCGGGCACGGTGCTGTCGAAGCCTCGTATCCTCGACCATGTGTGGAACTACGACTTCGGCGGCGAGGTGAACGTCGTCGAATCGTATGTCTCGTACCTGCGTCGCAAACTCGACTTCGGCGAGAAGCCACTCATCCACACGCTGCGCGGCGTCGGATATGTGATGCGAGAGCCGCGTACCTGATGGTGGCAACGCAGCCGCACTCTGCAGCGGCACGGTCTGCTCCGCAGCACGCCGAGTCTGCGGGCGGACTATCTGGCGCGGTCGCCAGTCGCGCGAAACGTGGTGTACCACTGCGTATCTCGCTGGTTGCGTTGACGGTGCTGCTGATGGCCGTCGGCCTTCTGGTGTCCGGGATCGCCGTGACGTCGGCGATGAAGAGTGACCTGATGTCGCGCACGGACGCGGGTCTCGTTTCGGCCGTCGACACCTGGGCCAAGCCCCGGATCCACGTCAGCGACTCGCCCGGCCCACCGCCGGGGCCTCGCAGGCCGCCGTCGCCGTACTTCGTGGAGAACACCCTGTCCAACGGGACGGTGATCTCCAGCAATGACTTCGACGACGAGCCCGCCACCTCCGCTCTGCCCCAGGGCGATGACGGCCCGGTGACGGTGAATTCCGCGGACGGCAACGGGCCGCAGTGGCGGGTGATCAAGCGGTCGAGTCCCGAGGGGCAGTCGATCGTCGCGATCCCGCTGACGGATGTGAACAAGACCATCTCGCGTCTGCAGTGGCTCGAGTTCGGGATCGGTGCGGCGATCGTTCTGGTGATCGGGGTGCTGAGCTATCTACTCGTCCGCTCCTCGCTGCGCCCGTTGCGCCGCGTCGAGGAGACCGCGCACGCGATCGCGGCGGGCAACCTCAACATGCGTGTACCGCCTGCCGCGCCGAACACCGAGGTCGGCAGCCTGTCGTCGTCGCTGAACACCATGCTCGGCCAGATTCAGCACGCGTTCGCCAAGACCGCCGCATCCGAGCAGCAGGCCAGGGCCTCCGAAGAGCAGGCGCGCGCATCCGAGGAGAAGATGCGACGTTTCGTCGCCGACGCCTCGCATGAACTTCGTACTCCGTTGACCTCGATCAAGGGGTTCGCTGAGTTGTCGCGCAGCGGCGCGCTCCCCGACACCGGCGACGCACTTCGACGCATCGACGACGAGGCGGGTCGGATGGCTCTGCTCGTCGAGGATCTGCTGGTGCTCGCGCGTCTCGACGCGCACCGGCCGCTGAACTCCGAGCCCGTCGACGTGTTGTCGCTGGCCGCCGACGCCGTGCAGGCGGCGCGCGTCGCGGCACCCGAACGGAGCATCCGGCTCGAGATCGGCGAGTCCGACGAGCCGCCGATGGTCCTGGGCGACTCACCACGCCTGATGCAGGTGATCCGCAATCTGGTGAACAACGCGGTGGTGCACACTCCGAAGGATGCGTCGATCACCGTCGGAGTCGCCGTCGACCGCGCAGGCACCCACGGCAATGGCGCGCCCGTCGACGACGTGGTGATCACCGTTGCCGACACCGGTCAGGGCCTCGAAGCCGGTGAACTCGAGCACGTCTTCGAGCGCTTCTACCGCGGCGATTCGTCGCGCTACCGCGGCGAAGGCGGCGGCAGCGGACTGGGCCTCTCGATCGTGGCAGCTCTCGTCGGGGCTCATGGCGGTCGCGTCGGGGTCGAGTCGACACCCGGCCAGGGCGCGTGCTTCTGGGTGCGCCTACCCCGGCTCGCGGCCTGAGCCGCGCGTCGACTGGGCGCTCGAGCGTGCCGACTGGGCGCTCGAGACTGTCGAGTGGGCGCTCGAGACTGTCGAGTGGGCGCTCGAGACGGTCGACTGGGCGCTCGAGACCGTCGACTGTGCGTCAGACCAGCCTGTGTAGCCGCGCGAACTCGGCGAGGTCGTCGCGAAACGTGTCGAGCGTTGCGAGCGTGTACATCCCGTCGATCTGGCGGTCGGCCCATAGTTGGTGGATGCGGCGGAGGTCGGACTGCCTCGACTTCCAGCCGATTCCGTCGATGACGGCCAGGACCACCTGGCGTGGAAGCCGTACTTCGGCCATCTCCTCGATCTCGCGCACGGCGTCGGTCAGCTTGCTGCCGGTCGAGTCGAAACCCTTTGCGGCGACGACGATGTCGGCGGCTCCCTCGTGCCCGACGATGAGGTCGGCAGGGGCGTCGCGCCCGCCTCGTCCGGAGAATCGGGAGCGGGTCACGTAGGGGAGTCCGAGATCGCGGGCGATGGCCTCGATCTCGTCTTCGATGTGTCGTCCCGACGCTCCCGCGCGGGTGGCCGTTGCGCGCGTTCCCGACCGCGCGACGAGGATGTCGGCAAACGTGTACGTCCGTGCCATCTGTACTCGCAGCATTCGGACAAGGTCGAACTCCCGGTCCATCCAACTGACCAGCTCGTATGGCTGTGTGCGCGCAACTTTCTGCCACGACGACGTCCCGAACTCGTGCCGCAGGTTGTTGCGCAACTTCTCTTGCGAGAGGCCGACGGCCAGCCGCAGGATGCTGTCCTCGTCGGCGTGATCGCGCGCCCAGACGGCGAGCCCAGTGAGGTCGGTGTCGAGTACCTCGGTCAGTGTCTCGACGGCGTCGACGATCTTCTCCGCATCGGGGGTCGACGCTGTCGGGTCGACGTGTGCTGTCAGCCGGCCCAGCGTCGACAGGTAGTCGTCGAACTCTCCCGCGTCACTCATCGTCGTCGATCCCTGTGTGTCTCAAAGATGGTGTATTTCAACGATGTTCAGTCTCGGCCGATGAACAGGTACTCGCTCACGTCGCGACGGGTCGCGGCGGCGTGGGTGCCGAAGCTGTACTTGTGGTCGATCGCGATGACTTCGACCGACGGCTTGACCTTGCCAAGCAGGTCGACGATGCGGTCGGCGCCGGGCAAGGCGTTCGACGAATAGGACAGCACGATCGCACCCGCGTCCTCGAAGTGCTCGAACGTGCGGACCAGAGCGTCGTCGATGGTCCGTTTGTAGGCGAACGGGGTGAACCGCTTCGGCAACTTCTTGGTCTTGGTGTTCTCCATGATGCTCATGCCCTCCCAGTAGACCGAGAGGCCCTCGAGGAAGTGGTAGCGCTTGATGTAGTCGTTGTCGTCGGTGGGCGGTGCGTAGGGAGGGTCGAGGTAGACGAGGTCGGGAGCGGCGTCGAACAGCGGTGTGACGTCGAGGTCGAAGACGTCACCGCAACTGCTGCGATGCTTGCGGCCGTTGCTGAAGACCGTCGAGTTGTATTCCGACGCCGCGCGCAGCCGGAAGTGGTCGCGTAGCGACATGCGCAGATCGCGCCGGCCGTCGGCGTAGCGGGTGGCGTCGGTGAACGTGAAGACGCCGCGTGGCTGCTTTCGTGCTGCCGAGAGGACGAGGGCGGAGATGGCAAGGTCGCGACGGTACCCACGCAGGCGCGCGATGTGTGACCACGCGGAATCGAGGAAGGCGCGGTCGGCGGCGTCGAAGTAGAGGCCGTCGAACGTGCTGCGGATGAAGTCGCGGTCGTCGAGGGGTGGGCCGCAGATCTCGTCGATCAATTCGGGCTCGAGGCGCACAGACGAATTGGCGACCGTCGCGCGGGCGATGATGCTCGGAAAGTTCAGGAAGTCGTTGCTCGCAACGGAGAACCCCTGCGCCTTGAGTAGATATGACACGACCCCGGACCCGGAGAACGCGTCGACCGCGGTGGTTCCGCCGATCTCGGCGAACGTCCGCTCGAGGTGGGGGAGGAGCCGGTACTTGGAGCCCATGTACCGCAACCGGGGGAAGCGCTGGGCGCGTGCCACCACCTCTGCGGAACCGACCGGCCGCGTCCCGGACGGCGTTGCGGACTGCATCGGGTGCGCGGCGTCGGTGAACTCTCGACGACTCACAGGAAAAGAATGTCACGGCCCACCGACAAGATCGCAGGCAACACGACTCGATCGCCGACAACGTCGCCGGGATTGCCCACAACACCCGCAGTATTGCCGCCCGACCGCCATAGAATGTCCTCATGGCATCGGTATTCACCAAGATCATCAACGGAGAACTGCCCGGTCGATTCGTGTGGAAGGACGGCCAGGCGGTCGCATTCCTCACCATCGAGCCGGTGACCGAGGGCCACGTCCTGGTCGTGCCGCGCAAGGAGGTCGATCACTGGGAGCAGATGGACACGGCATCGTTCACTCATCTCGCCGACGTCGCGCAGCAGGTCGGCCGTGCCGTCAAAGCCGCGTTCGACGCTCCGCGCATGGGTCTGCTCATCGCCGGACTCGAGATACCGCACGTGCACCTGCACGTCTTCCCCGCCAAGAGCATGGAGACGTTCGACCTCAGCAAGGCCCGGAAAGACATCTCGCCTGAGGAACTCGACGCCGACGCCGAGAAGATCCGCGCCGCGCTCCGGGCAACCGGCTACGGCGAGTACGTCGCCGACTGAGCGTCGCAGCGCACACTCGGCGCGCTGGAGCGCCCAGTCGACGATCTGCAGCGCCCAGTCGGCGGTCTCGAGCGCCCAGTCGACGATCTGCAGCGCCCAGTCGGCAGTCTCGAGCGCCCAGTCGTCGAGCGGCTCGGGCGGTCAGACGCTCCGGTGGATCAGCAGCGGCATGACCGCGGTGGCGCCTGGCTCGCGCAGTGCGGCGGCGGCGAGCGTGATCGCCCACCCCGACCGCGACTCGTCGACGACGAGCAGCACGTTCTGACCCGCGACCTCCGGCGGCGGCTCGCCCAGATGGTCGCGCCAATACGCGGCCTCGACGGCGCCGGGTGCGTCGCGATCGGGCGGGTTGCCCTGCCGCACCGGTAGATGTCCGCCCGGCCGCTTGCCGACGACACGTAAGTGTTCGGCGAGTTGATCGGCCAGGTTTGTGCCGGTCAGGCGCAGCGACATGATGATGTCGGGGCGCATGCCCGACTGCCGCACCCACGACGACAGTGTCGCCACCGCAGCGTCGCCGAGGTCGGCCAGCGCCTGCTGATCGTCGGCGCGAGCGGCACTGAGGAGGTCGGTCCACTCCGGGGCGTCGGCGTGTGCCAATACCCTTCCCGGTTCAGCGGCGAGGTCGGCGGCGATGCGGCCGCGACGCCCGAAATCGCCACCGGGCCACATCTTTCGCGGTTCGAGGATCTGCGCGGAACGTCGAAGGTCGCCGGTGATCGTGCGTACGACGGCGGGATCGACGTCGGCGGTCAGCGGCGGGGTCAGGGCTCCCGTGCACACCGAACAACGCCCGCACGGCTGCGCCTGCGGATCGTCGAGCGATTCGGTAAGTAGCTGCATCAGACATTGTCGGCCTGCGATGTAGCTGCGCATGATGTCGGCTTCGCGACGCCGCACCGCGACGACCCCGTCGTAGTGGGCGGCGTCGAACGTCCACGGTGTACCCGTCGCCGACCATCCGTCCGGCCCGCGTTCTGTGGCCCCGTCGACCGCAAGCTGCTTGAGCATCAACTCGATTCGACCTCGACGCTGCCCGGTCGCCGCCTCCAGTGCGGGCACCGACATCGGCTCGTCGGCCTCGCGCAATGCCGAGAGCACCGACTCCATCTTCACCGGATCAGGGATGGTGGCGGTCGCGAAGTAGTCCCACACCGAGTTGTCGGTGGCCGACGCCAACAGCATCACGACGGCGTCGTCGAGTGCGCGGCCCGCACGCCCGACCTGCTGGTAGTACGACACCGGCGACGGCGGCGATCCGACGTGCACCACGAAGCCGAGATCTGGCTTGTCGTAACCCATTCCGAGCGCAGATGTCGCAACGAGAGCCTTGACCTCGTTGCGCAGCAGGGCGTCTTCGAGATGGTGCCTGCGGTCGGCGTCGAGCTGCCCGGTGTACGCCTCGACGGCCAACGAATCTCCGTGTATCGCGCGAATCGCGTCGACGAGGCGTTCGGCGTCAGCGACGGTGAGCACGTACACGATGCCCGAACCGGGGAGTTCCGGCAGGTGCTGTGCGACCCAGGCGTACCGCCCGATCGGCGACAGCCCATCGATCACGTTCAGGTGCAACGACTTTCGAGCAAGTGGACCGCGCAGCACCAAGGTCTCGGACTGCTCGCCGCCGGCGCTGAGTTGCGCGGCGACGTCGTCGGTGACCCGACTGTTCGCCGTGGCCGTGGTTGCGAGAACAGGAGTCTGGGGATTGAGCGACTGCAGGACGTCGGAGACCCTGCGGTAGTCGGGCCGAAAATCGTGACCCCAATCGGAAATTGCGTGCGCCTCGTCGATGACGAGCAGGCCCAATTCGCCCGACAACGCGTCGAGCACGCGCCTGCCGAATCCCGGATTGGCGAGACGCTCCGGCGAGACGAGCAGAACGTCGAGTTCGCCGGAACGCAACGACGACTCGATCGCCGACCAGTCGTCGACGTTCGACGAGTTGAGCGTCGCCGCCCGCAGTCCGGCACGCTCGGCCGCCGAGACCTGATCGCGCATCAGCGACAACAGCGGCGACACGATCAACGTCGGACCCCGCCGATGAGACCGCAGGATCGCCGTCGCAGTCCAGTACACCGCCGACTTTCCCCACCCCGTCGCCTGCACCACGAGTACACGCGGCCCTGAGCTCCCTGAGCTCCCTGAGCTCCCCGAACTCCCCACCAACCCGACCACCGCACTGAGCTGGTCGTCGCGCAGGCGCGCGCCGTCGCCCGCGAGGCTGGTGATCACCGCGTCGGCGACAGCCTGATCGTCGTCGGACAGTCCTACCGGTGTTGCCGTCATGCCCGCCAATCTAGTGATGGCCACCGACGATGGCCTTTTCGCAGGCCAGACGCTCACAGGAAGCTGGCAGGTTCGACGCAGAGTTGCTGCAGTTTGGCACCCGAATCTGTACTCATGACGACAGAAGCCCTCCCGCAGGCCGCGGCACCCGTGACGATCGTCGCCGACACATCGGTCACCGCTCCGGTACTCGACATCGTCGTACCGGTCTACAACGAAGAGACCGACATCGCCTTGTGCCTGCGCCGCCTCCACGACCACCTGCGGACACACGTCCCGTTCACCGCGCGCATCACCGTTGCCGACAACGCGAGCACCGACGCCACCGTCGCGATCGCCGCGGAACTCGCGGGCGAACTCGGCGACATCCGGGTGGTACACCTCGACGAGAAGGGCCGCGGCCGGGCACTCAAGGCGGTGTGGACGCGCAGCGACGCACGGATCGTCGCCTACTGCGACGTTGATCTGTCCACCGACCTCAACGCGCTGATGCCGCTCATCGCGCCGCTGGAGTCCGGGCACTCCGACATCGCGATCGGCTCCCGACTCTCCCGCGGCTCACGGGTGGTGCGTGGTACGAAGCGCGAATTCATCTCGCGCTCATACAATCTCATTCTTCGTACGACGATGCGCGCCAAGTTCTCCGACGCCCAGTGCGGCTTCAAGGCAATGCGCACCGACATTGCCCGTCAGGTATTGCCCTACGTCGAGGACACGGGCTGGTTCTTCGACACCGAACTACTCGTCCTCGGTGAGCGCATCGGGCTGCGGATCGCCGAGATCCCGGTCGATTGGGTCGACGATCCGAACAGCACCGTCGACATCGTGTCCACGGCGGTCGACGACCTCAAGGGCTGCGCCCGGGTGGGCTACGCGCTGGCGCGTGGTCGGCTGCCCATCGTCGAGCTGCGTTCGACGGTCGGCCGTGAACGCGCGGCCGGTCCCGACATCGCGGGTGTTCCGCCGGGCATGGTCGGCCAGCTCGTCCGATTCTGCGTCGTCGGGGTGGCGTCGACGGCCGCGTATGCGGTGCTCTACCTGCTCCTGCACTCGATCCTCGGCGCGCAGGTCTCCAACTTCGTGGCACTCGCGGTGACCGCGGTGCTCAACACCGCAGCCAACCGCAAGTTCAGCTTTGGCGTGCACGGCCGCGAAGATGCTCTCAAACACCAGCTCTTCGGCTTCGGTGTCTTCCTGTTCGGCTGGGCGGTCACCGCGGGGGCACTTGCGGGACTGCATGCCTTCGCACCGGAAGCGTCGAAGCACGTCGAACTCGTCGTGCTGATCGTCGCCAATCTGGTGGCCACGGCGACGCGTTTCGTCGGATTGCGGTGGGTGTTCCGTGCTCATCTGCGACGCACCGCCGAGGTAGCGGAATGACGTCCCACAGCATTCACGAGGCCGGTCACACTGAGGTCAGACACACCGGGGCCAGCCGCTTCACCGAGCAAGAATCGAGACGATGACCACCACAGCAGAATCGGCGACGGCCCCGGACTCCCGGGGCCGCGCGCCTGTCGACACCACGGGCGGCTCGACCGCACGCACGACGCTCTGGGAGCGCGGATCGCTTGCCGCACTATTGATCGCGACGACGATCATCAACCTCTGGAACCTCTCGGCGAACGGGTGGGCCAACTCGTTCTACTCCGCGGCGATCCAGGCGGGGTCACAGTCGTGGAAGGCATGGTTCTTCGGGTCGTCGGACATGGCGAACTCGATCACCGTCGACAAACCGCCTGCGTCGCTGTGGATTCCGGCGCTGTCGGTGCGGATCTTCGGATTGAACTCGTGGGCGATCCTGGTGCCCAATGCCTTGATGGGCGTGGCATCTGTGGCGTTGCTCTACTGGATGACGCGCAGGTACTTCGGGCACTGGGCGGGCATTCTCGCCGGTGCGACGTTGGCGCTCACCCCGGTCGCCGCAATGATGTTCCGCTTCAACAATCCCGAGGCGTTGCTCATCCTGTTGATGATCGCCGCGGTCTGGGCATGTCTGAAAGCCGTTGAGACAGGACGGCTTCGGTGGATGATCCTGGTCGGCGTGTTCGTCGGGTTCGGATTCCTCACCAAGCAGTTGCAGGTGATGCTGATCGTGCCGGGACTCGCGATCACCTACTTCGCATTCGGTCCGGGCGGGTGGGGTCGACGCCTCGCGCACTGCTTCGCCGCACTCGGAGCGATGATCGTCAGCGCGGGTTGGTGGCTGCTCGCCGTCGCGCTGTGGCCGGTGTCGTCGCGACCGTGGATCGGCGGATCGCAGAACAACTCGGTCATGGAACTGACGTTGGGCTACAACGGTTTCGGCCGCCTCAGTGGCAACGAGACCGGCAGCGTCGGACCGGGCATGGGGCGCGGTTCCTACGGTGGTTCGGCAGCGGGGCCGGGCGGGATGGGTGCCGATTTCGCGGGACCGGGCGCGCCCGGTGGCCGCGGCGGCATGTGGGGACAGCCCGGCCTGCTGCGGATGTTCCAGCCGGAGCAGGGCGGTCAGATCGCCTGGCTGATTCCGTCGGCGCTGGTGCTCGGTATCGCCGCGCTGATCATCATCGGTCGGGCCAAGCGCACCGACACACGACGCGCCTACCTCGTCGTGTGGGGGCTGTGGCTGCTCGTGACGATGGCCGTGTTCAGCTTCATGGCGGGCATCTTCCACAGCTACTACACCGCTGCCCTCGCGCCGGCCGTCGCCGCCGTGCTCGCCGGTGGTGCCGCGGTGGCCTGGCGTGCGCGCGACAAGGTGTGGGTCCGGTGTGTGCTCGCCGCTGCGGTGTGGATCGCGGCGATCTGGGGCTTCGCGCTGCTCGCGCGGTCGTCGGATTTCGTGCCGTGGCTGCGCTACGTGGTGCTGTTCCTCGGGATTGTCGGGGGTGCTGCGATGTTGTTCGCGCAGCGCGCCTACGTCGGTGCGCTCGCGATCGCGATGTCGGTGATCGCCGCTCTCGCGGGCCCGTTCGCGTACACCGTCGACACCATCACCACGGCCAAGCAGGGCTCTATCATCAGTGCGGGACCGCGCGTCGAGGGCGGATTCGGTCCCGGAATGCGCGGCGGACCGGGCGGAATGCGCGGTGGCGGAGCTGGATTCGGCGGACAGCGTGGAGGCGGCCAGGGCATGGCTGGCCAGGGCGGATTCGGCGGCCCGGGTATGGGCGGCCAGGGCCAGGGCCAGGGCCAAGGCCAAGGCATGGGCATGGGCATGCCGCCCGGCATGGCTGCGGGCGCCGGGTACGCGGGGATGCGTGGCGGAATGGGCGGTCCCGGTGGCGGTCTGCTGATGGGGTCGAAGCCCAGCGCCGAGATGCTCGCGCTGTTGAAGTCCGACGCCGAGAAGTACACCTGGGTCGCAGCGGCTGTCGGATCGAACACCGCGTCGGGCTACCAGCTCGAATCCGGCTACTCGGTGATGCCGATCGGCGGGTTCAACGGCACCGATCCCTCGCCGACGCTCGCACAGTTCCAGAAGCTGGTGGAGCAAAAGAAGATCCACTACTTCATCGGTGGCGGTGGATTCGGCGGTGGCGGATTCGGTGGCGGTTCGGACAGCAGCAGGCCGTCGAGTCAGATCACTACGTGGGTGGAGCAGAACTTCACCGCAAAGACGGTCGACGGTGTGATCACCTACGACCTGACAGCTCCGAAGTAGTCGCCCGGCGTCGACGTCGGGACCTCGACAGTCGAGAGCGAATCGACAACCACGTGTTGCGATCGCTCCGGTCTCGCTTGAGTGTCCTGACGTCGACGTCCTCCGACGTTAAGGTTCTGATCGTGGCATTGACGATCGGACATCGACTGAGTCGGATGACGGGCAGAGACCCGCACGAGGAACGACGCTCGGCGACCAACCTCGAGTTGTTCTTCGACCTCGTCTTCGTGGTCATCTTCTCGGTGGCAGGCACGCAGGTGGCCCACTACCTCGCGGAAGGTCACTGGCGTACCGCCTTCTTCGGATACGTGCTGTGCACCTTCGCCGCGATCTGGGCGTGGATCAACTTCAGTTGGTTCGCCTCGGCATTCGACACCGACGACTGGTTCTTCCGCGTCATGGTGCTGGTGCAGATGGTCGGTGTCGCGATCCTCGCGTTGGGAATCGCCCCGGTGTTCACCTCGATCGAGAACAACGAGCACGTCGACATCCGCGTTGTCGTGATCGGGTACGTGGTCATGCGGCTGGGGTTGGTCACGCAGTGGCTGCGGGCGGCGTCGCAGAGTCCGCGTTACCGCAAGACCTGCCTGACCTATGCCTTGATGATCTTCATCGCGCAGGTCCTCTGGGTGATCGTTGCGATCGTCGATCTGTCGCTGTGGCCGACGATCATCGCGATCGCGGCGTGCGCGTTCGTCGAATACCTCGGGCCGTACGTGGCGGAGACGCGCTTCACTTCGACGCCGTGGCACCCACATCACATCGCCGAGCGTTATTCGGCGCTGACCATCGTCACTCTCGGCGAGGGTGTCGTCGGCACCGTCGCGATCTTGCAGGCGGTGGTCGAGGAGGAGGGCTGGACGACCGAGTCGGCGGTCTTCGGACTCTCCGCGATGGTCATGATCTTCGCGATGTGGTGGATCTATTTCACCGTCCCGGTAGGCGACGCGCTGCATCTCAACCCGGGCAAGTGCTTCCAGTGGGGCTACGGACACACCGTGATCTTCATGTCTGCCGCGGCAACCGGAGCGGGCCTCGAGGTGGCAGCGCTGTGGACCGAGCACGAAGCGAAGATCAGCGCGGGCGCCGTCGTGGCATGCGTCGCGGTGCCGCTGGGCATCTACTGCCTCTCTGTTCTCGGCATGTACGACTACCTGGTGAGATTCGACCCGGTCTCGCTGCTGTGCGCGATCGGGGCCGCTGTCCTACTCGTCGCCGGGGTGTGGATGGCCTTCGCCGGGGTGTCGCTGACGATCTCCGTCGTGGTCGTCGCGTTGGCGCCGGTGTTCATCGTGATCGTCGACGAGGCGTTCCGCGTACCGCGGCGTGCGCAAGCGCTCGTCGACATGGGACTCGACGCAGTGGTGTCGTGACATCGCTGCGCCGCGTCGACGCCGCCCCACCTGTGCTGCTTCGCGCGCACTCCAACCACTAGAGTCGTGGGCGTGCGCGTACTAGTCATCGGCTCGGGCGGCCGTGAACACGCCCTGCTCCTCGGCCTGTCCCGCGATCCGTCGGTCACCGAACTGCACGTCGCGCCCGGTAACGCGGGGACTGCGTCGATCGCCACCAATCACGCCGTCGACGTCGTGTCGGCCGACGGTGTGGTGGCACTGGCGCGTCAGCTCGACGCTGATCTCGTCGTCATCGGCCCCGAGGTGCCGCTGGTCCTCGGTGTGGCCGACGTGCTGCGCGACGCAGGGTTCGCGACGTTCGGACCCGGAGCGCAGGCGGCACAGATCGAGGGATCGAAGGCCTTCGCCAAAGATGTCATGGCAGCGGCCGGTGTCCGCACCGCGCACAGCGAGGTCGTCGACAACCCTGCCAAACTCGACGCCGCGCTCGATCGTTTCGGCCCGACCTGGGTGGTCAAGGACGACGGCTTGGCCGCGGGCAAGGGCGTCGTCGTGACCACCGACCGCGCGGCCGCACGGAGTCACGCGGCCGAGTGTCTCGAGATCGGCCATCCGGTCCTGCTCGAAAGCTTTCTCGATGGACCAGAGGTCTCACTGTTCTGCCTGGTCGACGGCGAGACCGTCGTACCGCTGATCCCCGCACAAGACCACAAGCGCGTCGGCGACAACGACACCGGGCCCAACACCGGTGGCATGGGCGCCTACACGCCGCTGCCGTGGCTACCCGACGAGGTGACCAGCCAGATCGTCGACGATGTGGTCAAACCTGTTGCGGCAGAGATGGTTCGACGCGGTACTCCGTTTTCCGGGCTGCTCTATGCCGGACTCGCGATCGGCAAGGACGGGCCGTCCGTCGTCGAATTCAATTGTCGGTTCGGTGATCCCGAGACTCAGGCGGTGCTCGCGCTGCTGAAATCGCCTCTGGGACAAGCGCTCAACGCGACGGCAACCGGCACCCTGGCCGACCTGCCCCCACTGGAGTGGGAAGACGGCGCGGCAGTCATCGTGGTGGTCGCAGCGGAGAACTACCCGGGCAAGCCGCGCACGGGCGACGCGATCACCGGCGCATCAGGCGAGGGCGTGCTGCACGCAGGAACGGCAGTCGATGCGTCCGGTGCCGTGGTGTCGTCGGGAGGTCGGGTACTCGGAGTGCTCGGGGTTGGTGCCGACCTCGCCGAGGCGCGCGCTCAGGCCTACGAGCGGATCGACGCGATCAAACTGCCGGGCTCACATCACCGCACCGACATCGGCAAGGCCGCGCTCGACGGCGAGATCAGTATCTGATCTAACGGGCCAGTTCGCGCCCGAGGAACGCCACCTGATCGGGAAGAACGCTGCGCCAGTAGCGATTCGTGTGTCCGCCGGCCGCTGTCCCGAATGCCGCCGGTGGGTGTAGCCCTGCGGCCCATTGACGGGTGTAGGTGTAGAACTGATCGCTCGAACCGATGGTGATCAGCAGCGGGATCTTGTCGAACGCGCGCTGCTGGCCGAACAGCGAGTTGCGCTGATAGTCGTCGAAACTGTCGAAGGCGCGTTGCGGGAAATTGTTCGGATCTGCCCACAGCGCAGGCGAACTCACCGCGATCGCAGCGACGCGGGGCGCGCCGAGTAGCGCTCCGAGGCGCAGTGCTCCGTAACCGCCCATCGACCAGCCGAAGAGCCCGAGTCGATCGGTGGATAAATCGAGTTCGCGATTGCTCGCCAGCATCGGGATGAACTCGTCGAGAACCATTGCGCCGCCGTCGGTTCCGTCGGCGCGCGCGTGCCAGTAGTTGCGCGCGCCGTCGACCGCGGCAATCGCGAACGGCGCATTGCCCGCGTCGACGTACTCCTGAAGCACGGTCTGGACGCTGAGCTTATTGGTGAAGATCGACTGCTCGTTTGTGTTCAACGCGTGCAGGACCACCACGACGGGGAGCGTGCCGGTCACACCCGACGGTCGTGCCACGGCCCAACGCGTCGGCCGACCACCCATCTTGGCGGAGACGAAGCTACCCGTGATGAGCTTCGGACCCTCGGCGATGGGCGCGGGCGAGGTCTCGATGGGCAACTCGTCGTCGGCGGAACGGGGGACCGCCGCTCGCCGCTCGTCGACAGTCACCGCATCCGAGCGTGAGCACGACGACAGTGAGAACGCCGACAGCGCTCCGATTGCCGAGACACCCAGGGCGGACGCGAGAACGGCCCGACGGTTGGGCTGCGCCGACGGCGCGTCGGAGGTGGGGTCGGCGCGCGGGGTTGCGGCGTTCGGCCGGTGATCGGTGCTCATCGAGTTCACAGGATAGTGGGCACCGATCAGATAGCGGCGATTGCCGCCTTCAGCTTGGTCGACGCGTCTGCGGCGACGTCGGGTAGCCCCGGCGCATCGGCGACCGCGACCATGATGTCGGGGTTCATCGCTTCGACGATCACTTCGCCCGTGACCTCGGGATTCGCCCGGACGACCACGTTGCACGGCAGCAGCAGACCGATCTGCCGTTCGATGCCGAGTGCGCGGTGCGCGAGACCGGGATTACACGCACCGAGGATCAGGTAGGGCTCGATGTCTTCATCGAGCTTCTTCTTCAACGTCGCGGTGACGTCGATCTCGGTGAGCACGCCGAATCCCTGCTCTGCCAGCGCTGCGCGGGTGCGGGCGACGGCGTCGTCGAACTCGGTGGTGAGGGTGGTGGAGTAGCCGAGTTGCATGGCGTTTCCTTTCTTGTGTGCCCGGCGATTCTGTATGGCCGGATATGGGGCCGGGTTCAGGCCAGAGCGAGGAACAGCTTCTCTAGCTGTTCTTCTGTCATGGGTTCCGTCGTTGCCTCGTCGCCGGTGAGGCATTCACGCAGGCCCGTGGCGACGATCTTGAACCCGGCGCGGTCGAGTGCACGCGAGACCGCGGCGAGCTGCGTGACGACGTCCTTGCAGTCACGGCCCTGCTCGATCATCGAGATCACGCCCGCGAGCTGACCGTGCGCACGGCGCAATCTGTTGAGTACGACGGTGATCGCTTCGTCGTCGCCGACCATGTGCGCCTCCTCGGGGTGGCTGGATATGGCTCCAATATACCCCAGGGAGTATCCGTCAAACCGTGAACCACCGTACTCGACGTTGCACCGCGCAACGCTGTTACGGCCGCCGAACGGTGGATTCGCCTGCCACGCTTCGCAACTCGTCGACCGTGTCGAGGACGAGTGCGCCGAGTTCCGTGTCGGTGCCGTCCGAGAGCCAGTGATCGAACGCTGCGGTGAAAGCTGCAATCGCCATGTCAGCGGCCAGTCGTGCGCGCACGGGGGCGTGGCCGCGGGCTTCCAGTGCCACGGCCAGTGCGTCCGCGAGCGAGGTCATCTTGAGTAGCTCCCGTTCGTGTAGCTCGGGAGTGGCGTCGATGATTCGCTGCCGGATTCGAGCGTGGTCGAGCCTGTCGACGAAGAACCGGCTGCTCGCCGCGGCGAGGGCGTGAGCTGCGGCGTCGAGCGGAGCAATGCCCGCGGGAGTATCGGCGACCGCTTCGATCGTCGCCCGCTCGAGGGTGCGCTCGCGGTCGAACAGCACCTCGCGTTTGTCGCCGAAATGCCGATAGAAGGTCCGCTCGGTGACGTCCGCGCGCTCGGTGATGTCGGCGACCGAGGTCTCGTCGAAACCCTTCTCGAGGAACAACTCGACCGCGGCTGTCTGCATCCGCTCCCGTGATCCCGTCGGCCATCGACCCATCTGGCCAGAATAGCGTCGATGACAGAACCTGACATCAGGGGTAGCGTGAGTGATGTCAGATCATGTCATCACTACGAAGAGGCTTGTCATGCGCGTTTTTCTCACCGGTGCGTCGGGACACATCGGGTCCGCACTCATACCCGAGCTCATTACGGCTGGCCACAGCGTCGTCGGACTTGCTCGCTCTGACGACGCGGCCGCGCTCGTGGCTGACCGCGGGGCGGAGGTCGTCCGTGGTGGACTCGACGACCTCGACGTGTTGCGTGCGGCCGCGTCGGACTCCGACGGTGTCATCCATCTCGCCTTCCGACACGACCTCATGCAGGTCGGCGACATGGCAGGCGCCGCAGATTCCGACCTCGCGGCTCTCACCGCCATCCGTGACGCCGTGCGCGGTACCGGCAAACCCCTGGTGGGTACATCCGGAAC
Organism: Gordonia sp. 852002-50395_SCH5434458; assembly: GCF_001665905.1. Classification (NCBI taxonomy): domain Bacteria; kingdom Bacillati; phylum Actinomycetota; class Actinomycetes; order Mycobacteriales; family Gordoniaceae; genus Gordonia; species Gordonia sp. 852002-50395_SCH5434458. Next base: position 22,666 of record NZ_LZTC01000097.1, read on the forward strand.
GCTTCTCTTGGCCGCTTCCGGCATCACCGGACGCCCCGGCACCGAGGAGGATGCGCTTCCTTCGGGGTACCGGATCGACTCCGAGAACTTCGTGATCGGACTTGCCGACGACGATGTGCGGTCGTCGGTGGTGCGTCTACCTCCGACGGTGCACTCCGACCTCGACCGCCATGGCTTCGTCCCCGGATTGATCGGGTTCGCGCGTAACGCGGGGTCGTCGGGATACCTGGGTGACGGACACAACCGGTGGCCCGCGGTGCACACCCGCGACGCCGCGCGCGTCTATCGCCGTGCGCTCGAATCGGCACCGGCAGGCACCCGGCTACACGCGGTTGCCGAGGAGGGTGTGCCGTTCCGGGAGATCGCCGCGGCCATCGGTCGGGGACTCGACGTCCCGGTGGTGTCGGTTCCCGCGGACAGGGCTGCTGACGTATTCGGTTATCTCGCAGGCTTCGTCGGCATCGACAATCCGACGTCGTCGACGCTGACTCGTGAACTGCTCGACTGGGAGCCGGAGTTCCCCGGTTTACTCAGCGACCTCGCGGCCGGGCACTACTTCACCTGAGTACGCAATATGCCCAACGCGTGTGATCGCGAGGTCGAGATTCGCGAAAGCCAACCGTGCAGTGAAATCGCTTGGCAGCATGGGGGCCATGACGGCGGCGACCACTCCCAAGGGAGAGCGCAGGCGGTCGCGCCTCATCGCGGCTGCCGGAGAGTTGTTGCTGGAGGGCGGCTTCGACGCCGTGCGTCACCGAGCAGTTGCCGATCGCGCGCAATTGCCACTCGCGTCGACGACGTACTACTTCGGCTCGCTCGACGACCTGATGGCCGAGGCCGCGGGCTTCGTGTCGCGGGCAGACGAGCAGGCGATCGTCGATCGGGGTGAGGCGGTTGCACGGCGTCGTCGAGGAAGTCACGCGACCGCAGAGATCCTCGCCGACGTGTTCGTCGGTGAGAACACCCCCCACGACGAGTTGGCGGCCCGCTACGAAATGATCGCGCTCACACCCAGGTACCCGCGGCTCTACGACGTCGTGGCCGCGCGACGTGCGACGCTCGCCGCAACACACCTCGTCGTGCTCGACAGGTCGGGACGGTTGGCACGGGCCGCACACATCGAGAACCTCATCGCCATCGAAGACGGCGCCGTTCTCGGTGCGCTCGGCAGCGGATCGTCGCCAGCCGGCGCGACGCGCGACGCGCTCGGCGAGGTCGTCGACGTGCTGGCCCCACGAGTGGAGGAACCACGGTGAATCAGCGGAGAACCGTCGTGGCGTGGAGCCGCGGTATCGGTCGGGTAGTGGCGACCGTCGTCGTCGCGGTGGGCGTGCTCGTCGCAGCGTTGTCGGCGCAGGGCGCGGCGTCGGCCGAACCGGTCCAGGCGCCCGATCCGGGAGTGCCGTTCTCCTCGGTGGTCTACGGAACCGGATGCACGTATTGGCTGACGGGCTTGGTGAACTCGCGCGGGACGGTCACGTTCTGGGAGGGCAAGAAGGGCTACACACCACGGCTCATCGGGAGCGCCGAACCTGCTGGCGGCCAGGCGACGATCAGATGGATTCCCCGCCGGATCGGCGACAGATACCTCTACACCAAACAGAACGGTGTGCGGTCGAAGCTGACGCTTGCACGAGTGCACCAGGGCTATGGCTCGGGCGGGACGTGCTTCGCGATCTGAGTCGCCGCCCGTGGCCGGCGGACGGCCAGACGCCCGTGACAGTCGAGTGTCGAGTACACGACTAGACTGTTGGCGTGTCGAAACCTGCCATCACCAATGTTCTGGCCAGCCGATATGCGTCTGCCGACCTCGCCGAGATCTGGTCGGCGACCAACAAGATCGCGCTTGAACGCCGCCTGTGGCTGGCTGTTCTGAAGGCGCAGCAGGACCTGGGGATCGACGTCCCCGACGGCGCGGTCGCCGACTACGAGGCAGTCATCGACCAGATCGACCTCGCGTCGATCGCTGAGCGTGAACGCATCACCCGCCACGACGTGAAGGCGCGCATCGAAGAGTTCAACGCGCTCGCCGGCCACGAGCAGATCCACAAGGGCATGACGAGCCGCGACCTCACCGAGAACGTCGAGCAGTTGCAGATCCTGCAATCGCTGCGGCACGTGTACGCGCACGGGATCACGGTGCTCGCACGACTCGTCGAGCATGCTGCGCAGTACAGCTCGACGGTGATGGCCGGACGCAGTCACAACGTCGCCGCGCAGGCCACGACGCTGGGCAAGAGGTTCGCGTCCGCTGCCGACGAGCTCATGATCGCGTTGCAGCGCGTCGACGAAACCATCGACCGCTACCCGCTGCGTGGCGTCAAGGGGCCGATGGGTACCAGCCAGGACATGCTCGACCTGCTGGGCGGCGACGCGTCGAAGCTCGCCGACCTCGAAACGCGCGTCGCCGGGCACCTCGGATTCGCGCGATCGCTGACATCCGTCGGCCAGATCTACCCACGCTCGCTCGATCACGACGTCGTGTCCGCGCTTGTGCAGGTGGGTGCGGGGCCGTCGTCGTTGGCGCACACGATCCGGCTGATGGCCGGCCACGAGCTGGTCACCGAGGGTTTCCAGCCGGGCCAGGTCGGGTCGTCGGCGATGCCGCACAAGATGAACACGCGTAGCTGTGAGCGCGTCAACGGCCTGCAGGTGGTGCTGCGTGGCTACGGCTCGATGGCCGCCGAACTCGCGGGCGCGCAGTGGAACGAGGGCGACGTGTTCTGCTCGGTGGTGCGACGCGTCGCGCTGCCGGACGCCTTCTTCGCGATCGACGGCATGCTGGAGACCTTCCTGACCGTGCTCGCCGAGTTCGGTGCCTACCCCGCCGTCATCGAGAACGAATTGGCCCGTTACCTGCCGTTCCTGGCCACCACCAAGGTGCTGATGGCATCGGTGCGAGCGGGCGTAGGGCGCGAGGCCGCGCACGAGGCGATCAAGGAGAACGCCGTTGCCGTTGCGCTCGCGATGCGCGAGGAAGGTCGCGAGCCCGACCTGCTCGACCGCTTGGCCGCCGACGAGCGCATCCCCCTCGACCGCGCCCAGCTCGACGCGCTACTCGACGACAAGGAGGCGTTCGTCGGAGCCGCAGGCCGCCAGGTCGCCGACGTCATCGCCGCCGCGGAAAAGCTCATCGCCGACAACCCCGAGGCCGCCAACTACGTGCCCGCGCCCATCCTCTAGACGCTGGTTGAGCGGCGCTCCCGCTGGTTGAGCTTGTCGAAACCACTCACTTCTTCTCGGAGTGGCCGAGCTGCCAGTCGGGCAGCGCGGTGTCGCGCAGGCGGCGCTTGAGCTCGGCGGCGTCGGGGAAACCGCCGTCGGCCTTGCGTTCCCAGAGCTGTGTCCCGTCGACGTCGATGCGGAAGATGCCGCCGGTGCCGGGGACCAGGGTGACCGAGCCGAGGTCGGTGCCGAAGGTGCTCAGGATCTCCGAGGCCATCCAGCTCGCGCGCAGCAGCCAGTTGCACTGCGTGCAGTAGGTGATGGTGATCGCGGGTGGGGTCATCTGCCTACGGTCCCACATGATGTGCCGGGGCTCCGAAGTCCGGCCGTCAACCCGAACATGTCTGCGCGCCGACGCAGCAACTAAGGTCGAAGCATGCGTCCAGCTCTCGATTCGTACACCTTTGTGGCCTCGGGCAAGGTGCGCGAGATCTATCAGATCGATTCCGACACCCTGCTCATGGTCGCCAGCGACCGCATCTCGGCGTACGACTTCGTGCTCTCGCCGGAGATACCCGACAAGGGCCGCATCCTCACCGCGATGAGCTTCTTCTGGTTCGACGCGCTCGGCGTGCCGAACCATCTCGCCGGTGGCCCCGATGACGAGCGCATACCCGCTGAGCTCGTGGGTCGGTCAATGGTGGTGCACAAGCTGCCGATGGTTCCCGTCGAATGCGTCGCCCGCGGTTATCTGACCGGGTCCGGTCTCATCGACTACAACAAGACCGGCGCGGTGTGCGGCGTCGTACTCCCGTCGGGTCTGCATGAGGCCGACAAGCTGCCGGAACCGATCTTCACTCCCGCGACCAAGGCGGAGCAGGGTGATCACGACGAGAACATCACCTTCGAGCAGGCTGCAGATGTCGTCGGCGCCGACCTCGCCGAGTCCCTGCGCACCGCGACGCTCGACATCTACGGCAGGGGAGCCGATCTCGCCGCAGGGCGCGGAATCATCCTGGCCGACACCAAGTTCGAGTTCGGTCAAACGCCCGACGGCTCGCTCGTCCTCGCCGACGAGGTGCTGACCCCCGACTCGTCCCGATACTGGGACGCCGCCTCGTATTCGCCGGGACACGTACAACCCAGCTTCGACAAACAGATCGTCCGCAACTGGCTGACCTCGGCGGCGTCGGGCTGGGACCGATCGTCCGACGACCCGCCGCCCAGCCTGCCCGCTGACGTCGTCGAGCGCACCCGCGCACGTTATATCGAAGCCTACGAACTGATTTCGCAGAAGTCGTTCGACGACTGGCCCGACCACGCATAGGAGACCCGTGACCGACGCACAATCCGGCAACTCTGCCACCCCGACCGCCGCCTCCCCGGCGGTACCGCCGGTCGCGAAGAAGGTTCGTACCGAGCGCACCCACCATGGCGACACCTTCGTCGACGAGTACGAGTGGTTGCGCGACAAGGACGACGCCGAGGTGATCGCCTTCCTCGAGGCCGAGAACGCCTACACAGAGGCGAATACGGCTCAGCTCGCAGACCTGCGCGCCACGATCTTCGGTGAGATCAAGTCGCGCACCAAGGAAACCGACATGTCGGTGCCGGGCCGACGCGGCGGCTACTGGTACTACGGCCGCACGCAGGAGGGTAAGCAGTACGGCATCCAATGTCGTTGCCCCATCGTCGATGTCGACAATTGGACGCCGCCCGAGGTGTCCGACGACGCACCGCTGCCGGGCGAGGAGATTTTGCTCGACGCCAACGTCGAAGCAGAAGGACACGAATTCTTCAGCCTCGGTTCGCTCGCCATCAGCCACGACGGCAAGTGGCTCGCGTACAGCACCGACGTCGTCGGTGACGAGCGATACACGTTGCGGTTCAAGAACCTCGAGACCGGCGAACTGCTCCCCGACGTCATCACCGACACCGCGGGCGGAGCGTCGTGGTCACTCGACGCCAAGCACGTGTTCTATCAGACGGTCGACGCCGCGTGGCGCCCGGATACGGTGTGGCGCCACGACATCGGGGCGGGCACCGACGACGTGACGGTGTTCCACGAGCCGGACGAGCGGTACTGGGTCGGCACGGGTTCGACTCGCAGCGACAAGTACCTGATGATCGTGACGGGATCGAAGATCACGTCAGAGTGCTTCGTGCTTGCCGCCGACGATCCGACAGGTGAATTCCGCAGTGTCGCACCGCGTGTCGATGGCGTCGAGTATTCGGTTGAGCATGCCGAGATCTCCGGTCGCGACTACTTCTTGATCGTGCACAACGACATCCGCGACGGCGAGAAGGCCGACGACTTCGCGATCGACATCGCACCCGTCGACGACCCTTCTGCCCGAACCGAATTCATCGGTCATCGCCGCGGCGTCCGGATCGAGGACATCGACGCCTTCCGCGACTACCTCGTCCTGTCGTATCGCGCCGACGCGCTGCCCCGGGTCTCGATTGCCGATCTGCGCCGTATCGACGGCATGCCGGTCGCGGAGGACTTCATCGAGGTCGCAGTCGCGCAGGAGCTGTTCTCGCTGGGGCTCGCCGGCAACCGCGAATGGGCAACGCCCCGTCTGCGTTTCGGATACGGCAGCTTCATCGAACCCGCCGAGTTGTTCGAGCTCGACGTCGAAACAGGTGAACGTACGCTGCTCAAGCGGCAGCCGGTACTCGGCGGCTACGACCCCGACGAGTACGAGCAGTCCCGCGAATGGGCAACGGCCGCAGATGGAACGCAGATCCCGCTGTCGATCGTCCGACGCAAGGGTGTCGGAGTCGATGGCAGTGAGAGTTCTTCGCCCGCACCGTTGTTGCTTTACGGCTACGGCTCGTACGAGGCGAGTTTCGATCCCGGTTTCTCGGTGTCACGGTTGTCGATGCTCGATCGCGGCGTCGTATTCGTGCTCGCACACGTGCGCGGCGGTGGTGAGATGGGGCGTCATTGGTATGAGAACGGCAAGACGCTCACCAAGAAGAACACCTTCACCGACTTCGTCGATTCGGCACGATACCTGGTCGACAAGGGCTGGACTACGCCGAAATTGATGGTCGCAGAAGGTGGTTCGGCAGGCGGACTGCTGATGGGGGCGGTCGCCAATCTCGCGCCCGAGTTGTTCAACGGCATTCTGGCGTCGGTGCCCTTCGTCGACGCGCTGAACTCGATCCTCGATCCGTCGTTGCCGCTGACGGTCATCGAATGGGACGAGTGGGGAGATCCGTTGCACGACGCGGAGGTCTACGAGTACATGAAGTCGTACTCGCCGTACGAGAACGTCACCGCGCAGCCCTATCCGTCGATCCTCGCGGAGACGTCGCTCAACGACACCCGTGTGATGTACACGGAAGCGGCGAAATGGGTTGCGAAGCTTCAGGCGTTGAGTACCTCCGACGCTCCGATCATGCTCAAGACCGAGATGTCGGCCGGCCACGGCGGCGTCAGTGGTCGCTACAAACAGTGGGAAGAAGTCGCTTTCGAACTGGCCTGGATTCTTCAGCAGACCGGCGCGCTGACCGAGTAGACCACAACGACAAAGTTGCCCCTGGCCGCGATTTCCGCAGCCAGGGGCAACTTGTGTGGTGACCAGCCGATCAGGTCAGTGCATGACGATCGGCGCGCGGTCCATGTCCTCCTCGACCAGAGGCGACGCGATCTTCTTGCGCGGCAGGAAGAACGCCGGGATGATCGTCACCGCGATCAGCGCGACGGCCACGATGAACGTGGTGCCGAACGCCTCGGCGGCCCAACTGAACCACTGATCCGGCGGGTCCTGAGGTGCCATTCCGGCCTTCACGGCCATGTCGTACTTCTCGGGAGCCGCATTCGACGCGATTGCCAGTTGTGACTCGGCATGCGCCTTGAGGTTGGTCGCGAGGATCACCGAGATGATCGCGGTACCGATCGACGACGCGGTCTGCTGCACGACGTTCATCAGCGTCGAGCCGTCGGGCACCTGCTTGTTGCTCAGTGTCGCCAGCGCTGCCGACATGATCGGCATCATCGTCATACCCATGCCGAGGCCCTGGACGAACAGCGCGCCACAGAGCAGCCAGTACGGGGTGTCGGAGCCGAGGAACATGAACGTGCCCATACCGACGGCCATCAGGACGATGCCCACGAGTACGAACTTGCCCGGCCCGATCTTGTCGGTCATCCTGCCTGCGATCGGCATGGTGAGCATGGCGCCGATGCCCTGCGGTGCCAGCAGCAGGCCTGCCGCGAGCGTGCTCTCTCCGCGGACTCCGATGAAGTACTGCGGATAGAGCAGCGCCGCACCGAAGAAGGCGATCATGAAGAACGTCATCGTGATGACGGCGATCGCCAGCACCTTGTTCTTGAACAGTCGCAGGTCGAGAAGCGGATGGTTGGTGTGCAGTGCGTGCCAGACGAATCCGAGGATGAGGATCAGGCCGATGATCGACGTGGTCAGCACCTTCGTGTCGATGAACGTACCCGCCTCGGTACTCGACGAGATTCCGTAGAGGAACAACGCAAGACCAGGTGACAACAACAGCAATCCGAGGATGTCGATCTTGGGTTTCGATTTCTCCTCGTCGTTGCGCAGCGCGAACCACGAATAGACAAGGGCCACGATGCCGATCGGCACGTTGATGAGGAACACCCAGTGCCAGCTCGCCTTCTCGATGAGTAGGCCGCCGAGGATCGGTCCCGCGATGGGACCGAGCAACATCGGGATACCGAGAACCGCCATCACCGAACCGACGCGCTCGGGGCCCGCCGCCTTGGTGAGGATCATCATGCCGATCGGCATGAGGAGGCCGCCGCCGAGGCCCTGCACCACGCGGAATGCCACGAGGGAGCCGATGTTCCATGCCAGGGCACAGAGCGCGGAGCCGATGGTGAACAGGATGAGCGACGTCATGTAGACGTTCTTGGTGCCGAAACGTGCTGCGGCCCAACTCGACAGCGGGATCACAGCGGCCAACGCCAGCGTGTAGCCGGTCATCGTCCATGCGGCGCCCGCGGCGTCGGTGTTGAACTCGTTCTGGAAGGTGTTCTGCGCGACCGAGACCACGGTGACGTCGAGGATCGACATGATCGCGCCGAGCACGACCACACCGGCGACGATCAGCACATGGCGATCGAGCTTGGTGTCCGGTGGGCCGGCGTGCGCGTGCGCGCCGGCAGAGGAACTCGTCATGAGGGATCTTTCGGTTCGGAGGTGGACGGTGTCGCAGTGCGGGTCCTCGAGGACTCGCGGTCGAGAGTGAAGTAGTCGACATCGGCGTCGACGATGTTCCGTAATGCAGACGTCAGCGCGGCCCGGAATTCATCGGGCAGTCCGTCGATGAATCGTCCGACGAGGTCTCGCTTGATGTCCAGCTGTTTTTCGACGGTCTCGCGGCCCTGGTCGGTCAGCGTCACGAGCTTGACCCGACGATCGCCCGGATCCTCGCGACGATCGACCAGCCCGGCCTGCACCAGTCGGTCGACGGTGCGCCCCGCGGTCGCAATCGAAAGGTCGACGCACTCGGCGATCTCGTGGACGGGCATCGGGGCGTCGTGCATCGATACGACGAAAAGGGCGCGGAACTGCGTGAACGTCAGCTCCGACGCCGCGAGAGTGTCCATGGCCTCGGCGGTACCGAGGCAGGAGAGTCGCTCCAGAAAACTGCTGAGCGCATCACATGCGGCGTCGTTCTGGAGCTGAGCGGGAGCGGACACTTGAAAACACTAACGCCCCTGCAACTATCTCACCAACGCAAATGTATGTGAGATGTAACCATGGTCGAGGCCTATTGTGATCTGCGACATATCTCGGTGGATGGCAGCCGGTGACTACTCTCGATCCCATGTCGGAAACCAACATCAAGAACATCCCGGTCACCGCGCTCGACGGCTCGGCGCTGAGCCTCGCTGACTTCTCCGGGCCGCTGCTCGTGGTCAACGTCGCGAGCAAGTGTGGCCTCACGCCGCAGTACGCGGGCCTCGAGGAGGTCGCCGAGAAGTACGCAGACCGCGGGTTGACCGTCGTCGGCGTGCCCTGCAACCAGTTCATGGGCCAGGAGCCCGGCAGCGCCGAGGAGATCGCCACCTTCTGCTCGACCACCTACGGCGTGACCTTCCCGCTGCTGGAGAAGACCGATGTCAACGGTGACGACCGGCATCCGCTCTACGCCGAGCTCACCAAGTCCGAAGATGCCAACGGCGAGGCGGGCGACGTGCAGTGGAATTTCGAGAAGTTCGTCGTCGACGCCGACGGCCACGTGACCACTCGCATCCGCCCGCGCACCGAGCCGACCGACCCGGTCGTGATCGAGGCCATCGAAGCGGTGCTCTGACCGGGTCGACTCCGAGACCGGGCCAACTCCAAGCCAGGTCAACCCGGAACCGGCAAACCGCGACCGGAGAGTGCAGGTTGCGGGTTGAACGGTAAGGTGAGAGCCGTCGAAAATCCGTCGGCGTCTCGTCGAGCGGATGTCACGTGAGAAGAGGAGCGCTAGCCGATGGCACGAGTGGTGGTCGACGTGATGCCCAAGGCCGAAATCCTCGATCCGCAGGGGCAGGCCATCGTCGGAGCCCTCGGTCGGCTCGGATTCGACGGCATCTCCGAGGTACGGCAGGGCAAGCGATTCGAGCTCGAGGTCGACGATTCGGTCGATGACGTGACCCTCGGCCGGATCGCAGAAGAACTGCTCACCAACACGGTGATCGAGAACTTCACCGTCTCCCGCATCGCCGACTGACGGCACGAGATCGAGTCGAGTAGGACCCACATGACTGCACGTATCGGTGTCATCACCTTCCCCGGAACCCTCGACGACGTCGACGCATCGCGTGCGGTGCGCATCGCGGGCGCCGAGGCCGTCGAACTCTGGCACGGCGACGCCGACCTCAAGGGGGTCGACGCGGTGATCGTTCCCGGCGGCTTCTCCTACGGCGACTACCTGCGTGCCGGCGCCATCGCCAAGTTCGCTCCCGTGATGGGTGCGGTGATCGAGGCGGCCGAGCGTGGAATGCCGGTTCTGGGAATCTGCAACGGTTTTCAGATCCTGTGCGAGGCAGGGCTCCTGCCCGGCGCGCTCACCCGCAACGAGGGTCTGCACTTCATCTGCCAGGACCAGTGGCTCAAGGTCGAGAACAACACGACGGCGTGGACGTCGCGGTTCGACGCAGGCGCCGAGATCCTCATCCCGCTGAAGTCGGGCGAGGGTCGCTACGTCGCGCCGGAGCGCAAGCTCGAAGAACTCAAGGGTGAGGGCCTGGTCGTATTCACCTACGCCGGAGGCAATCCCAACGGTTCCGTCCTCGACATCGCCGGCATTTCCAGCCCCAACGGACGCATCGTCGGACTCATGCCGCACCCCGAGCACGCGACCGAAGCGCTGACCGGTCCCAGCGACGACGGTCTCGGGCTGTTCTACTCCGCGATCGACGCCGTACTCGCCAACGCCTGATCCCGATGCCCACCCCGTCGCTGGCAACGTCCGCCACAGCCGAGGGGCTCGGTGAGTTCATCGACGCCTCGCCGTCACCCTTCCACGTGTGCGCGACGGTCGCCGCCGAGCTCGAATCCGCGGGATTTCAACGCCTTTTCGAGGATCAGGACTGGTCGACGGAGGAGAGCGATGCCTTCGAGGGCTTCGTCGACGACGCGGGCCGTCGGTTCTATGTCATTCGTGGCGGGTCGATCATCGCGTGGGATCTCGGCGATGGCGACGGATTCCGGATCGTCGGTGGCCACACCGACAGCCCCAATCTGCGGCTCAAGCAGAACCCCGACCGTGAATCAGCCGGGCTGGCGACGGTTGCGCTCGAACCCTACGGCGGCGCGTGGCTGAACTCGTGGCTCGATCGCGACCTCGGACTCTCGGGTCGGCTTGCCTATCGTGCGGACAGTGGTGTCAGCAGTGTGCTCGTCAACGTCACCGAGCCGGTACTTCGCGTGCCCCAGTTGGCGATTCACCTCTCCGAGGACCGCAAGGGCGTCACACTGAACCCCCAGCGACACGTCGACGCGATCTGGGGAGTCGACGCCGCGACCCCGATCCTGCAGTGGGTTGCCGAGTACGCGGGCATCGACGCCGACGCGCTGCTCGGGTGGGAGTTGATGACCCACGATGTCACGCCATCGAGGCTCATCGGACCCGAAGACGAATTGCTCAGCGCCCCAAGGCTCGACAACCAGGGCACCTGCTACGCGGGACTGCACGCGCTGCTCGACGGCGAGCCGACGATCCACACGAGAGTGCTCGCGCTGTTCGACCACGAAGAGGTGGGCAGCGGCTCGGAGCGGGGCGCGGCGTCGGACTTCTTGGCGACGACGTTGGAGCGAATCGTGTTGTCGCAGGGTGGTTCTCGCGACGATTATCTACGGTCCATGGCATCGAGCGTATGCGTCTCGGGCGACATGGCGCACGCCACTCACCCGAACTACCCGGACCGGCACGAGCCGACGCACCGGATCGCGATCAACGGCGGACCGGTTCTCAAGGTCAACCAGAACCTGCGGTACGCGTCGGATGCGTTGGGAGAGGCCATATTTGCGCTCGCCTGCGACACCGCCGGGGTACCGATGCAGCGCTACATCCACCGCGCCGACCTGCCGTGCGGCTCGACGATCGGACCGATCACGGCGACGCGGACAGGGCTGCTCACCATCGACGTCGGTGCACCGCAGCTGGCCATGCACAGCGCACGTGAACTGATGGGCGCCGCCGACGTTCCGATGTATTCTGCTGCGCTGCAGGCGTTTCTGAGTTCACCGGCCTGATCCCGCCCGCCTGATCCTGCTGCCAGGTCCCGTCCGCCGGGGCCACCCCTCACGCCCCGGCGGACGGTCGGTGTGCGCGTCAGTAGCTGCGCGCGAAGCCCAGGACGTTGTTCACGTAGTCCATCGAGTTGTTGTACCGCAGAACGGCTGTGGCCTCGGAGGCCTGGTTGCGCAGGTCGAGGTGGCCGTCGCACAGGTACCGGGCTGTGGTCAGCGCACCGTCGAAGAGGTTTTGCGGGTCGATCTTGCCGTCGCCGTTACCGTCGGCGCCGTACTTCTCCCACGTGGCGGGGATGAACTGCATCGGTCCGACGGCGCGGTCGTGGGCGGAGTCGCCGTCGAGGCGTCCGCCGTCGGTGTCGGTGATGACCTGGTTGCCCGCGAGCGAACCGTCGAGCATCGGTCCGAAGATCGGATTCTTCAGCGTGCCGTCGGGTGTGGCGTCGCCCTCGTTGGCGTGGTGCGATTCCACCTTGCCGATTCCGGCGATGAGCGTCCACGGGATGCCGCAGTTCGGCTGATCGCGTGCCATCGTGTCGGCGGCCTTTCGGTACGCCTCGAACGCGACCTGCGGGACGGCGCCGTCGGTGACGCTGGCGGGAAGCGGTGGGGGAGGCGGGGGCGTCGCTGTCGCCTTCTGGGTCGCGACGACCGGCTGTGCGGGAGCGGGCGCCTTCTTTTGCGCCTCAGCGTCCTTCTGCGCGCTCGGAGTGGCGGCGGACTGTGTGGTGGACTGGCTCGGTGTGGGAGCGCCCAGGGCGCCATGGTCGGCGTTGGCGCCCGCGGCAACAGTCAGGGCTCCGACGACGGGGATCAATGCGGCCCCGATCAGCGGCGCCCGCGACTTGGTGAACGCATGCGGCAAAATTGCTCGCCGCTGCTTCGAATGCTTACCCAAAACTGAACCTCACACGTACGTCGGTGGATGTACCGAGAGAGACCGTACATGCGGACGTGTCCTTACCGTTATCGCAGCGTTATCGAAAACTGAGTGATCGCTGAACGCCGACGTGCGACATCGCTGGTCGTTACGGGGATGTTTCGTCGAGTGTGACGTCAGGCACACAGGGGCTTTAGGCCCTTGCTGATGCAAGGATTTCGGCCCTTCGTAAAACCCCTAGTTGGGCCGCAACACCGACAGCGAGGTGCCCTCGGTGAGCACGATGTAGCCGTCGACGTCCGTCGCCCGCCCAAGGATCGGACGGGTCCAAGCGACCTTGCCCGCAGGGACGTCGAACGCTGTCAGTTGGCCGCTGCTGCCGAACACCAGGTGATCGCCGGACGAGCCGACGCAGCTCAACAGGTCGAGGTTGGTGTCGGGGTCGTCGATGCTCGGCACCGGCAGGGTTCCCGCGCGCTCGCCGTCGTCGAGTTGGTAGACGACCCGTGAGCGGTCCATCCGCGCGAAAGCGACCATCGATCCACACGGTCGGGTGTTGGATTTCGAGAGGTTCGGATCGGTGATCTGCCAGAGCGCTGCCCCACGGGCCGGGTCGCGCACCTGGTAGAAGCCCTGCGTCGCCTGCATAGATGCGTCGCCGACCGTCGTGAGCACCGGAAGGGTCGACGGTCCGTCCACCACCTCGGCTTCGGCGGACTCCGACGTCGGGCGTCGGGTGGGGGTGCCGCCGACCACGGCGTAGGTGTCGACGGACTCCTGATCCCCGTCGCGTCGAACAACGGCGAGGCCCGAGGAGTACGTCAGGATGTCGCACTGGCGGCAGCGCAGAGTGTCCTTGCCCCGCGAATCGACGACGAATCGGCTGCCGTCGGCCGTCGAGATGATGAGCATGTCGTGGTCGAATGTCGCCTGCGCCGCGGACGCGAAGGTACGGCCCCAGACGCGCTTGCCCGCTGCGGTGCGCATCGAGACCTCGTAACCGGCTTGATCGATGCGCACGAAGTTCGCGCCGACTCCGACCACCCGGGCGGTGTCGTCGAGTGCCGACTTCGAACCGACGCTGCCCGAGTCGTCGACGATATAGAAGCCGTCCGGCTGATCGCCGAGCTTGATGGCACACCCGACGTTCCCCGCGGCGTCGAACGCACACGAACCGAGCCCTGCGACGACGGGCTGCGACCACAGTGCGCGTCCACTGTGTCGATCGACGAGTTGGTAGGCGCGTCCGATGCCGCGCGGATACGAGAGCAGCCAGTGATCGCCGCGGGCGTCGGCGACCTCGATGTTGCCGGTCTGGTTGTAGCCGGGCAGTGTCTCCGCCGATGCGGTCCAGGCGACCTCTGGCTGCTGTGAGTAGCCGCGGAGCTGGGCGTTCTCGTATGTCCGTGCCACCGTGGGTGTTCCGATGGATAGCACGATCCCGACGGTCGCGACGAGAAGTGCGATCAACACCAGGGTGACTGTGCCGATGCCAAACGGCATGCGGTGTGCAACGCGCCTCACAGCGGAGCGGGCAGACATGGCCAACAGTCAATCACGGACGCGTTCTGCGCCACGCGGCCGACCGGCCCCGCGTGAGGTCACGCTCTCCCGAGTCAGGCGCCGGTAGCAGAAAGCGCGCCGCTGATCACGTCGGCGAGCGGCGTCGAGGGATGGCCCGCAAGGGTCTCGAGGTCGGTGGAATCGGAGTCGAGTTCACCGCGCGCGATGCCCGCATCCGAGTCGGCGAGGACCTTCGCGAAAGCCTCGGGGACACCGTTACTGGTCAGCGCCGCTGCAAAGTCCGCTTCGGGAAGATCCTGGTAGTGCACGTGACGGCCGCTCACCTTCGCAAGCGTCGCAGCGATGTCGCTGAGCGTCAGATGCTCCGAACCCGCGAGCTCGTAGATCTCGCCGCCCTTGGCGTTGATCAGGGCCGACGCCGCTGCGTCGGCATAGTCCGAACGCGACGCGCCCGCCACCTTGCCGTCGCCCGCGCTGCCGTAGAGGTTTCCCGTGTCGATCGCGGCCGACGCGCCCGCCAGGTAGTTCTCCCAGTACCAACCGTTGCGCAGGAGCACGGTGGGGATTCCGCTCTCGGTGAGCAGTTGCTCGGTGGCCTGATGCTCCTCCGCGAGCGCCAGGGTGCTGGTGTCGGCGCGCAGGATGGAGGTGTAGGCGATCAGCGAGACCCCGGCTTCCTTGGCTGCGTCGATCACGTTGCGGTGCTGCGGGATTCGACGACCCACCTCGCTGCCGGACACCAGCAGCAGACGATCGACGCCCGCAAGGGCTGCGCGCAACGTCTCGGGCGATTCGTAGTCGGCGACGCGGACGTTCACTCCCACATTCGACAGCGCGCTCGCCTTCTTCTCGTCGCGCACGATTGCCACGATGTCGGCGACGTCGACGCCAGCGGCGCGCAAGCTATCGGCGGCGAGTCCGCCGAGCTGCCCCGTTGCTCCGGTGATTGCATAGGTGGTCATGTGATCTCCTGGTGTTCTGGTGGATCAAGCTGTCCATCTCATCGTGCACTTACCTTTCGTATAGTGCAACAGTTTCTGGAAGCGCTGGCTGTAATGTGCAGTACACTGAGGTCATGACCAGGGCAGAAGACCGCTCGGCGCGTGACTCCGACATCGATCCGGCACTAGAAGATCCGGCGCTCGAAGCCGACGTGTTCGCGCGGGATTGCGGATCGCGCGAAGTGCTGCAGGATGTGACGAGTCGCTGGGGCCTGCTCGCGCTCGGAGCTCTGTACGACGGTGACCTGCGGTTCAGTGCGCTGCGGCGTCGGGTTCAGGGTGTCAGCGAGCGAATGCTGTCGGTGACGCTGCAGACACTGGAGCGCGACGGATTCGTCAACCGCACTGTGCTGCAATCGATTCCCCCAAAGGTGGAGTACTCCCTGACCGATCTGGGTCGCGAGGTGGCTCAGCGCCTGATGGCTGTCATCGAACTGGTCGAGGGGCACCTACCGGACGTCGAGCAGGCGCGCGAGCGCTACGACAGCCGCTGACGGCAAAGTTGCGTGGGACATACGGGGGCATTTTTGTACCCGTATGTCCCACACAACTTTCCGGTTCGTCGCCTCAGAACAGCTGCCCGAGGTAGAACTGCGCTCCCTGGTCGTCGGCGCACAGTGCCACGATCCCGTACGCCGCGCGCTCGGGTTCGGAGATCACCGAGCCTCCCGCTGCGCGGACCCGCTCGACGGCTGCGCCGACGTCGTCGACGTTCCACATGGGCACCGCAACGTCGGAATCCGCTCCGCCCGCGATACCGATCTGCGGGTGTGCGTCGTCGACCTCCCAGCCGTCGGCGATACGTCCGGGCGTGAACGTCCAGCCCAGCGCGGTCCCGTAGAACTCGCGCAACCGTGCGCTGTCGCGGGTGTGCACCGTCAGATACGACAGCTCGCCGACGCCGCGCGGATGCTGAGCCGCGCGCGGTTCGTCGGGGGCTGCGACGTACACCGCGAATTCGACGCCCTGATCGTCCACGCAGTCGAGGCCGTGCCGGTCGTCGCGTGTCGTCCCTCCGGCCGCTTCGATCCGACGCCGCGCGGCGTCGAGGTCGTCGACCGCGTAGGCGCAGAAGATCGTCTGCGGCCCAGACGTTTCCACCACGACGGTGGGGTGACTCGCGGTGGTCACCATGCGCAGCTCGTCGTCGAACTCCCAACCCAGGACCGCGCCGTAGAAGGCGCGGGCGCGAGCGGCGTCGTGGGTGTTGACCGAGATGAAACCGATGTCGCCCTGAAGGATTCGCGCGGCAGGCGGCTCGCTCATCGAGGCCCGCGCCGCGAGCGTCGGACCGGTCAGCATCCATCGGTGCCCGTAGGGATCGATGATGGTCGCGGTGCGAGAACCGTACGCCTCGTAGGGTTCTCGGGTCACTGCGGCTCCGCCTGCCGTGGCGCGACGCAGAGCCTCGTCGGTGTCGTCGACGGCGAGCATGAGGCTGACCGATACCGCTCCGGGCTGCGGCGCCCGCAACCCCATGTCGGGGAACTCTTCCGCCAGGTAGATCGCTCCGCCCCCGACCTCGAGCTCGGCATGTCCGATCGTGTTGTCGTCCATGAGGATCGGCTCACCACGAACGGTGGCGCCGAGCCGTTCGACGTACCAGTCGAGCGCCGAGCGCGCGTCGTTCACGGTGAGATAGGGCAGCGCGCCCGGTCGTTCGACGAGCTCCTGCGGTGCGCTCGTGTCGATGTCGGTTGCGGTCAATTCGTGTTCGAGTTGGACGGTGTTCATGTCGACTCCTTCGGGAAGTGACACTCCACGCTCGAGTCGCCTGCGTAGTGCTTCGGCGAAATCGTGTGCGGGAGCGAGGGGTTCGTTCCAGCCCGGCGTCGTGGCGGAGCTCAGAACGCTGAGCGGGTCGTGCGATGTCGGCGTCGCGTCGTCGGCGTTCATGCGATCACCCCTTCGCGGACTGGTTGAGCGGATAGGCCTCGCGGAATGCTCGCTTGGCCCTGGTGAGCAGTGCCTCGGTGGCGCCGACCGTACGGCCGAGGATGTGCGCGCAGTCGGCGACCGGCAGGTCGTCGACGTAGCGCAACGTCAACACGGCGCGGTTGATCGGTGAGAGTTGCGCCAGTGTCGCGTGCGCGACCATGCGGTCGAGGTGGGCATCCCACCCGTCGTCGGGGTGTTCGGGTAGTTCGTCGACCGGTTCGGGTGTGCGCTGCGCCCGCCGCCAGTGGTCGGCGAGCTTGTGCCGGGCGACGCCGATCAACCAGCCGACATTCGGCGAGGCGGTCCGGTCGCGACGCATCGTGTCCATCGCGGCCAGGAACGTCTCAGAGGTCACGTCCTCGGCGATCCGCCGATCCGAGCAGCGTCGAAAGACGTACCCGTAGACAGCGGGTAGCGCCTCGTCGTAGACCTCGAGAATGGCCTCGGGGCCGGTGTGTTCGCCGCTCACACCACCATCATCGTTCGCCGCCACCGAAACCCGACGGCCGTTGGGAGAACTTTCTTCGCACAGCACACCGCCCCGCAGCGTCAACGCAGCGGGGCGGTGGTCGGGCCAGGTGGTCAGGGGTGCGGTGGGAAGTGTCCGACGCGGATGATGTGGGTGCCGACGGTGTACGCCGTGACGAACGTCGGTCCGCCGCTGGCGCAGCACAACGGGTCCGACGACTTGAGCCAGCGGTAGCGGACCGTTACCGAGTTCTTGGTGTACTTCGCCACCCAGGTGTAGCCGTACGGCCTCGGATCGACGGTTCCGATGAATCGACCGTGCTTGAACAGAAGTACGCGTGACTGATACGTCGCATCACCGATTCCGTTGCCGTTGACCAACATCCAGTCGAGGTTGCACCCATTCCTCAACGGATTGTTGCTCGCGCGGTACGGCGACCAGCCGCCACCGTTGGCGTCACGCCCGATCTTCGAGAGTGACGACTTCGCCAGCGGGGAATTGATGTCGAAACAGAGTCCGTGGCCGCTGCCGTACGGCGGTGCGGCCGACGCGGAGCCCGAGCCGAGCGTGGTTGCCCCCAGCGTTCCCGCGACCAGGCCCGCGAGGGTCAGCGCGAGGACGATGAGACGTCGCGTTCGGAGGGAGAGCCGGGTTCGGGTGGCGAATGAGTGCATGAGGGGTGCCTTCCGCTCGGGGAACCAGTGGACGCTGGCTGCCGGCCGTGCGATCGGCCCGCTGTTGAGGTGATCGGTCGACGGCAGGGCAGTCGTTAGCAGGAGTCATTCATCGATGGGACGCCGTCTCGGCCGGGTCGCGCACGGGGATCCGAGTTGCGTGGGATCCACGGGGGCATTTTTGTACCCCGCTGTCCCACGCAACTTCGATGAGTTTTCGGCTCCGGGCCGGTCAACACCTGCATGGCAACCGCAACCATTTCCTCCATGCTCCTGTCCACCGACGATCCGCAGCAGCTCGCGCGCTGGTACGCGACCGCATTCGAAGCCGAACCGATGTCGGCACCGGGCGGTCCTGACGGACCGGGCTACACAATCATCGAGCTCGACGGCTTCTACCTGATGTTCGACAAGCGCGACGACGTCTCGGGGCGCAACCCGCAGGGAGCGCGTACGCTGCTCAACGTCGAGGTCGACGATGCTGCGGCGACGGCCGCGCGCCTCGACGCCCTCGGGGCCACCTGGATCAGCCCGCTCGAAGACCGCGACGGCAACCAGTTCGCGACGGTCGAGGACCCCGACGGCAACTGGCTGCAACTCGTCTCATTGTCCGACGAGCACGAGGCGCAGATGAGTTCCCCGACATCGCCCTACTCCGGCTTCGCAGTGCGCGACACCGCCACGACCGAGCAGTTCTATCGCGACGTACTCGGCATGCGAGTCTTGCGATTCCCCATGGGGGACAACGACATTCTGGGTATCCGCATCAACCGCGGTACCACCGTCCTTGCCTACCCGAAGCCCGATCACCAACCCGCGACCTTCACCGTGCTCAACATTCCCGTGCCCGACCTCGCCAAGAGCATCGACGACCTGGCCGCGCGCGGCGTCGAATTCCTGCGTTACGACGGCTTCGAGCACGACGAGCGCGGCATCGTGCACGGCAACGGTGTCGGACCCGACATCGCCTGGTTCACCGATCCCTCGGGAAACGTGATTGCACTTGCGCAACGAGGTGAGCAATGAGCGCGAGCGCGGCATCGGCGGATCAGTATCCTTCGCCCATGCGGCCACTGCGATACTCCATCAACATCACGATCGACGGCTGTGTCGACCACACGGCCGTCAACCCGACCGAGGCGATGCATCGGCATTCGGCACAGCTACTCGCCGACGCCGATGCGCTGGTCTTCGGTCGGGTGATCTACGAGATGATGGAAGCCGGATGGCGAGAGGTCGCCAGAAACGACGAGATCACCGACGGCAGGCCCGAGTGGATGGTGCCCTTCGCCCACGTTATCGACCGTGCGAAGAAGTACGTCGTCTCCGACTCGCTCACCAGCGTCGACTGGAATGCCGAACTGATCCGTCGCGACGACCTCGAGTCGACGGTCCGCGAACTCAAGGCCCAACCGGGCAACGGCCTGGCCACCGGGGGCGTCACGCTGCCGCTCGCGCTTGCCGAACTCGACCTCATCGACTCGTACGAGTTCATCGTCCATCCGCGCATCGTCGGCCACGGTCCGCGGATCTTCGAGGGGATCTCGCAGCACGTCGACCTGCGCCTTGTCGAGCGCTCCGGGCTCGACGCCGACATCGTCGTCCTCCGTTACGAGCCGGTCCGGTAGTACACAGAACCTCGTTCGCTCTCGGCGTAGCCCACGTCACCATTTGCCGGAACATGCCCGTGTCCTGCGGAGTTGTAGCTGTCAGATCCCCGCCGACACCTGTTTTCGTTGCGACCTGTGCAGACGTTAAGTGCAGGTGCACTCCAGTTGACCACTACAGTGGAAGCCAGGCTGGTCGTCGTATATCCGACACCACCGCAGTTGTCGCCAAGAGGCTTGAAGACATCGACGGCCGGGGCGCTAGCAATGTGAGGGAGAACAATGTTCGAACGGTTCACCGACCGCGCACGCCGGGTTGTGGTTCTGGCCCAAGAAGAGGCGCGGATGCTCAACCACAACTACATCGGCACCGAGCACATCCTCCTGGGTCTGATCCACGAGGGTGAGGGCGTTGCCGCCAAGGCACTGGAGTCTCTGGGGATCTCCCTCGAGGGCGTCCGCAGCCAGGTCGAGGAGATCATCGGCCAGGGTCAGCAGGCGCCGTCGGGGCACATCCCGTTCACGCCGCGTGCCAAGAAGGTCCTCGAGTTGTCGCTGCGTGAAGCGCTGCAGCTCGGCCACAACTACATCGGTACCGAGCACATCCTGCTCGGCCTCATCCGCGAGGGCGAGGGCGTTGCCGCGCAGGTTCTGGTCAAGCTCGGCGCCGACCTCAACCGGGTCCGCCAGCAGGTCATCCAGCTCCTGTCCGGTTACCAGGGCAAGGAGCCGCAGGAGGCGGGCACCGGCGGTCGTTCCAGCGAGGCAGGCACGCCGTCGACCTCGCTCGTCCTCGACCAGTTCGGCAGAAACCTGACCGCTGCTGCCGCCGAGGGCAAACTCGACCCCGTCATCGGGCGCGAGAAAGAGATCGAGCGGGTCATGCAGGTCTTGAGCCGCCGCACCAAGAACAACCCTGTTCTGATCGGCGAGCCCGGCGTCGGCAAGACCGCTGTCGTCGAGGGACTGGCGCAGGCCATCGTCAACGGCCAGGTGCCCGAGACGCTCAAGGACAAGCAGCTCTACACGCTCGACCTCGGTTCGCTGGTCGCAGGCAGCCGTTACCGCGGCGACTTCGAGGAACGCCTCAAGAAGGTGCTCAAGGAGATCAACACCCGCGGCGACATCATCCTGTTCATCGACGAGCTGCACACGCTCGTTGGTGCCGGTGCCGCAGAGGGCGCAATCGACGCTGCGAGCATCCTCAAGCCGAAGCTGGCCCGCGGCGAGCTGCAGACCATCGGTGCCACCACGCTCGACGAGTACCGCAAGTACATCGAGAAGGACGCAGCACTCGAGCGTCGCTTCCAGCCGGTGCAGGTCGGCGAGCCGTCGGTGGAGCACACCATCGAGATCCTCAAGGGTCTGCGCGACCGCTACGAGACGCACCACCGTGTGTCCATCACCGACGGAGCTCTCGTCGCTGCGGCAACCCTTGCCGATCGGTACATCAACGACCGCTTCCTGCCCGACAAGGCGATCGACCTCATCGACGAGGCAGGCGCGCGCATGCGCATCCGCCGGATGACCGCACCGCCAGACCTGCGCGAGTTCGACGAGCGCATCGCCGACGCGCGCAAGGAGAAGGAAAGCGCGATCGACGCGCAGGACTTCGAGAAGGCCGCGAGCCTGCGCGACAAGGAGAAGCAACTCGTCAACGAGCGCGCCGAGCGTGAAAAGCAGTGGCGCAGTGGCGATATGGACGTCGTGGCCGAGGTCGACGACGAGCAGATCGCCGAGGTTCTCGGTAACTGGACCGGCATCCCGGTGTTCAAGCTCACCGAGGAGGAGACCACCCGTCTGCTCCGCATGGAGGACGAGCTGCACAAGCGGATCATCGGCCAGGAAGACGCGGTCAAGGCCGTGTCGAAGGCGATCCGTCGTACCCGCGCAGGGCTCAAAGACCCGAAGCGCCCGTCGGGCTCGTTCATCTTCGCCGGCCCGTCCGGTGTCGGTAAGACCGAGCTGTCGAAGGCGCTCGCGAACTTCCTGTTCGGCGAGGACGACGCGCTCATCCAGATCGACATGGGCGAGTTCCACGACCGCTTCACCGCGTCGCGTCTGTTCGGTGCGCCTCCCGGATACGTCGGATACGAAGAGGGCGGCCAGCTCACCGAGAAGGTGCGCCGTAAGCCGTTCTCGGTGGTCCTGTTCGACGAGATCGAGAAGGCACACTCGGAGATCTACAACACCCTGTTGCAGGTCCTCGAAGACGGACGTCTCACCGACGGCCAGGGTCGTACCGTCGACTTCAAGAACACGGTGCTGATCTTCACCTCGAACCTCGGTACCTCCGACATCTCGAAGGCAGTCGGCCTCGGCTTCTCGAAGACCGGCTCCGACGGCTCGCAGTACGAGCGGATGAAGCAGAAGGTCAACGACGAGCTCAAGAAGCACTTCCGGCCGGAGTTCCTCAACCGCATCGACGACATCGTCGTGTTCCACCAGCTCACCCAGGACGAGATCATCCAGATGGTCGACCTGATGCTGGCACGCGTCGAGACCGCGCTGCGCAACAAGGACATGGCCATCGAGGTCACGGACAAGGCCAAGTCGCTGCTGGCCAAGCGTGGTTTCGATCCGGTTCTCGGTGCGCGCCCGCTGCGTCGCACCATCCAGCGTGAGATCGAGGATCAGCTTTCGGAGAAGATCCTGTTCGGCGAGGTCGAGCCGGGTCAGATCGTGCTGATCGACGTCGAGAACTGGGACGGCGAAGGCGAAGGCGAGGACGCGAAGTTCACCTTCGTCGGTTCGGAGAAGCCGCGCGAGCTGCCCGACGCTCCGGTGGAGCTGAGCAAGGCAGGCGAGGGCAAGAGCGACGCCTGAGTCAGTCGAAAGACCGACAAGTCAATAGATCGACAAGTGCAGGGGTGCAACAGTAAAAGCTGTTGCGCCCCTGCGCTGTATCTTCTCGGGTAGTTGCCGCAGCGTCCGCCAGAAGGACAGCGTCTGCCCGAAAGGGCAGTGCGTGCCGAAAGGACATCGGGATGTTTCGACGTGGGCCCAATGCGCCGACCGCGTTGTATGAGGTCGGCGAGCAACTCGGATGGGCCACGGCCACGTCGGTGGACCTCTCGGTCATCCAGCCACCGACCCACGCCGGCGTCGATGTCCACGATCTCCGGCGACGTGGCGCCCGGTGGCAGGCATGGGCGATCGAGAGTCCCGTCGGTGTGCTGGCCTCACACCTCGAGGTGTTCAACGACGAGTACGACCAGCCGGTGTACGACGTCGCTGGTCGCGTGGCGCCCGATCACACACGGGTTGCGTTGCCGCATGTCGAGATCGGATGGCGATTGGTGCCGTACGGCCATCACCGACTCGCGGGCCGGTTCGGGTCGCCGGGGTCGCGCAAGGTGTCGTCGAAGGGCACAGGCATGGCGGTGCGAGTGTCACGCGATTGCGACGAGGCCGCTGTCGATGCGTTGCTCGGCGACCCACGATGGACCGACATCGGCCGTCGCGCACAAGCGATTTCGCGAACCGGACTGGCGGTGGAGATCGTCGGCGGCCGCGCGGTGGTGTTCACCACGACGGCCACAGCGCCACGCGGCACCGAGCGATGGCGTGAGCTGATCGCCGCCGAGGAGGTGCTGCACACCATTCTCGACGAGCACCGCAGATGACCGATCGAGGCTGACGAAGGCAGGCGCCGGCCAGGGTCGCGATCCGATAGAAAATTCAGCAGCGAAGAGCCTGGTACCACCCGTGGTGCCGGGCTCTTCGCATGTCTAAGGTGAGGCGTCGGAAAAAGATTCCGGCACGGGGGAACATGTCAGTGCTTTGGCCGCATCCAATGTAATGACAACGCAGAAAGCGTTGACGAACACCGGAGATCCACTCCTCGAAAGGACCATGATCATGGCGACTGCAAGCTACGACACCAACGGCGACGGCTACGTGGATGTTCAGCTCAAGGACACCAACGGTGACGGTTACGCCGACGTGAAACTCCAGGACACCAATGGCGACGGCTATGCCGACGTTCGGTACACCGATACCAACGGTGACGGACGAGTCGACGTCCGTGAGAGCGACACGAATGGCGACGGCTACATCGACACGCAGTACGCCGACACCAACCGCGACGGCTATGTCGATACCGCGAACTACGACACCAACGGTGACGGCTACGTCGATACCGCGAACTACGACACCAATGGCGACGGCTACGTCGACACCGCGAACTACGACACCAACGGTGACGGCTACGTCGACACCAGCTACGGCGTCTAGCGCGCGTCTGCGGCGGCTGACTCAGTGGCGCCTACCATCGGCGTGATGAAACGAATCGCGCTCGGCGCCACTGATGTCACCGTGCCCAATGTCGTCCTGGGGATGATGCGTATCCAGGACCGCTCCGACGACGAGATCCGCGAACTCGTCGGAGTGGCCCGCGACGCGGGCATCGACTTCTTCGACCACGCCGACATCTACGGCACAGCACCCGCGCACGGATGCGAACAACGTTTCGCGCATGCGCTGCGGTTCTCGTCGTCGGAGCGTGAGCAGATCACGATCCAGTCGAAGGCGGGCATCGTCAAAGATGGTCCCTACTACGACTTCTCGTACGACCACATCGTCGAGGCCGTCGACGGATCGCTGCGGACACTCGACACCGACCACCTCGATATCCTGCTCCTGCATCGACCTGACGCCCTCGTCGAGCCCGACGAGGTGGCACGCGCCTTCGACGACCTGGAACAGGCGGGCAAGGTGCGCCACTTCGGGGTGTCCAATCACACGCCACGGCAGATCGAACTGCTGAAAAGGTCTGTGACACAACCGATCGTCGCCAATCAGCTGCAACTGTCGATCACCCACGCGCCGATCATCGCGCAAGGTGTTGCAGCGAATATGGCGGGCGAGGAGCAGGCGCAGACCCTCGACGGCGGGGGCGTCCTCGACTACTGCCGCCTCAACGACATCACCGTCCAGGCGTGGTCGCCGTTCCAGGCCACATTCTTCGACGGTGTCTTCCTCGGATCCGACCGCTACCCGGAACTGAACGCCGTGATCGACAGGCTCGCAGCGAAATACGACGTCGAGCCGATCGCGATCGCCACGGCGTGGATCACGCGACATCCCGCCCAGATGCAGGTGGTTCTCGGCACCACCACCCCCGCGCGCGTCGTCGCCGCGTCGAAAGGTTCCGACATTCCGCTCACCCGTCCGGAGTGGTACGAACTGTTCCGCGCCGCCGGGCATCCCGTCCCGTAGGTCAGGCGACTGGCACCCGAATACTAGGATGTGCAAGTATTTGGGGAGAAGGTAGGCGCGCGACAGCGAGGAGTGGCACTCATGACGGATCAGCCGACGGTTCTCATCGATGTGGTCGGACGGATCGGGCAGATAACACTCAATCGGCCCGCGTCCATCAATGCGCTCGGTCATCCGATGGCGCTCGCCATGCACGACGCTCTGCGCACGTGGGCGAACGATCCCGCCATCGACGCGGTCGTCGTCGCAGGTGCGGGTGAGCGTGGGCTGTGCGCAGGGGGCGACATCGCGGCCATCCATCGAGACGCGTCGAAGCTCTCGTCGGGTGGAGGGGGAGACGACGCGGTGGCCGCGAACAGTCCGTCCGGCCGCTTCTGGTCGGACGAGTACCGCCTCAACCTCGACATCTCGACCTATCCCAAGCCCTACGTCGCGATCATGGACGGAATCGTGATGGGTGGCGGCGTCGGTATCTCCGCGCACGGCAACACGCGCGTCGTCACCGACAGAACTCGTCTGGCCATGCCGGAGGTCGGTATCGGCTTCGTGCCCGACGTCGGCGGGACATTCCTTCTCGCACGCGTGCCGGACCAACTCGGTACCTACGCAGCGCTGACCGGCGGCACGCTGTCCGGTGCCGACGCGATCGCCATGGGCCTCGCCGACCACTACGTCCCGGCCGAGAATCTCGACGCCTTCCGTGACTCCATCGTCTCCGACGGCGTCGACGCCGCGCTGTCGCGCTACGCCGTGACGCCGCCCGCATCGACGCTCGACGCCGAAAGAGACTGGATACGTGAGGCTTTCGCAGCCGATACGGTGTCGGAGATCATCGAGAGGTGTCGAGCGGTTGGTGTCGAGTCGGCCGATCGTGCCGCGGATCGGATCGCGTCGAAGAGTCCGGCCTCGTTGGCCGCAACCCTGTACGCGTTGCGCCACAAGGAATCCGACCTTGCGCAGACACTGCGTCGTGAATATCGCGTCTCGCTGCGCTTCCTGCAGCACCCCGACATGGCCGAGGGAATCCGCGCGCAGGTGATCGACAAGGATCGCACCCCGGCGTGGACCTCGGATCATGCGTCGGCCGCTGCGTCGCTCGACGCCGTGTTCGCCCCGCTGCCTGCAGCCTGTGAGCTCTCGCTCGACACCACAACCGTCTAGGAGGAATCGAATGTCCGAGTACGAGACGATCGTCACCGAGAGTGCTGATGGCATCGGTGTGATCACACTGAACAGACCGAAGGCGCTCAACGCGCTGAACACCACGCTGATGAACGAAGTCGTCACTGCGGCAGAGCAATTCGACGCTGATCCGGAGATCGGCGCCATCGTCATCACCGGTTCCGAGCGTGCCTTTGCAGCGGGCGCCGACATCAAGGAGATGTCCGACAAGACCTTCAGTGAAGTGGTCAGCGAGTCGTTCTTCGGCGCCTGGGACAACCTGTCGCGGCTGCGCACCCCGACCATCGCCGCGGTGACCGGCTACGCACTCGGGGGTGGCTGCGAACTCGCGATGCTCTGCGACATCCTCATCGCGGGCGACAACGCGGTGTTCGGGCAACCAGAGATCAACCTGGGGGTCATCCCCGGTATCGGCGGATCGCAGCGCCTGACCCGCGCCATCGGCAAGGCCAAGGCGATGGATCTGATCCTCACGGGTCGTCAGATGAAGGTCGACGAGGCCGAGCGTGCCGGACTCGTCTCCCGCGCCGTGCCGGCCGCCGAATGCCTCGCGACAGCGAAAGAGGTTGCCGTGACGATCGCGGGCAAGTCGTCGATCGCGGCGGGGCTGGCCAAGGATGCGGTGAATCGTGCCTTCGAGACGACACTGACAGAGGGCGTGCGTGCCGAACGCGGCCTGTTCTACTCGACGTTCGCCACCGACGACCAGACCGAGGGCATGGCGGCGTTCGTGGCCAAGCGCGAGCCGGATTTCCGTAACCGCTGAACCCGATCGATCGCCGACCGGCGGTCATGAGCGGCGACGGGTGTGGTCGCGACGGTCTGCGTGAGGAATATGGGAAGATCACAGGCGTGTCTCGACGTCTGTTCCGCCGCATGGGTATTGCCGCCGGTGCACTTCTCGCTGCCGCGGCCGTGGTCGTGCCCGGCGTCAGCGGAGACGGCACGTCGCATGGGCCGACCGTCAAGCCAGCCGTCCGTGCCTCCGCTGAGACACCGCCGGCGTATGTGGCGCTCGGAAGTTCGTACGCCGCAGGCCCAGACGCCGTACCGACGCGTCTGAACGTCTGCTTCCGCAGCCCCGACAACTACCCCAATCGGGTGGCCAAAGCGATGCGCCTGCGACTGGTCGACGCCACGTGTTCGGGTGCGACCACGGAGAACATCGTCGACAAGCCGCAACGATTCCTCGCGCACAAGCAGATCGACGCCGTCACCCGCAACACCGCACTCGTGACCGTCACCAGCGGCGGAAACGACATCGACTACATCGGCCGATTGCTCGCGATGAGTTGCAACAACGTCGCGAGCGGCGTCGACAAAGCTTTGGGGCCTGCCGCCAGGAGTTGTCACACCGGGCATCGGATCGCCGCGGAACCCACCGACGCCGACTACGCGCGGGTTCAGCGCCTATTGATCCAGACGGTGTTGGAGATCAAGCTGCGTGCTCCTCGCGCGCGAGTGGTGCTCGTCGACTACCCACCGCTCACCGTCGCGGGTGAGGCGCCGTGCGACCTGCTCCCACTCACGCCCGAGCAGACTGCGCAGACGGTGCGGATCTTCGACAGGCTTGCGGATGCCACAGCGCTGGCGGCACACGAGACCGGCGTCGACCTGGTCCAGGCGTCGGTCGCAGGCGCCGACCACACCGTGTGTTCTGCACAGCCGTGGCTGCGGGGGTTCGCTCCGCCGATTCCGTATCACCCGACGACGCGCGGCAAGGCCGGCGTCGCGGGCCTCGTCGTCGAATCGCTCGGCGGTCCGGTCGCCTGATCGCGCCCGATCTCCTTGGAAGTCGGTGTCCCTGAAAGCCTGCGTCCCCGGAAGTCGGTGTCCCTGAAAGCTGGGGCATGTGCGTGAGGCGGGGTGCCTTTAGCGTTGGTCATGGCTCCGGTGCCACCGGGGTGAGGGGGTAGGCCGCCGTCGGACGAATGTCATGTGGATGGAGATCTCGTGGGTGCAGGTTGTTGTGACCATTGCCGCCGCTGTTATCTGCCCAGCTCGCGTGGTGCCCTGGGGAGGGGGCCGCGAGCTGGGCGGCGTCTACATCCGAGCGTGACGTTTCGACGACGGTCGGTGCCTCCGAACACGACGGTCGCCGAGAGGGAACCTCCGTCATCTCGGTGATTCGATGAATCCCAGATCAGCGGCCCC
Source organism: Gordonia sp. 852002-50395_SCH5434458 (assembly GCF_001665905.1). Lineage (NCBI taxonomy): Bacteria > Bacillati > Actinomycetota > Actinomycetes > Mycobacteriales > Gordoniaceae > Gordonia > Gordonia sp. 852002-50395_SCH5434458. The sequence goes on from NZ_LZTC01000097.1 coordinate 51,221, forward strand.
CATCTCGGTGACTGTCGTGCGGACGCGGCCATCAGCGTCGACTCCGACCCACTCGCATCGGTCGTCGGCCTCGGCGACGACGCTCACAGCAAACGTGCGGTGCCGTGGCAGCGCGCGTATGCGGACTGCGCCGTCCGCCGCTCGGCGGAGCGTGCCGATGATCAGCTCGCGTGTGGACTTGTCGAGAGGATCCGGGGCGTCGCTGTCGGGGCGATCGAGCCCGCGGTCGTCGAGGAGGCTCACCGCGACCCCTCGACGTCGGGCATCGTCGACCGCGGCGTTGATGTCCGGAGTGCACAATGCCCTGGAACGCAACAGATCTCGTAGCCGCGCCTCGGTGAGGCTGCATTCGGTTCGGGTTGCGTCGTCAAGGCGCTCGCCGCCGCAGAGTCGCAGCAGGAGCGGTCGGGCCAATGCGGTGACCGGTTCGAGTTGTCGGGCGCGTTCCTGGGCCGCGGCACGCGCCGCGGCGACGTTGCCCGCAGCTTCTGCCGTTCGTTGTCGACTGTCGGTCAGATCACGCGCCAGCGTTCGATTGACCCGCGCAAACACGACGCCGATCGCGACGAAGCCGCCAGAGGGGCCGATCAGCAGAATGCCGGGAAGTGCGTTGCCCGTGGCGGCGTACGACCACAGACCTGTCACAGCCAAGGCAACGGCGAAGCCGATGATCGCTGTGGCGGGCCGTCCCCTCATCGCGAGCAGTGCCGCGATCAGTGCCGGTGGGCCGGTCACCCACAGGGGAATCGCCTGCGTGGTGTCTTCGAGTGCGAAGAGGTAGGTGGCGCACATGAGCGCGGGCACCGCGGCGACGAAGAGTGCCGGCAGTGGGCGCAGGACGTCAGTTACGCCGCCGACCAGGAACGCGACCGCGACCGCCATCATGACGACGATCCCTACCGGGACCCACCAGGGAGCGGAACCCGGATTGAGTGCAGCAGCCGCAGCAAGGACGATGACGATCGACGCAGCGAGCACCCGAGCGGTGGATGAACGCAGGCGGAGTGGGTCGGGTTCATCGACGCGGACGGGATCGGCAGGCCTGTGCCAGACGAGCGTCACGGCGGTGCCCCTGCCGGGAACGGAGTCGACGGTCGCCTCACCACCCACCCGCCGTAATCGTTCCTCGACGGACATCGCGAGTCCGAGCCGCTCACGTGGCACAGCAAGGCGATCGAAACCAGGCCCGTCATCACCGATGGTGACCTCGATCCCATGATCTTCGACGAGTATTCGGCAGGATCGGCTGCACTCGGGTGGAACGTGCCGAAAGCAGTTGCGAGCGGCCTCCGCGGTCGCTCCGACCAACGCTTCCACGGACACCTGCGGAAACGTCGATCCGGCGGATGCGCGCACGTCGCTGCTCACAGTCATGCCGGGATCGTTGTGCTGCGCGGCCTCGCTGAGCCTGCGCACGACCCCGGCAGGTTCTGGATTGAGACCCGACGTCGTCTCGCGCAGGGCGTCGTCGAGCGCGACCAGCGTTGCGGTTGCACGAGAGGGGAGTCGAGGCGAGTCCGGGTTTCGCGCGGCCTCGAGAAGAGTGGACATGATCTCGTCGTGGGTGATCGCCCGTGTGAGCGCGCGTTCGGCCAACCGTGCGCGGGTCGCGGCCGTCTGCTCGGCGAGGGCGATCTCAGCGGCAGAGTTGCGGTCGAGGGTGGCCGCGATGCGCAATCCGGACACGCCGAGTGCGAACGGCACGATGGCAAATGCCGCGCTGCACGCGGCGTCGGCAATCATCGTCGCCGGCGACGAAATCCCCTGGGTCACATTGCCGGTGACCTTGATCGTGATCGCGCAGACGATCAGATACAGAGCTGCCGGGGCGGGTTTCCATGCGATCATCGCGCAGATCGTGCCCAACACCACGAAGGGTCCGAGCCAGTAGACGGTGGCATCGTCGAGCGGTGTGCCGTTCCACGCAGGCCACCAGAGGAGTTCCGCCACGAGCACACCGAGTGCTCCGAGGGCGGCCCACCGTCGGAGCCGGACCGGATTGGCCGAGATCAGGCAATGAACTCCGACGATGACGCCCGGGAGTGCCGCACAGATCAATGCCGTCGGAGTCCACCACCACGCCGATATCGAGCGTGCTTGCGCTACTGCGGGAATCAGAAATGGAATGAATACGCAGTAGGCCGCGCCCGCAAACAATCCGTAGTAGCGAAGCGTTCGAGAGACGGCCGTTCGAGAGGCAGCGGAGTCCGTGGTGGGCGATTGGTGCGTGGCATTCTTCGATGGTCGCCTCGCACTGTTCCGACGGAACTCGGACACCGACCGATATGGTTCGGGGAATTGCCGTGCGGTCACCGCCCGCATTATTCCCCCAAGCAGCTCATGCTGTCTCGTAGAGAGCGCATTCCGACCACTTTCCCGAAGGGACTATCCCATGGTGAATTCGGAAGAATCCGAAAGTCAGATCCGGCGAATCGGAGTCATCGATGATCACGATTCGGTGATCGAGGGCTTACGGGGTTTCTTCGCGGATACACGTGACCTGCAATTGGTTGTCGGCGCGCACACCGTCGAAGAACTCCTTGCTCAGCTCGGACCCGGCACTGCCGACATGGGCGTCCCACTTGACCTGGTCGTCCTCGATCTCCGGCTCGGTGACGGGTCGACGCCCGCGGGCAATATCGCCGAGTTATCGGAAGCCGGAGTATCGACGCTCGTCTACACGTCAGGAGACGAACCCTATTTGGTTCGGGATGCGGCAGGCGCTGGAACTCTCGGCGTCGTCCGCAAGAACGCGACGAAGGCAGAGGTGTGCACAGCGGTGCGTACGGCAGCGGCGGGGTCGACCGTTGTGTCGATGGATTGGGCGGCGGCGCTCGACTCGGACCCGCAATTCGTCGACCTTCCCACGCGACTGAGAGAAGTGTTGGAACTGTACGCCGCGGGCGGATCGGGGGCTCACGTCGCTCGTGTCATGGGGCTCTCTCCGGACACGGTCAACGAATACATCGAGCGCATTCGCAGTAAGTACCGCGAGGTGCATCGCGACGCTCCGACGAAGACGGACCTCTACAAAAGAGCTGTCGAGGACGGCTGGCTTCCTATGCCGCGTCGGAATCCGCCGAAATAGCCGCCCCCGAGGATGCTGAATGTGTGTCGAATCGAAGGATGTGGGTGCTGCAACACCCACATCCTTCGATTCGACACACATCTGTAGCTCGACGGGTCGCCGCGCCGGCGAGATAGGGGGAGCAGGCGATCTCGCGGTCACGACCAACGGCCCCGCGGTCTCGGTGTGATGGCCCCGGACTTGCTGCTGCTCGTGCCGCCGAGGATGTCGTCCGCTCGAAGGGATTCGTGTCCTTGTGGACATCGGATCGTGGAGAGGCCCCAATGTGTGACACACTAGAAGTCGGGTCGTCGAACTGACGGCTCAGCAAAACAGGAAGAGAAATTGCATGACTCAGGGCACCGTCAAATGGTTCAACGGCGAGAAGGGCTTCGGCTTCATTGCTCCCGATGACCAGAGCCAGGACGTGTTCGTTCACTACTCCGCCATCACGGGCAGCGGCTTCCGCAGCCTCGAGGAGCAGCAGCGCGTCGAGTTCGACGTCGAACAGGGCGCCAAAGGACTTCAGGCCACCAACGTGACCGCTCTCTGATTTACATCAGACACAGGTAAAAAGCCCCGACGATGTCGTCGGGGCTTTTTCGTGCACGCTGGTTTTTATCAGACCGGCTGTTCGGTGAACTCGTCGTCGCGGTTGCGCCACTGATGCCACGCGACGATCACGGCGGAGATCGCGAGTAGCGCTCCGGTCGCGGCGAACAGGTAGCCGGCCCAGACGTCGAACACCTCTGAGGCGATCACTCCGCCGACGATCGCCACCACCGCGACGGCCAGCGATCGGCCGACATTCTGGGAGCGCCAGTCGAGGCGATTGCGACCGGTGGTGATCAGGCTGATCGGGCTGCGTCGAAGCACCTCGACCACGAAGATGGTTGCCGCGACGGTGGCCGCGTAGGCAAAGATCACGCGTGGAACACCGGGCCACGACGCCGGTGCGATGGTGGGCAGCAGTGCGCTCAGCGCGAGGGGATGCGCGAGGTAGATCCCGAACGATCTGTCCGACGCCGTGCGGAGAATCTTGTCGGGGACCGACCCCGGTGTTCGACGCTGCTGCCAGATGGTGCCCAGGCAGTAGAGCATCATGATGATCGCGATGAACGCGTAGACGTTGTGCGGCAAGAACACGTTGGTGGCGCGTGCGACGGAAGTGCCGGTCGACGTGATGTGCAGGTAGTACGCGAGCGTGGCGCCGATGGTCGCGACACACGCCGCGAGAAGTGCCCAGCGCCAACGGATCACGAACGCCTGGAACGCCTCGTAGTGCATGGCAGCGACACATCCCGCGAGGATGAAGAACTGATACGGGAAGATCGTGATGACCAGGTGCGTCCAGATCACGCCGCCGACGCCGTCGGCGAAAATGTCGAGCGGCGGGCGGACCATGAGGTACATCAACGTCACCTGGATCGCGAAGCTCACGATCAACTGGTAACGGTGAAAACCCCACGTGCGCTTGAGGATTGCGAGGATGAGCGGGAAGAACAGGTAGATCTGCATGCTCACCGACAAGAAGTACAGGTGATACATCGCGTTGCCGGTGATGAGGTCGTAGCCGATGCTCTTGGCTGCGGTCACCATCGAATGTTGATCGGCGACAATGCCTTTCAACGTCTCCAGGCCGCCGATACGGTATCGCCCGTACAGCCAGTAGAACAGTGTCCACGTCACGAAGGGCAGCCCGATGAGCTTGAATCGACGGCGCCAGAAGCTGATCGGCTCGAGGCTGCGGTTTCGGTACTGATACGTCAGCACAAAGCCGGTGAGCGCGAAGAAGCCATATCGGGTGTAGCGAAGAAAGACCTCGACGGAGCCTGCGGCAACGCTCGTCGCGGCGGTGATGCCGATCATGACGTGATCGAGGATCACGCCTCCGAAGGTCACGAGCCGGACCAGGTCGATCTGATACAGATGCTTGTCGCGCCGCGGCTGCTCGGTCAGCGACGGCGTTTCGGCCAGCACCGTTGTGTCTGCTTTGTCGCTTTCGGGGGAGCCTTCGGGTTCTGGCAGTCGCGGCGTCGTCTGCTGGCTTACGATTGCTCACCCTCCGTTAACCCGGCGACCAGAGATCATGAGTCGCCCTAAATGGTGTGTTGCATCGAGGAACGGTACTCCCCGATCCTGTGATTCTTGCTGTGAGACAGCTGTCGGGCCTAATCGACGTCCGGTTTGCGCCGAATTGGGTAATTGCTGGTCAGCGGGTGCGCCGCCACACCGCGAGCCCGATTGCCGCGGCGACGAAGCACGACGCCGCACCAACGGCGAGCCCCGTGCGAGCCCCGGCCACCTCGGTGATTGCACCGATCAACGGTCCACCGATCGGCGTCGACCCCATGAAGGCGACCGACCACAGTGCCATCACCCGACCGCGCATCTGCGGGCGTGAGTTGAGCTGAAGCGTCGCGTTGCCCGTCGACATGAACGAGACGCTGAGCCAGCCGACGAAGAACAGCGCGACGATCGCCAGCCACAAGCTGGGTGCTGCCGCTGTCACCGCGATGGTGATGCCGAATCCGGTCGCGGTCACGATCAGCGTGCGCAGGCCTGTGGTGCCGCGTGCGGCGACGATGAGGCCGCCGACGACCGCACCGACCCCCATCGACGACGTCATGAACCCGAAAGCCTGCGGTCCGCCGTCGAAAACGTCACGGGCGGCAACGGGGAGCGATACCTGGAACTCGTATGCGAGCGTGCCGACGAGCGCCATCATGACCAGCGGAACCCACAGGATGGGTTTGCTCCGGACGTAGCGCAGGCCCTCACGGAGCTGTCCCTTGGCGCGTGGGACGGGAATCTCGTGGGAGATCTCCGAGGTCCGCATCGCGACGAGTGAGACCACAACCGCGACGAAGCTCGTCGCATTGATGACGAAGCACCATCCGGCGCCCACTGCTGCGAGTAGTACGCCCGCCACCGCGGGACCGATCGCTCGCGCGGCGTTCACCATGACGGAGTTCAGGGTGACCGCGTTGCGGATCAACGATTCGCCGACGATCTGGTGGATGAAGGCCTGTCGCGCCGGATTCTCGAATGCGTTGTTGAGTCCGAGGAGTAGCGCGAGGATCGCGATCTGCCACACCGCGATCCAGCCGCCGAGTGTGAGGATCGCCAGCACCAGCGCGAGCACACCCATGATCGACTGCAGAAAGATCATGAGCAGACGCCGGTCGACGCGGTCGGCGATCACGCCCGCATACGGCCCGATGATCAGGATCGGTAGCGCCTGCAGAGCGACGATCAGACCGAGGATCGACGACGACCCGCTGAGCGTGAGCACCAGCCAGGCCTGCGCCGTGGCCTGCATCCACGTCCCGATCAGCGAGACCGCCTGACCGCCGAAGTAGAGGCGGTAGTTGTGTACCGACAGTGACGCGAAGACCCCGGTCGACTGCGCGGGTAGCGGCGACGTCGGGGCGGTCAACGCTGCGCGCGATTGAGCCGCCAGACGTCCGTCGACAACTTCGTCGCGAAGCCGCACCACAGCGGGTACGGCGTCAGCGCGGCTCCCGCGCCCGGCGAGACCTTGGCCGTGCGCCGCGCGAGGTCGGCGCTGCTAGCAGTCAGTGCCAACGCGGTGATCGCCGACGCTCCGAGTCGGTGCGCGCCGAAGAACAGCCAGCTCCAGCCGGCGTTGAGCACCAGATTGGTCCCGAGCGCTGCGGTGTACTTCTTCGCCTCGGCGGCGTCGTGTTCGTTCAGTTCGTCGATGCTGATCGCCGATGTCACCGCGATGTCGGCATAGAGTGCGGTCCACACGATCGGGAATGCGAGATCGGGTGGCACATACGACGGCTTGTTCAGTTTCGGGTACCACGACTGCAGTGCCGAGCGAGACGCGATGCTGCCGACGGCTGCCGCTGCTGCGGTACCCAGGCCCGTGGCGAGAAGTGTTGTCAGACGCACTCCATCGACGTTACCGCCGCGCCCAACTCAATAGACTATATTGTTTGCCATGAGTGCCGATGTTCCCGCACGCACCCGCAGGCGTCGGCCACGACTGTCCGACGAGGCGGCCGAGCATGTGCGCGAGCTGATCGTCTCCGGTCAACTCGAGCCGGGACAGTTCATCCGTCCGGAGACGATGGCAGCCGAACTGGACATCTCTGCGACACCGATGCGTGAGGGACTCCTGACCCTACAGAGCGAGGGCTTGCTGCGCGTCGAACCGCGCCGCGGCTTCATGGTTTCTCCGTTGAGCGCCAACGACATCGAGGATGTCTTCGTCGGGCAATCGCTTCTCGCAGGTGAATTGGCCGCGCGTGCCACCTCACGGATGTCCGACGACGAACTCGACGCGCTCGAGAAGATCCAGGCAGATCTCGAACATGCCGCTGACACAGCCGATTACGACGAAGTGGAACGACTCAACCACGTGTTCCACCGGTCGATCTACTCGGCCGCCGGCTCTCCGAAGCTCTCGTGGATGATCAAGGGATCGCTCAACTATGCGCCGCGTCGGTTCTTCGCCTCGGTCGACGGGTGGCCGCAGGCGTCGGCCGCCGACCATCGGGCGATCATCGCGGGGTTGCGTGCTCGCGACGGCGAGGCCGCTCGGGCGGCGATGGTCGACCACATCAGGAACGCAGGACGCCTCCTCGCCGCACAGCGTTGACGAGGGCGTTGCCGGCGACTTACGGATTATGTGCAATCCGCCTAGGATGAGGGCATGGCGGGTGAGGGTGAGACGAGTGTCGAGGTCGCAACCCGCCTGTTCGACCTGTTGACCGACGCGCTCGAACGCAGAACCCGAGACCTGAGTATCGCCGGCTCGTCGACGCTGTTCAGTTTGTGGCGCTGGGGGCCGCGGCGCGCAACGAGCCTCGCCCTACTCGAGGGTCTCAACCAGCCTGCCATGACCGCGCTCATAGCCTCGCTCGAACGCTCGGGAATGGTCGAGCGCCGTCCAGATCCGGCCGACGGACGGGCATCGCTCATCGCGATCACCGACTCGGGTACCGCCTACATCGAGGAGCGAGTGCGTGAGCACGTCGAAGCCCTCGCAGTGGGAATCGACGGAATGTCGGAGCGTCGGAGGTCTGAATTGTTCTCGGCGACAGACGCTCTCGCTGAACTCGCCGATCGACTCCGCGCCGACGGCTAGTCCGCTAGTCGTCGAAAAAATTCATCACCAGCGGACTGGCCTCTGCACGACACTCGTCGAAGTAGGCGTGCCGGGCGCCGTCGAAGACGTGCGTCCTGGCGTCGGGAATGGCCGACGCCAGGATCTCGGCGTTGACGACCGGTGCAAATCGGTCGTCGGAGCCGTGGAGGATGAGGGTTGGCGTGGTGATTTCCGGCAGGTGGTCCCATGCATCGTGAGAGTCGCTGGCGCGCAAGTGTTGTCGGCGTGCGCGTGGCGTCATCGTCGGGTCACCGAGAACTGTGTACGGCCCGGGGTTGGCCGACTGCCATTCGGGCGTGTACATCAGGTCGGTCATGACCTGCGTGGCATCCGGGCCGGCCAGGGCGCGACGGACCGACGAATCCCGTTCGCGCGCATGGCTTCCTCCAGGAGTTGTGCAGCCGAGAACGAGTCTGCGGACGCGATGGGGCGCGGAGATGGCGATCCACTGCGCGGTGCGCCCGCCCATGGATGTGCCGTAGACGTCGAATCGGCCGATCGACAACGCATCGAGCACCGACAGCGCATCCTGCGCGAATAACTGTGTGCTGTAGTCGCCGTCGGGGGAATCGCTTGCGCCGGTGCCGCGGTAGTCGAAGGTGACGGTGGTGCGGTGTCGTGCGAAGTCGTTGCGGGTGCGGTCCCACCAGTGGTGGTTGTTGGACTGACCGGGTAGCAGGAGCAACACCGGTCCGCTCCCGCGTACCTGTACGGCCAGGCGGGTGCCGTCGGACGCACGGGCGGTTTCGTGATACTCCTGCACGGGCACCATTCTGACAGCACCGCTGGTCATGACCGGACCGCGGCGAGGATCTGCTGCGCGCGTGCGACGACGGGGGGATCGACCATGTGGCCGTCGACCGCGACGGCCGACCCGTCGGCACGCGTGGCGTCGACGATCCGCCGTGCCCACGCGACCTGATCATCGGTCGGTGCGAGTCGATCGTGCACCGCAGCGACTTGGCTCGGGTGGATGCAGAGCTTGCCGCGCAAACCGATTCGCGCGGCGTATCCCACATCGTCTGTGAGCTTCTCGGCGTCGCGCAGCGCCGTCGTGACCCCGTCGACGGGCGAAGCGACGCGCGCCGCTGCCGATGCGAGAACCAGCGTCGACCTCGCGTTCAGTAGCGCCTCGCGATCGTCGGGATCGACACCGAGTTCGGCCGCGAAATCGATGGCGCCGAAGGCGACCCGTGCGACGCCGGGTGTCGCGGCGATCCGAGGGGCGTTGAGCACACCGACCGCGGTCTCGATCAGCGGGATGACCGGAGCCTCCGTAGCCGCGGCGACCTTCCAAACGATCTCCGGCGATTCGGCTTTGGCGATCATGGCCGCTGTCCCGACCGTGCTGTGTGTGCCCGCCGTGCTGTGTGTGCTTACCGCGCCGAGCATGGCGACGTCGTCGTCGAACCATGTCGTGTCTGCGCCGTTGATTCGGACAACTGCGGGGTGTCCGGCCGACAACCACTGGGCAACATCGGATCTCGCGGCCTCCTTGTCGTCTGGCGCCACCGCGTCCTCGAGGTCGATCACGACGACGTCGGCGCCTGCCGCCTCGGCCTTCGCGAAGCGATCGGGGCGGTTTCCGGGAACGAACAGGAAGGTCCTGGCAGCGCGGATGAGGTCGACGTTCATCCGAGCGTCCCCTGCCCGGTGACGTGCACCGTGTCGGTACCGCTGACGATCTTCAGCTCGATGTCATCGCCGTCTCCCGATGGCCAGCCTTCGAGGCGGAAGGCGTCGCCGAGGAACAGGGGCTTGCGTAGTCGGAAGTCGAAGCTGCGCAACGATTGTCCTGACCTCGCCCGCACCAGCTCGGCCAGGTAGGTCGCGAGAAGTGGGCCGTGGACCACGAGGTCGGGATAGCCCTCGACCTGCGTCACGTAGGGCTGGTCGTAGTGGATGCGGTGTGCGTTCGACGTGAGCGCCGAGTAGCGGAACAGCAGGGGAGCGGTGGGCGTCGGCTCCGCGGTCCACGCGGCATCCGTCGGACCGAGTTCGGAGACCTCACGCTCAAACGGGCGCGACGATCCGGAGTCGCTGCGGTACACCAGGTCCTGATCCTCGACGAGGGCCGTCCGGTCGTCTTGGATGTACTCCGACCGCACGGTGACGAACAGCATGTCGCCTGTGCGGCCGTGCTTTTCGGTGACCGCGTGCAGGCTCGTCCGTTTCTGTGTGGGCGTACCGAGGCGGAGCGGTTCGGCGATCCGGATCGACGACCCGGCGAACATGCGTCGTCGGTCGGGGATCGGTGGGAGGAAGCGGCCATCCGTCGGATGTCCGTCGGGGCCGAGTTCACGGGTGGGGGGCCACTCGGAGAAGTAGATCCACTGCCAGGTCATCGGGAGTTGTGAACCCGCGCTGAATGTTTCGTCCAGGTCGAGGGTCGCGGCCAGGCGTGATGCCTGTGCGGGATCGAGAGCGTCGGCCTCGACGACGGGCTGCGGTGCCCAGTTCTCGACGTAACTGCTCAACGTGGTGGTCGCGGTGTCGGTCACGAGGTGCCTCCCTGTGCGGTACCGGTCTTCTGTGTGGGTGCACCGAGCACGCCCGACGAGAGGAGTGCGTCGATGTCGTCGTCGGATGCGCCCAGTTCGCGGGCGATGGCGATGCTGTCGGCGCCGAGCGCCGGAACCGGGTCCATTCGCGCTTCGTCACCGAAACCGATGGGCGGCAACAGAGCTCGTATCGGTCCGCGCTCTGTGTCGACGCTGCGCCAGCGGTCACGGCCCGCCAGAACCGGATGGTCGAGGAACTCCGAGACGGTGTTGACGCCGCCGAAGGCTATCTTCGCCTGCTTGAGTCGGGCGGTCAGTTCGTCTGTTGTCATCCTGCCGAAATGCTCGGTCACCGCGGCGTCGACGGCCTCGCGATTGGCCACCCGCAACGTGTTCGACGCGAACCGTGGATCGACGGCGAGAGCCCCGTCGTCGAAGACGTTCTCGCACAGCCGTTGCCACTCCGGTTCGTTCTGAATGGCGAGGAGAAAGATGTGTCCGTCCGCGGCGGGGTACGGGCCGTACGGCGAGATGGTGGCGTGCGCGGCGCCGAAGCGTCCCGGTTGTCTGCCCGCGCCCTGAGTGAAGTGTGCCGGCTGGCCCATCCACTCGCTCAACGCCTCGAACAGCGAGACCTCGAGGGTGGCGCCCTCGCCGGTCACCTGGCGCTGATAGAGCGCCGCGAGTACTCCGGAGAATCCGTACATCCCGGCGGCGATGTCGGCGATGGAGACACCGACCTTGGCGACGTCGTCGGGAGTTCCGGTCATCGACACCAGACCCGTTTCGCATTGCACCAGAAGGTCATACGCCTTGCGATCAGCCCACGGTCCGGTGCTGCCCCAGCCGGTGATGGAGAGCACGATCTTGCGCGGATCGCGCGCCCGCACCTCGTCGGCTCCGAGCCCGAGTCGTTGCGCGGCACCCGGCCCGAGGTTCTGGACGATCACGTCGGCGCGATCGGCCAACTCGTGCAGCATCTTTGCGCCCGACTCCGATTTCACGTCGAGTGCAACGGACTCCTTGGAGCGGTTGAGCCACACGAAGTAGCTGGCAAGACCGTCGACGGATTCGTCGTAGGCGCGGGCGAAGTCGCCCGTACCGGGACGTTCGATCTTGATCACGCGCGCGCCGAGATCGGCGAGCTGTCGAGTCGCAAACGGTGCTGCGACAGCGTGTTCGAGCGACAGGACCGTCACTCCGGACAGGGGGAGCATGCTCTCACCTCCGCGGTGATATTCGGGTGTGATGATCAGATCAGATGTCGAGTCCGCCGCGTTTCACGAGTTGCTTGGCGATGACGTTCTGCTGGATCTCGTTGGTGCCCTCGCCGACGATCATCAGCGGTGCGTCACGGAAGTACCGCTCGACGTCGTATTCGGTGGAGTAGCCGTAGCCGCCGTGGATGCGAACGGCGTCGAGCGCGATCTCCATCGCGGTCTCCGAGCAGAAGAGCTTGGCCATTCCGGCCTCCATGTCGGCGCGTTGTCCGGTGCCGACACGGTCGGCGGCGTCGAACAGCAGGCTGCGGGCCGCAGCGAGCTTTGTTCCCATGGTGGCGAGCATGTTGCCGACGGCCTGGTGCTTCCAGATCGGCACCCCGAAGCTCTCGCGGTCCTGCGCATAGCTCAGCGCGTCGTCGAAAGCTGCTCGCGCGACACCCGTGGCGCGTGCGGCGACCTGGATGCGGCCGACCTCGAGGCCCTTCATCATCTGGGCGAAACCCTTGCCTTCTGTGCCGCCGAGCACGGCGTCGGCGGGCACGCGCGCGTCGGTGAAGTTCAGTTCGCAGCTCTCGACGCCCTTGTAACCGAGCTTCGGCAGGTCCTTGGACACCTCGAAGCCGGGCACCTTCTCGACGAGGAGGATCGAGACGCCGGCGTGCGCGGGCTTGGCCTTGGGGTCGGTCTTGCAGAGCAGTGCGACCAGGTCGGACTTGCGGGCATTGGAGATCCACGTCTTCGAGCCGTTGATCACGTACTCGTCGCCCTCACGGATAGCGCTGGTGCGCATGGCCTGCAGGTCGGAGCCGCCGCCGGGTTCGGTCAGCGCCATGGTTGCGCGGATCTCGCCGGTTGCCATGTGCGGTAGGTACATCTGCTTCTGCTCCTCGGTACCGAAGGTCAGGAGAAGTTTGGCGACGACGGTGTGCCCGCCCATCGCTCCCGCGAGACTCATCCAGCCGCGGGCGAGTTCTTCGGTCACCCGCGCGTAGCAGGGCATGGAGACCTGGGCGAAACCGTACGGCTCGGGGATGGCAAGCCCGTAGATGCCCATCTCCTTCATCTGCTCGATGAGGTCCTCGGGGTAGGTGTTCGAGTGCTCCAACTCCCGCACCACCGGGCGTACCTGCTTGTCGACGAAGTCGCGAACGGTCTTGATGATGGCTTCTTCTTCGACGCTCAGCGTGCTGGTCATGGGAGCTCCTTCAAACGATGTCTATTAAAAATAGTCTATAGAGTTTGCGGGGAGTTGTCATCACCTTCTACGTCTAGGGGGCGACACGCTCGGCGTATGCCGTGGTCACAACTGCCTAACGACGCCCCTGAGCATTTGGCGACGCTCGGCGCGCGGCAGTAGCATTTGAGGCTGTTGTTATTGGTGTGACTAAAGGGGCTGATGGTGCGACTTCGTGGAGTTCGGTGTGCGACGGCTCTGACCGCGCTCGCGGCTGTGATCGTCGGCGCTGCCACGATGAGCGGAGTCGCCGCAGCCGACCCGACGCCCGTTCCGCCCCCGTCCAGCATTCAGACCGTCGTCCATGACTCGCCGCTGCAGTCGACGCTGATCGTCTACTCGGCGTCGATGAACAGGGCAATCCCCGTCACGGTGCTGCATCCGAAGGACACCAGTAAGGCGGTGCCCACCCTCTATCTGCTCAATGGCGCAGGCGGAGGCGAGGATTCGGCGACATGGGCAGCCAAGACGTCGTATGCGCAGTTCTTCGCCGACAAGAACGTCAACGTGGTCACCCCGATCGGCGGTGCATTCTCGTATTACACCGACTGGCAGCGCGACGACCCGGTTCTCGGCCGCAACAAGTGGCAGACGTTCCTGACCAAGGAACTACCGCCGCTCATCGACAAGGAGTTCAAGACCACCAAGGCCAACGCGATCGCCGGCATCTCGATGGCCGGTACGTCGGTGCTCAATCTCGCGATCGCAGAGCCCAAGCTCTACAAGGCCGTCGCAGCCTACAGCGGGTGTGCACGAACCAGTGATCCGCTTGGGCTGCAATACATTCGGATGGTCGTCGGCGATCGCGGACGCGGAAACATCGTGAACATGTGGGGCGTACCCGGCGGTCCGGGGTGGCGGGCGAACGACCCATATCTGAACGCGGCCAAGCTGCGCGGTACCAAGGTCTACATGACCAGCGGCACGGGGCTGCCCGGCCAATACGATCGGCTCGACTCGCCGCTGATCAACGGCGACCCAGTCACTCTCGCCAACCAGGTCCTGCTCGGCGGGGTCATCGAGGCGGCGGTCAACAACTGCACGCAGCAGATGGTTGCGCGCATGAAGCAACTCCACGTCCCCAACAAGGTTCTGACCCGATCGGGTGGGACGCACTCCTGGGCCTACTGGGAACAGGATCTCCACGACACCTGGCCGATGATCGAGGCCGATCTCAACGCCAAGCCCGCACCGGCCGCAAAGGCTGCGCCGAAGAAGTAGGGTTTGATCTAACGTCGGGCATGCGGCCCGGCCGTCGACTCTCCGCTCGGCCGCTCTTCCACGCAGAGTTCGCACGTCTCGCGGTCTTCTCATGCTCGCGGTCTTGTCACACCGCCCTTCTCACACCTCGCCGCCTCGTCAGGTGAGCAGACTGTGACGGCGAGGTCACGCGCAGAAAACTTCCTGCAACAGGCGCTTCCTATGGTCATAGACACATCACGTCGCGCCGCCGTTGTCGCGACACCTCAGCCCATTGCAGGAAGCGGCATCAACATGAGTTACACGTACACCCGTAAACACCACATCACCGGATGGGACCCGGAGGACCGGCAGGCCTGGGATGCGGGCGGCGCAGAGATCGCCAAGCGCAACCTCGTCTGGTCGATCATCTGCGAGCACATCGGCTTCTCCATCTGGTCGCTGTTCTCGGTGATGGTGCTCTTCATGTCGCCGGAGTACGGCATCAGCCTCGACCAGAAGTTCGCCATCACGGCAACGGCCACTCTCGTCGGTGCTTGCCTCCGTATTCCCTACACCACGGCGACCGCCAAGTTCGGTGGCCGTAACTGGGCGATCTTCTCCGCGGTGGTCCTGCTGATCCCGACCACCCTGGTGTTGATACTGATGCTGAATCCGGGCAAGTTCGGGTTCGGTTGGTTCCTCTTTGCCGCAGCGCTCACCGGCCTCGGCGGCGGCAACTTCGCGTCGTCGATGACCAACATCAACGCGTTCTTCCCGCACCGCCTCAAGGGCTGGGCACTGGGACTCAACGCGGGCGGCGGCAACATCGGCGTCCCGGTGATCCAGTTGATCGGGCTGTTGGTCATCTGGTTGGCGTCCGACAAGCCGGAGATCGTGTGCGCCATCTACCTCGTCGCTCTCGCGTTCGCCGCGATCGGTGCCGCGCTCTACATGGACAACCTCGACCACCAGACCTCGAGCTATCGCTCCATGGTCGATTGCCTGAAGTACCGCGACACGTGGTTGATCTCGCTTCTCTACATCGGCACGTTCGGCTCGTTCATCGGCTTCAGCTTTGCCTTCTCACAGGTGCTGCAGATCAGCTTCAAGTCGTCCGGCGTCGGTAATGCTGCTCTCGCCGCAGCCCAGATCGCTTGGATCGGACCGCTTCTCGGTTCCATCGCCCGTCCGTTCGGCGGCAAGCTCGCCGACCGCTTCGGCGGTGGCCGCATCACCTTCCTGTGCTTCCTCGCGATGATCGCATCGGCGTCGGTCCTGGTGATCTCCGGAATGGCTGCCGACGCACACGCCCATCACAAGATCGGTACCGCTCAGCTGATCGGCTTCATCGTCGGATTCATCCTGCTGTTTCTGATCTCGGGCATCGCCAATGGTTCGGTCTACAAGATCATTCCGACGGTCTTCGAACACAAGTCGCGCAACCTCACCGGCCTCGACACGATGGGCCGCGTGATCTGGTCACGCAAGATGTCCGGTGCACTCATCGGCATCGCGGGTGCGGTCGGTGCGCTCGGCGGCGTCGCCATCAACCTGGTTCTGCGTTCGAGCTACAAGGCCAATCAGTCTGCGACGGTTGCCTTCTGGGTGTTCCTCGGCTTCTACGTGATCGCTGCGATCATCACCTGGATCTTCTACGCCCGCCGCGAGATCGTGCTGGAGGAGCGGGAGACCACCGACATCGCCGTCGACCCGCCGGTCGCCGACGACGCGCCTTCGGCCACGGTCCCGGCAGCGGAACCGGCGAAGTGACCCGCGACATGGATTCGGCACCAACGATGGATACACAAACCTGTGTGGTCGTCGGCCACGGAATGGTCGGACACCGATTCGTTCAGGAACTGCGCGAACGCGACACCGCGAACCGATACCGGGTGATCGTGTTGAGCGAAGAACCGGTCGCTGCCTACGACCGTGTCGGGCTGTCGAGCTACGTCGGATCGTGGGATCCCGCGTCGATGTCGCTGCCCGACAACACCTATGCCGGAGACGGCCTCGTCGAGCTCCGGTTGGGCGAGTCGGCCACGACGATCGACCGCGAGCAACGTCGGATCATCACATCGTCGGGCAACGAGATCGACTACGACGCAGTGGTTCTCGCCACCGGATCGTATCCGTTCGTGCCGCCTGTCGAGGGCAAGGACAATCCGCGGAGCTTCGTGTACCGAACGCTCGCCGACCTCGACGCGATCCGCGCGATCGCCGAGGCCGCGGAGCCGGGTGCGCCGGGCGTCGTTGTCGGCGGCGGACTGCTCGGACTCGAGGCGGCCAACGCCCTGCGACTGCTCGGAATGACGCCGCACGTCGTCGAATTCGCACCCCGACTGATGCCACTGCAGGTCGACGACGGCGGCGGAGCGCTGCTGGCATCGCTCGTCGGTGAGCTCGGTCTGCACGTGCACACAGGCGTGTCCACGACGGCCATCGCCGACGGAGACGACGACCTCCTCGCCGTCACGCTGTCGGACGGGACCGTCCTCGACGCCGCGCTCGTGGTGTTCTCCGCGGGAGTCCGCCCGCAGGACGCGATCGGTCGGCAGGCCGGGCTCGACGTCGGTGAGCGCGGCGGAATCATCACCGATACCGGGTGTCGCACAAGCGATTCGGCGATCTGGGCGATCGGTGAGGTCGCCGCGGTCGAGGGTCGGTGCTACGGGCTCGTCGCTCCCGGCTACACGATGGCCGAGATCGCCGCGGACGGCATCCTCGGTGTCGAGGACACCCTGTTTCCCGGCGCGGACATGTCCACCAAGCTCAAGCTGCTTGGCGTCGATGTCGCAAGCTTCGGAGACGCCATGGGTGTCACCGAGAACGCACTCGAGATCGTCTACTCCGATCCCGTCGCGGGCACCTACAAGAAGCTGGTGCTCTCCGACGACGCGTCGACCCTGCTCGGCGGCATCCTCGTCGGCGACGCCGATGCGTACGCGATGCTGAAACCGATGGTGGGACGCGAGATTCCGGGCGATCCGTCGTCGTTGATCGCGCCTGCGGCCGGCGAGGGCGGCGGCATCGGATTGTCCGCACTGCCCGACGACGCCGAGATCTGTTCGTGCAACGGCGTTTCCAAGGGATCGATCTGCTCGGCCATCGCCGAGGGCGCATGCTCGGTCGCCGACATCAAGGGCTGCACGTCGGCGGGTACGACGTGTGGTGGCTGCGTGCCGTCGATCACCAGGCTGCTCGCCGACTCGGGCGTCGAGTTGTCCAAGGCGCTGTGTGCTCACTTCGCGCAGTCGCGTGCCGAACTGTTCTCGATAGTCGCCGCAACCGGAATCCGCACCTTCTCCGAGCTGATCGCCCGCTTCGGGACCGGCAGTGGGTGCGAGATCTGCAAGCCGACCGTCGCGTCGATCCTGGCCTCGACGTCGAGCGATCACATCCTCGACGGCGAGCAGGCCGCGCTGCAGGACACGAACGACCACTTCCTGGCCAATCTGCAGAAGAACGGCACCTACTCGGTCGTTCCGCGGATGCCCGGTGGCGAGGTGACCGCCGACCAACTGATCACGATCGGTCAGATCGCGAAGGATTTCGGCCTCTACACCAAGGTCACCGGTGGTCAGCGCATCGACATGTTCGGTGCGCGCGTCGAGCAGCTTCCCGAGATCTGGCGCCGACTCGTCGACGCCGGGATGGAGTCCGGCCACGCCTACGGCAAGAGCTTGCGGACTGTGAAGAGCTGCGTCGGTTCGAGCTGGTGTCGCTACGGCGTGCAGGATTCGGTGGCAATGGCGGTCCGCCTCGAACATCGCTATCGCGGGTTACGTTCACCACACAAGATCAAGCTCGGCGTGTCAGGGTGTGCCCGCGAATGCGCGGAGGCGCGCGGCAAAGACGTCGGCGTGATCGCGACCGAGAATGGATGGAACCTCTACGTCGGCGGAAACGGCGGCCAGAGTCCCACGCACGCAAAGCTTCTCGCGTCCGGACTCGACGACGAGACGCTGGTGCGCTACATCGACCGCTACCTGATGTTCTACGTCAGGACCGCCGACAGGTTGCAGCGCACCGCGCCGTGGCAGGAGAGCTTCGACGGAGGGCTCGATCGGTTGCGGCAAATCGTCTGTGACGACATCCTTGGTATCGGAGGCGACCTCGAGGATGCGGTCGCCAAGCACGTTGACGGCTACCGCGACGAATGGGCCGCAGTGCTCGACGATGAGGACAAGCTGCGTCGCTTCGTGTCCTTCGTCAACGCCCCGGAGACTCCCGACCCGACCATCGCCTTCGACGACTCGTCGGGCCGCAAGGTCCCGGTGCTGCTCGGCACGCCCACACGACTCAAGGAGACAGCATCATGACCGCGTTGGACGACGCTCCGCAGTCGGCGGGCGACACCACTGTTGCGACCGTGAGTACCTGGGTGCCGGTGTGCACGCTCGACCAGTTGACTGTCGGCCGCGGTGTTGCGGCGCTCGTCGGCACCACACAGGTCGCGGTGTTCCGCCTGTCCGACGGCGCGGACACACTGCGCGTCGTCGACAACATCGATCCCTTCGGCCGCGCCGCCGTGATGTCGCGCGGGCTGATCGGCGATCGAAATGGTGAGCCCACCGTCGCATCACCACTGCTCAAGCAGGTGTTTTCGCTCGAATCCGGCGCGTGTCTCGATGACGAGTCGCAGGCGCTGCGGACGTACCCGGTGCGGGTTGTCGATGGAACGGTCGAGGTCGGGATCATCGAGACCAGCGACACCCGATGACACCCTCCGACCCACCCACGGTCACGGCGAATCCGGACAAGACCCTGACCGGCTTCACCATCGGCATCACGGCGGCGCGGCGAGCCGACGAGTTCGCCGCGCTGCTCACACGTCGTGGCGCCGAGGTCATCCATGCCCCTGCCATCCGCATCATTCCGCTCATCGACGACGACGAGCTCGAGCGTGCCACCGAATCCATTCTCAAAGAACCGCCAGACGTCATGGTGGCGACCACAGGAATCGGATTCCGCGGCTGGGTGGAGGCGGCCGACGGGTGGGGACTCGCCGACGACCTGGTGGACACGCTCGGTGGCGTGCGATTGCTCGCGAGAGGCCCCAAGGCCAAGGGGGCTATTCGCGCGGCTGGTCTGCGTGAACAGTGGTCGCCGCCAAGCGAGTCGTCGAGCGAGCTGATCCGCGAGCTACTCGACGAGGGAGTCGCAGGGCTGCGGGTGGCAGTACAGCTCCACGGCGCGACGACGAGCTGGGAGCCGCTACCCGACCTGTGCGACGTGCTCCGCGAGGCGGGCGCGGAGGTCGTCCCGGTGCCGGTCTACCGCTGGACTCCGCCGGACGACACCGACCCGATGGCCCGGATGATCGACGCTGTCATCAACCGCGACCTCGACGCCGTGACGTTCACCAGCGCACCAGCGGTGGCGTCGATGCTCGGTCAGGCGCATCGCACCGGTGCGCTTGAACCGTTGCTGCACGCAATGCGCACCGTGGTACCCGCGATGTGCGTCGGCAACGTGACGGCGGGGCCGCTGCACGCACTGCAGGTTCCCACGGTCCAGCCCGCCCGGTTTCGTCTCGGAGCGCTCGTCAGACTCATCGCCGAGGAACTACCGCGTCGCGCGAGCGTGCTCCGCGTCGCGGGGCACGACATGAGCCTGCGGGCGTCGGGCGTGGTGGTCGACGGCTGCTTCCAATCGGTGACGGGCTCGAGTATGGCGCTGCTGCGCGTGCTGCATCGTGTTCCGGGACAAGTCATTTCGCGCAAAGCGATGCTCGACGAACTCCCCGGCGGTGGCACCGATACGCACGCCGTCGAGATGGCGGTCACCAGACTGCGCTCGGCGTTGGGCGATTCCAAAATGATCCAGACGGTGGTCAAGCGCGGATACCGCTTGGCCGTCGACCTCGAATACGACGAGAACGATTCCGATGACGCCTGAATACTTCGCCGCCACCGCGCCGCAACCCATCCTCGTGGCTCACGGCACCCGCTCGGTTGCGGGAGTCGCGACCATCGCACGCATTGCCGAACTCGTGGGGGAGCGCGTCGGAACGACGCGCGTCGCATTCGTCGACGTCCTCGGTCCCTCGCCGTCGGAGCTACTCAGGCAGACCCCGGGGCCTGCGCTGATCGTGCCCGCCTTTCTGGCCGCGGGATACCACGTCCGACGCGACATCCCGGAGCACATCGAGGCCAGCGGCCATCAGAGCGTCACCCTGTGCGACAACATGGGCCCCGACCCGATGCTCGCGGTGCTCATGCTCGAGCGACTGCGCGCCGCCGGCTGGCGGCGCGGTGACGCCGTGGTCATGGCCGCCGCCGGATCGTCGGATGCGCTCGCGCTGGCCGACGTCGAGACCGCAGCCAGTCAGCTCGGCGAGCTGATCGACGACGACGTTCCGGTCGGCTACGTCACCACCGCGACACCACGCGTCCCCGACGTGGTGTCGGCCACGCTTAGGTCGCGGCGGCGTCGGGTCTTCATCGCCGCCTACCTGTTGGCACCAGGACTGTTTCACGCCCGCTTGAGCGAGTACGGCGCCGACGGCGTTGCTGCTCCGATCGGCGCGGACCCGCGGGTGGCGGATCTCATCGTCGCGCGGCTCACCACCACGGGCCGGGGCGACTCACAGTCGCGACCAGCGCGTGTGAGAACCATGTGATCGACCGGTAACGCGCATTCATGGCATCGGAAACAATCGGCTCCAACCATGGAGTCATGCCCGCGACCTCCACCGTCGACTCGCTCTGTGCTTACTGCGGGGTGGGGTGCGGGATGGTGCTGCACGTGTCGACGCCCGACGGCGCAGGACTTCCGTTGGTCACCAAGACCACCGGACGTAAGGATCATCCGACGAACTTCGGCAGGTTGTGCACCAAGGGGTCGACCACGTCGGACATGCTTGCCGCGCCGGGACGGATGGAGAAGGCGTCGATCCGGACCAGCCGCGACACCGACCGGGAGTCGGTCGGAATCGACGAGGCGATCTCTTTTGCCGCACGCCGGATGCGGGCGATAGCCGACGAGCACGGCCCGGACTCGGTTGCGGTGTACGTGTCGGGCCAGATGTCGACCGAGGCGCAGTACCTGTCGAACAAATTCACCAAGGGCTATCTGCGCGGCATCAACATCGAATCCAACTCGCGACTGTGCATGGCCAGCGCCGGCACCGGCTACAAGCAGTCCCTCGGCGCCGACGGCCCACCCGGCTCCTATCAGGACTTCGAGCACGCCGACCTGTTCTTCGTCATCGGCTCCAACATGGCCGACTGCCATCCGATCCTGTTCCTGCGCATGATGGAACGGGTCAAGGCAGGCGCGAAACTGGTCGTGATCGATCCACGACGCACCGCCACCGCGGCCAAGGCCGACCTCTACCTGCAGGTCAAACCCGGCACCGACCTCGCATTGCTGAACGGTCTGCTGCACCTGTTGATCGAGGCCGACGATGTCGACCACTCCTTCGTCGAGACCTACACCGAGGGTTTCGATGCGACCAAGGAGTTCGTCTCCGAGTACACGCCTGGTGCCGTCAGCGAGACCACCGGCATCCCCGAGGCCGACATCCGCACGGCCGCAAAGTGGATCGGTGAGTCCACGAACTGGATGAGTTGCTGGACAATGGGACTCAACCAGTCCATTCACGGAACCTGGCACACCAACGCGCTGATCAATCTGCACCTGGTCACCGGCGCGATCTGCCGCCTCGGCAGTGGTCCCTTCTCGCTCACCGGACAGCCCAACGCGATGGGCGGACGCGAAATGGGTTATATGGGGCCGGGTTTGCCCGGCCAGCGGGCGGTGATCTCCGAGGCCGACCGTGACTTCTGCGAGGACACCTGGGGTGTGCCACGCGGTACGCTGCGCAGTGAGGTCGGGACCGGCACCATCGACATGTTCGACCAGATGGCCGACGGCAAGATCAAGGCCTGCTGGATCATCTGCACCAATCCCATTGCCAGCGTGTCCAATCGGTCGCGGGTCATTGAGGCACTGCAACGCTGTGAGTTGGTGGTGGTGCAGGATGTGTTCGCCGAGAACGAGACCCTGCCCTACGCCGACGTCGCACTGCCCGCCACCCTGTGGACCGAGTCCGACGGGGTGATGATCAACTCCGAACGCAACCTCACCCTCTTCCAGCCGGCCGTCGCGCCGCCCGGCGATGCGCTGCCCGACTGGCAACTGATCTGCCGGATCGCCACCGAGATGGGATACGGCGAAGGATTCTCCTTCGGTTCGGCCGAAGAGGTGTTCGAGGAGATCAAGCGTTTCTGGAATCCCAAGACCGGCTGGGACATTCGCGGTGCCAGCTATGCGCGGCTCCGCGAGACCCCGCTGCAGTGGCCGTGCCCGCCCGACGACGACGCCGACCGCCACCCCATCCGCTATCTCAACGACGGCCGTAGCCAGACCAAGGTGGTGCGCGCCGACGGCACCACACCGGAGTTCGTCTTCCCCACCCCGAGCGGGCGGGCGATCTTCCACGCCCGACCATGTCTGCCGCCCGCCGAGATGCCCGACGACGAGTTCCCGCTCGTCCTCAACACCGGTCGGCTGCCGCATCAGTGGCACACCATGACCAAGACCGGGCGGGTGGCCAAACTCAACAAACTCAACCCGTCACCGTTCGTCGAGATCCACCCTGACGATGCGGCTGCTCTCGATGTGGCCGAGGGGGATTCGGTGCGCGTGCGATCACGGCGCGGTGCCGCGGTGTTGCCTGCCGTCCTCACCGACCGCGTACGCCCCGGCAACTGCTTCGCACCGTTTCACTGGAGCGACATGTTCGGTGCGGACGTCACCATCAACGCCGTCACCAACGACGCCGTCGACCCGGCGTCGTTGCAACCGGAGTTCAAGGTGAGTGCCGTGGCGTTGGAGAAGGTAGCCGCAGCGCCGACCGCTGATACACCCGCATCGGCCCCTGCCCGCACCGATGTCCCGGCGTCATCTCTTGCTGTGACACTGGGACTTTCGGCTGTCGCTCCGCCCGCGCTGTCGGCCACCGAACAAGCCTATGTGGCCGGCGTGCTTGCCGGGCTGCAGAGCGAAGCGTCGATTGCAGGCGTACCGCTGTTGCCGCCGGAGGCACCGCTGTCCGAACAGAATCGCGCGTGGGTGAATGGTGTTCTCGCCGGGGCATTCTCACGATCCACGTCCACCGCGGACGGGCCGCAGGCAGCAGCGCCGGAGGACGCGGCGCCCGCGCCGACCGTCGAGGTGCTCTGGGCGTCGCAGACCGGTACCGTCGAGGACTACGCGCCGACCGTCGCACAATCGCTGGCCGCGCAGGGCTTTTCGGCCGCAACCAAAACCCTCGACGAGGCCGGACTCGCTGCCCTCACCCCGGAGAGCACAGTGCTGATCGTCACCTCCACCACCGGAGACGGCGATCCCCCGGACAACGCCACATCCTTCTGGGACCAACTCTCCGGCGACGATGCACCACCGCTGAGCGGCGTGCGGTACGGGGTGCTGGCCTTCGGCGATCCCAGCTACGACGAATTCTGCGGCTTCGGACGCAAACTCGACGACCGGCTGGCCGAACTGGGGGCCACGCGTCTTCTCGACCGGGTCGACTGCGAACCCGATTTCGAGTCGACGGCGCAGGGCTGGCTCGACGCCGTGTCCGGTGAACTGGCCACGGCGCTGCCGTCGGCGAGCGCCCCCGCGGAAGCCCCGCCGGTGCCGGACGCGCCGATCTCCTACGGTCGTAAGAACCCGCTGGTGACCTCGCTGGTCCGGAACACCCGCCTCAGCGGCGACGGATCGGCAAAGGACGTGCGGCAGTTCGGGTTCGCGCTGCCCGAGAACACTCTGACCTACGATGCGGGCGATGCCCTCGGGGTGTGGCCGCGCAACAGTCCACCGCTGGTCGAGGCGTTCCTGGAGACCTCCGGACTCGACGCCGACACGGTGGTCACCGTCGGCGGCGAGGACATGCCGTTGGGCAGCGCCCTGCGTGAACGCCTCGAGATCGCGAAGATCAGCCCCGGTGTCCTCGAATTCGTCTGCGACCGGGCAGCATCGGCGGATCTGCGGTCGATGCTGGCGCCGGAGAACAAATCCGACCTCGACGACTGGCTGTGGGGCAGGCAGATCGCCGACCTGCTCACCACGTTCCCGATGCGTGCATCGGCGGCCGACTGGTTGTCGACGCTGGCGCCGATGACACCCCGGCAGTACTCGATCTCGTCGAGTCCGCTGGAGAGTCCCGACGAGGTCCAGTTGACCGTGTCGGCAGTGCGCTACAACCTGCACGGCGTCCCGCGTCACGGCGTCTGCTCGACCTACCTCGCCGACCACGCCGCCGACGACGACATTCGAATCTGGGTGCAGCGCAATGCCGGCTTCTCGCCGCCCGAGGATCCGGATGCCCCGATGATCATGGTCGGCCCGGGTACCGGAATCGCACCATTCCGCGGGTTCCTGCATCATCGTCGGCTACTGGGTCATCGTGGGCCGAACTGGTTGTTCTTCGGTGAGCAGCACGCGGCCACCGACTTCTACTACCGCGACGAACTCGAGACGATGCTCGCCGACGGATCGTTGGACCGGCTCGACGTCGCATTCTCCCGCGATCAGAAGTCGAAAGTCTATGTGCAGGACCGGATGATCGAGCACGGTGAACAGCTCTGGCGATGGCTGTCCGACGGCGCGCACTTCTATGTGTGCGGTGACCGGATGCGGATGGCCCGCGATGTCGATGACGCGCTGACCCGGGTCGTCGCCGAACACGGTAAGTTGTCCGGCCCCAGTGCCGAGGCATATGTGAAAGCCCTTGCCGCCGATAAACGTTACGTGCGTGACGTCTACTGAAAGGTGACCCCGCCCCATGAGTGACAGCAGCACACCGCGATTTCTGCAGGGCCTGTTCGCGTTCAAGGGAGCCGGCTTCGAGACCCTCGCGGTCATCGACGACTCGCTCACCCTGACCGTGCCCGATGGCTCGACCCTGCAGGCGGTCTACTTCCGTGGCGGCAACAGCAGCGACGAGATGATCACGATTGCTCTGATGCACGACGGGAAACCGGTGCGCTACTTCCCGATTGCCGCTCAGGGCGGCACCCACGTGCCGCTCCGGCTGGTCGAGGACTTTCTGGAGGGCGCGGAGATTTCCCTTGCGCTGGCCGCACCCACCTCCGCGTCGGGCACCGTGGTCATCGACCTCGGCGTGGTGGAGTTCTGATGGCGCAGGAGACTGCGGTGACCCGACAGTCGCTGGTGGTGGTGGGCAATGGCATGGCCGGCGCCCGCGCCATCGAGGAGATCCTGGCGCGCGGCGGGGCAGAACAGTTCGCCATCACCGTCTTCGGTGACGAACCGTACGGAAACTACAACCGCATCGCGCTATCCCACGTGCTCGCCGGCTCCGATGCCCCTGACGACATCTACCTCAACGCCGTCGATTGGTACGGCGACAACGGAATCGACCTGCGCGCCGGGGTGCGGGTGGTCCGGATCGACCCGTACGCCAAAGTCGTTCTCGCCGATGACGGTTCGCGGGTGGCCTACGACAAGCTGATCATCGCCACCGGCAGCCGTGCCTTCTTCCCGCCCATCGAGGGGCTGTGGGTCGACGACACCACGCAGCTGAGCGGTGTATTCGGCTTTCGCAGCCTAGACGACACCACGGCGATCATCTCCCACGCCGACGACGCCGAGCATGCGGTGGTCATCGGCGGCGGACTACTCGGACTCGAAGCGGCACACGGTCTTTACGGCCGTGGGGTGGCGTCGACGGTGGTGCATTCCGGTCCGATCCTGATGAACGCCCAACTCGACGAAACCGGTGGCGCGGTGTTGCGCAGCGCGATCGAGTCGACCGGCGTCAGCGTGGTCACCGGTAAGCGCACCGTCAAAGCCTTCGCCGATGATGAGAATGCCATCACCGGAATCGGATTCGCCGACGGCGAGCAGATGGAGTGCGATCTGCTGGTGCTGGCGACCGGCATCCGCCCCAACGTGGGGCTGGCCCGCGGTGCCGGACTGACCGTCGAACGCGCCATCGTCGTCGACGACCACATGCGCTCGATCGACGACGACGACATCTACGTGGTCGGTGAATGCGCGCAGCACCGCGGCCAGGTGTACGGACTGGTCGCACCCTTGTGGGAGCAGGCCAAAGTCCTGGCCGATCACCTCACCGAAGCCAATTCGACTGCCGCATATCATGGTTCGCGCACCTCGACGAAACTCAAGGTCGCGGGCGTCGACGTCGCCCAGATGGGTGTCAAGGCGCCCGAACATGCCGACGACGAGTACCTGCAGTTCTACGAGCCCCGGCACGGCGTCTACAAGACCGTGGTGATCCGGGAGAACAAGCTCGTCGGCGCCACCCTCGTCGGCGACGTCAGCAAGGTCTCATTCCTGATGCAGGCCTTCGATCAGGGAACCGAACTCCCCGACGAACGCATCTCGCTGATGTTCGACATCGGAACACCCGACGCCGCAACGGGAGTCGAGGAACTCTCCGACGATGCCCAGGTGTGCAACTGCAACGGCGTCGACAAGGCGACCATCGTCGGGTGCGTCGCAGGCGGCACGACCTCGGTGGCAGGCGTGATGGCCGCGACCCGCGCCGGAAAGGGCTGCGGCTCCTGTAAGGGGTTGGTGGCGCAGGTCGTCGAATGGGCCGCAGGCGACGCGGTCACCGAGGACCCGTCGGCCAACTGGTACGTACCCGCAATCCCGTACGAGAAGCCAGAACTCATGCGGCTGATCCGCGAGCTCAAGCTCTACTCGGTGCGTTCGGTATTCGCGGCCCTCGCCCCCGACGGCAAGGAGGATGCGAACTCCAAGATGGGGTTGTCGTCGCTGCTGGAGATGATGTGGGGCTCGGACTTCATCGACGAGCGCGCCGAACGCTTCATCAACGACCGTGTCCACGCGAACATTCAGCGCGACGGTACGTTTTCCGTTGTGCCGCAGATGAAAGGCGGCGTGACCAACGTCGAGCAGTTGCGCAAGATCGCCGACGTCGCGGAGAAATACGAGGTTCCGCTCATCAAACTGACCGGAGGCCAGCGCATCGACCTGCTCGGCCTGCGGAAGGAGGACCTGCCCGCCGTGTGGGCCGATCTCGACATGCCGTCGGGGTATGCGTACGGCAAGAGTTTCCGAACGGTCAAAACCTGTGTGGGAAGCGACTTCTGCCGGTTCGGGGTTGGCGACTCGACGGCGCTGGGCATCGCTCTGGAGGAGCGGTATCAGGGCATAGCGGGTCCGGCGAAGATGAAGCTCGCGGTCACCGGATGCCCGCGCAATTGCGCGGAAGCGCTGTGCAAAGACTTCGGCGTCGTCGCGATCGACGGCGGCAAGTGGGAGATCTACGTCGGCGGTGCCGCAGGCGCACACATCCGCAAGGGCGATCTGCTGGCGACCGTCGACAGTGCCGACGAGGTCATGACACTGGCGGGCCGCTTCCTGCAGTACTACCGCGAGAGCGCGAAATGGCTCGAACGCACCTATGCGTGGGTTCCGCGCTACGGCATCGAGAAGATCAGGGCCGTCGTCGTCGACGACGCGGAAGGTATTGCACAACAACTCGATTCCAACATGCAGCGGTCCGTCGACGCCTACCGGGATCCCTGGCAGGACGGCAAAAAGCCTGCCACTCCGGGTCAGTTCCGTTCGGCGCTGCCGCTGCTGCCGCTCCCGCAGGTGCCGGTCCGATGAGCGAGATAGCAGTCGGCAATATCGCCGACATCCCGCCGGGCGAGGGACGGGCATTCGGTATCGACGGTACGCAGATCGCGGTCTTTCGACTGCGTGACGATTCGCTGCGCGCACTCGACGCCGTGTGCCCGCACCGCGGCGGGCCACTGGCTGACGCGCTGATCGACGACTGTGTCGTGGTGTGCCCGTTGCACAATCACACCTACGACCTGGGTACCGGTGACGAGATCGCCTTCGGCGGCAGCGGAGTTCGTGCGTACGCGGTGCGCGCCGACGAATCGGGCACCATCACAATCGACCTGGGCTGATCGCGACGGACCAACCCGGCGGTTCGGTTACGCCTGAGCTGCGACCCGGCCCTTGAGGAGCAGTCGGACCGTGAGCTCGAGCCGGTTGGTGACGTCGGTGGCCGAGGCTCGGCGGGTGAGCCACTGCACCAGGTTCGACATCCACACGTCCGACAGCACGCGTGCGATCGCGAGTTCTTCGTCGCTCGGCTCGCCCTCGTCGACGATCGCACCTGCGAACAGTCGGTCGATGATCCCGGCGACCTGATCGACCTCGGCGGTCGCCGATGCGTCGGCGAACATGAAGGCCCTCGTCATGGCCTCGGTCAACAGGGGATCACGCTGCATCGCGAAGGTGATCATGTCGAGGACGTGGCGCAGCCGCTCGATGGCGTTCTCGCCCTGCAGTTGCGAGCGGTCGACGCGGGTCTCGACGCGCTCGAACTCGCGCGCGAGCGCGGTCACCAGTAGGTGCACCTTCGACGGGAAATAGCGGTAGAGGGTTCCCACCGCAACGTCGGCTTTCTCTGCGACGGTGCGCATCTGCACGGCGTCGTAGCCGCCTTTGGAAGCGAGGGCGAGCGTCGCGTCGAGGATGCGGCGTCGACGGTCGCGTTGTGCGGCCGAACCACTCTCCGTCGTCGACGTAGCTGCGGTTGCTGTGGCTGTAGCGGCGTCGGGTGGGGCGGGAGTGCCCTTGGCGGCGACCGACTTCGACGAGGCTCCCTTGTTCGGATTCGGTGCCGACTTCTGTGGCACGGCATCTTCAGACGACCGGGTCATATGTAGGCGACATCCTCATCTCGTGACCATCGACGCCGACCGCGTCGAAAGGTCTGGTGGACAAAACCCCTTCGGACTATTAGAACAGGTTCTAATTCTTCGTCACAACCTGAATGCAGAGGATTTCAGCGTGAGCCTTGCCACGTCCGACGAACAGATTGCCGTCTGCGAAGCAATTTCCGCGTGGGCGACGCGTCGTCGCACCACCGATATCGTACGGGCTGAACTGGAGAAACCGCGCGACCACTGGCGCGACCTCTTTCCGGAACTGGCTGAATTGGGCGTTTTCGCCGCGTTGGTCGAGGAGGCGCAGGGTGGCGTCGGTGCCTCGTTCTCCGACGTCGCCGCGATGGTCGAGCAATGCGGAGCGAGCCTGGTGCCGGGTCCGATCGGCGAGACCGTCGTGGCGACCCTGGCGCTATCGGTGTCGACCGATCCCCGTGCCGCGGCGGTGCGCGACACGTTGGTGTCGGGAGAGGTCTCCGCGACGGTGCCCACCCTCACGCGGGCAGGCGGCGAGGCGGAGTTGGTCGACGGATCGATCGATCTCGGCGGCGTCGTCGGATATGTCGACGGTTGCGTGATTCTCGCTAAAATTGCTGGTCAGAGCCTCGATCCGGGGTGGTTTGTGATCCCTGCCGATGCGGGTCTACGCGACGTCGTGCCGGCGGCGAGCCTCGACGGCCGAGGATCGGTTGGCCGGCTGCGCATCAGTGACCTGAGCGTCGACGACCTGCTCGTCGTCGACGATGGTGATCTCATTGCGGCCGCACTGTCGGCGACCGCGGCCGCCTACGCCAGCGGCGTGACGCGCTGGGCGCTCGACACCGCGGTCGACTATGCCAAGGTGCGCACCCAGTTCGGTGTACCCATCGGCTCGTTTCAAGCCGTCAAGCACATCTGCGCCGACATGCTTTGTCGCAGCGAAAAGGTCACCGCGGCGGCGTGGGATCTCGCGGTGGCCGTCGACGCTGCGGTGGCCGCACCCGTGGGCGACGACGACGCGGAGACCGCGCGCGAGCAACTCGCGTTCTCCAGGCTCGCCGCCGACGTGCTGGTCGCCTCGCTGCCCGTCGCGACGGCTGAGGACTGCATCCAGGTGCTCGGCGGCATCGGCTTCACCTTTGAGCACGACGCACATCTCTACCTGCGAACGGCATTGGCGCTGCGCGCGGCGACAGCGGCCGCGTCGACGCAGCGTGAACAACTCGGTCGCCTCGGCATCCTCGGTGGGCGTCGACGCTTCGAGCTCGACCTGACCTCCGTCGAGCATCGCCGTGGCGCCATCAGAGCCGACATCGCCGCGATCGCGGCGGCCGAACCGAATGCGCAGCGGGCCGCGATGGCCGAATCCGGTTATCTCACACCGCATTGGCCGCCGCCGCATGGTCTCGGCGCCGACCCCGCGCTGCAGTTGCTCATCGACTCCGAGTTCGAACGCGCGGGCGTCGAACGTCCCGACCTCGTGATCGGGGCATGGGCGATCCCGACGATCCTCGCGCACGGAACAGCCGCGCAGCACACACGTTTCGTGCATCCGACCCTCGTCGGCGACATCGTCTGGTGCCAGTTGTTCAGCGAACCCGAGGCGGGCTCCGACCTTGCGTCGTTGCGCACCAGGGCTATTCGCGTCGAGGGCGGTTGGAGTCTGACAGGGCAGAAGATCTGGACCTCGCAGGCGCACAACGCGCAGTGGGGGATCTGTCTCGCGCGCACGAATCCCGAGGCGCCGAAACACAAGGGGATCACCTACTTCCTGGTCGACATGGCGTCTTCCGGCATCGACATCCGACCGCTTCGGGAGTTGTCGGGTCAGGCCAACTTCAACGAGGTCTTCCTCGACGACGTGTTCGTGCCCGACGAGTGCGTGGTCGGTGAGGTCGACGGCGGCTGGCGGCTGGCTCGTACGACACTCGCCAACGAACGTGTGGCGATGGGTGGTTCGGGACTCGGCAAGGAGATGGACGCGCTGCTGGGTCAGATCGACTCGTTGGGTCGGGAGCTGTCCGCAGGCGAGTTGGCACGGTTGGGCGAGCTCGTCGCCGACGCGCACGTCGGACGTGTCCTCGACGCACTCGCGGTGTCTCGTCGGCTCGCCGGCCACGATCCGGGCGCGGTATCGAGCGTGCGCAAGCTGATCGGCGTCGCGCACCGGCAATCGGTCCCGGAGTTCGGTCTCGACCTGCTCGGGGTCGACGGCGTCGGGGCGGGCGATGCGTCCGATCAACTGCTGCAGAACAGGTGTTTGTCCATCGCGGGCGGCACCACCCAGATACTGCGGACCGCCGCTGCTGAACGGATTCTCGGTCTGCCGCGCGGCTGACGTGGGACTCTGGCTGAGAATCAGCAGATCAACTGCCAATTCGCCCACCGGGAGCGCGGAGTCTGATACAACTAGAACGAGTTCTAGTTTTGGTGTTGGCGAAAAGGGGATCGTCGGTGGATTTCGGCATGGACAGCTCCGCGGAAGCGGTCGCCGATGTGGCGCGGAATGTCTTCGCCCGCCACGAGTCCGACTGGACGTCGCTGTTCGGCGGACGGGTCAGGGCGGGCGAGTCGCGGGAGGATGCCGCGGCGTCGTACGACGGCTTTGATCGCAACCTCTGGACGGCGCTGACCGACGCCGGGCTGCTGGCCTTGCCGCTACCGGAAGCGCTCGGGGGTGACGATCTCGGAGTTCTCGGCGTGCTTCCGTTGCTGCGTCAACTGGGTTCGGCCGCAGCGGTGACGCCTGCACTCGGCTCGCTGACGTCGTCGCTCCTCCTGCAGACGGTCGACGACGCCTCGCGCGATCGATGGGCCGCGACGCTCACCGCCGGCGCATGGCACGCGATCGCGATGGGCGAACCCGGCGACCCGCTGACATCGACGCCGCGCACCACGTTGCGTGACGGAAGGTTGTCGGGCACCAAGAGCGGAGTACTGCACGCCGACGGCGCGTCGACGCTGCTCGTCGCCACCGATGGCGGGGTGGTCGCCGTGGCAACCGCCGCCGACGGTGTGTCGATCACGCGAACTCCGGCTTCGAGCGGGTGGGGCGAGTTCACCGTGCGATTCGACGACGTGACCGTCGACGATGCCGATGTGCTGACCGCCGATGTCTCGGGGCTGCGTGACCTGTACCGACTCGCGTTGAGTGCGTACGCCGACGGTCTCGTCGCGGGGGCCACGCGCCTCACTGCCGATCACGTGTCCAACCGCACGCAGTTCGGTAAACCGATCGCGCTGTTCCAGGCCGTCGGACAGCAGTTGGCCGACATCTACGTCGTCGGACGGTCGCTGAACCTCTCGACCACCGCCGCGGCCTGGCGCTTGTCCGAAGGTCTTGACGCACAACAGGATCTGGGTATCGCGTCGTACTGGACGGCAGCCGAGATCCCCGCGGCGATGCGGACCATGACCCACCTCCACGGGGGCGTAGGCGTCGACCTGACGTATCCGTTGCATCGTTACTTCTCGATCGCCAAGGATCTCGCGCGACTCGTCGGAGGTGCCAACGCGCGGCTCGATGAACTCGCCCACGCGTCGAATCCATAGCGATGCCAACCTGATTCACCCGACAGCTCATACCGAATCCGCAGGGGACGTAACCGATGTTCATAGACCTCACGCCGCAGCAGCAGGAGTTGCGCGCAGATCTGCGTGAGTATTTCGCCGATCTGGTCGACCCCACGGCAGCACAGACCATGCTCACCGAGCGCCACGGCCCCACCTATCGGGATGTGATCCGACAGATGGGGAGCGACGGGTGGCTCGGGGTGGGGTGGCCGAAGGAGTACGGCGGCAAGGGGTTCGGGGAGATCGAACAGCAGATCTTCACCAACGAGGCAGTGCGCGCCGACGTTCCGCTTCCCGCGGTGACGCTCCAAACGGTCGGCCCCACCCTCCAGGTACACGGAACCGACGAGCAGAAGAAGCTCTTCCTTCCCAGAATCCTTGCCGGCGACGTCCATTTCGCGATCGGCTACACCGAACCCGACGCCGGGACCGACCTCGCCGCACTGACCACGACGGCGGTCCGCGACGGTGATCACTACGTGGTCAACGGGCAGAAGATCTTCACCACCGGCGGGCACGACGCCGACTACATCTGGCTGGCGGTACGCACCGACAAGGACGCCCCCAAACACAAGGGCATCTCGATCCTCATCGTCGATACCTCCGACCCCGGTTTCAGTTGGACTCCGATCATCACCGCAGACGGTGCCCATCACGTGAATGCCACGTACTACAACGATGTTCGCGTTCCGGTGTCGATGCGCGTGGGCGACGAGGGCGGCGGGTGGAGACTGATCACCACGCAGCTCAACCACGAGCGCGTGATGCTCGGACCTGCCGGACGTATCGAGGGACTGGCGTCGCGTGTCCGTGCGTGGGCGTCGCGTCCCGGCCCCGACGGCACGGTGATCGCCAAGCATCCCGACGTCGCGCGGGCGCTCGCCCAGATCGATGCGTACGCGCGGATCAACGAGCTGCTCAACTGGCAGGTCGCGTCGACGGGCGAGGCCATTTCGATGGCCGATGCCGCGGCGACGAAGGTATTCGCGACAGAGCGCGTGCAGGTGGTGTGCCGAATGATCGACGAGATCATCGGCCGCTACGGGGATTTCACCGATCCCGACACCGCGGCGCTGGTGGATTGGCTCGACGTTCAGGAGAAGAGAAACGTGGTGATCACCTTCGGAGGTGGCGTCAACGAGGTGATGCGCGACATGATCGCGACCGCCGGACTAGGACTGCCGAGGGCGAAGCGATGAGCGACATCCGCACCGCCGCGCAGGCGATCATCGACGCCGGGCCGAGCGCGCCGACCCTCGGGCGCGATCCGGTGAACACCCCGATGATCAACAACTGGGTCGAGGCCATCGGCGACACGAACCCTGTCTACGTCGACGCCGACGCCGCGCGTGCCGCAGGACATTCGGGCATCGTCGCACCTCCCGCCATGGCGCAGGTGTGGACGATGCGCGGGCTGAACGGGCAGCGCACCGCCGACGATCCGCTCGGCCGGGCGTCGGAGCTGTTCGACGAGGCGGGGTACACCTCCGTCGTGGCCACCAACTGCGACACCACCTATCATCGCTATCTCGATGTGGGAGAGCAGGTCTCGCTGTCGGCCGAACTGGTCGACGTCGTCGGACCCAAGCAGACGGCGCTGGGGGAGGGTTGGTTCTTCACCACGCGCAACACCTGGTCGGTCGACGACGAGCTGGTCGCCGAGATGGATTTCCGCATCCTGAAGTTCCGCCCGCACGACGACGACGTGGCGCCCAGGGATGCCGGCGCAGGCGAGGTGCCCTCCGACCTCGACCCCTCACGGATGTTGCGGCCCAGCGCTTCTCGCGATACCGAGTTCTTCTGGGAGGGCGTCGCAGCCCACGAACTGCGCATTCAGAAGCTCGACGGCGGAACGCTGCGTCATCCGCCGATACCCGCGACCTGGAAGCCTCGGCTACCCGATGGCACCGCGCCGGTCACCGACTACGTCGTCGCGTCGGGCACGGGAACGGTCTACAGCTATGTGGTGCACCGCGCACCCAAGGTGCCCGGGCGCGCATTGCCTTTCGTGGTCGCCCTCGTCGAACTCGACGGACTCGAATCGGTCGACAGCGGTGACAGCGGCGACAGCGGTGACAGCGACGACGACGGTTTGCCGCTGTCTTCTCCCGTCCGACTGCTCGCCGAGTTGCGCGACGTCGACCCTGCCGACGTGCACATCGGGCAGCGCGTCGAGGCGATGTTCCTCGACTTTCCCGCCGACGAGGAGTCGGGCACCGACGCCTGGACGCTGCACGCGTGGCGCCCGACCACACGGGAGGCGCAGTGACGACCAGTGCGATCCCCACTGTCGAAGTAGGAACAACGTTGCCGCCATTGACAATCGACGCGACGCCGACGTTCATCGTGTCGACTGCGCTGGCAACCCGTGACTTCCAGGACGTCCATCACGACCGCGACCTCGCTCAGGCCAAGGGGTCCAAGGACATCTTCGTCAACATTCTCACCGACACCGGACTCGTCGAACGATTCGTCACCGACTGGGCCGGTCCGTCTGCGAGGATTCGTTCGATCAAGCTCAAACTCGGTGTGCCGTGGTATGCCTACGACTCGTTGACCTTCACCGGCGAGGTGACCGACGTCGACGACGAGCTGGTCACCGTGGCCGTTACGGGAACGAATGCTCTTGGTAAGCATGTGATCTCGACGGTCACGCTCATGAGGGGAGGTCGCTGATGGGGCAGTTGTCGGGCGCAGCCGCGATCGCCGGGATCGGGGCCACCGAGTTCTCCAAGAACTCCGGGCGCAGCGAACTTCGGTTGGCGACCGAGGCGGTGCAGACTGCGCTCGCGGACGCCGGCCTGACCCCCGCCGATGTCGACGGTCTCGTCAGTTTCACCATGGACACCAACTCGGAGATCGCGGTCGCCCGCGCTGTGGGAATTCCCGAGCTCACGTACTTTTCGCGTATTCACTACGGCGGAGGTGCGGCCTGTTCGACGGTGCAGCAGGCAGCGATGGCTGTGGCCACGGGCGTGGCCGACGTGGTCGTTGCGTACCGGGCGTTCAACGAGCGGTCGGGTTTGCGCTTCGGACAGGTGAATTCGGCTGTGGCCAACCAGGAGAACTCGTCGGGCACCGACAACGCGTTCAGCTATCCGCACGGGTTGTCGACTCCGGCAGCGTTCGTCGCCATGGTCGCGCAGCGGTACCTGCACGAGTTCGGCGCCACGAGTGAGGATTTCGGACGCATCGCCGTCGTCGACCGCAAGCACGCTGCCAATAATCCCGAGGCGTTCTTCTACGGCAAGCCCATCACGTTGGCCGACCACCAGCAGTCGCGATACATCGCCGAGCCGTTGCATCTGCTCGATTGCTGTCAGGAGTCCGATGGCGGTGTCGCGATCGTCGTCGTGTCGGCCGAACGTGCGCGCGACCTACCGAATCCGCCTGCCGTGATCTCGGCGGCGGCATCGGGCAGCGGCGTCGACCAGTTCATCATGACCAGCTACTACCGTGACGAACTCGCCGCATTGCCCGAGATGGGCCTTGTCGGTCGGCAACTGTGGGAGCAGTCGGGTTTGCGGCCCGACGACATGGACGCCGCGATCCTCTACGACCACTTCACGCCGTACACCCTGTTGCAGTTGGAGGAGTTGGGGTTCTGCGGCCGTGGCGAGGCAAAGGATCTCGTGCGGGAGCCGGGTTCGTTGGAAGTCGGTGGTCGGCTCCCGTTGAATACACACGGAGGTCAGTTGGGGGAGGCATACATCCACGGAATGAACGGCATAGCCGAAGCCGTCCGGCAATTACGTGGCACGTCGGTGAATCAGGTGCCCGGCGCAGAGCGGGTGGTGGTGACGGCCGGAACAGGAGTTCCGACAAGCGGTTTGGTGTTGACGGCGGCGTGAGTGCCGCGCAGCGCGGATAGAGATGACGGGTCACAAGCAGTGCAGCAAGAGGAGCCAGCAGCAATGAAATTCAACCTCGCCGACGTCTTCGAGACAGTCGCCGATTCGGTACCCGACCGCATAGCCCTCAGTTACGGCGGACGCCAGATCAGCTATGCAGAGCTCGATCGACTCTCCAGCCAGGTCGCGCACATGTTCGCCGCGCAGGGCATCGGACTCGACGACAACGTGTCACTGTTCCTCAAGAACAGCGTCGAACACGTCACCAGCCTGCTCGGCCTGCTGAAGGTGCGCGCAGTACCCGTCAACGTCAACTATCGCTACACCAATGCCGAGTTGAGCTACATCTTCGACAACTCCGACTCGCGGGGAATCGTCGTCGAAGAACCCGAGCATCAGCGCAGCGTTGCCACGTTGCTGCCCGAACTGCCGCTCGTACGAACGGTATTCGTCATCGGGGAGATCGTCGACGAACTGCGCGCGGCGGCCGACGATCTGCCGGACGGACGCACTGTGCAGGTCGTACAGTTTTCCGATTCGGAGAAGCTCTCCGACGCACGAGATTTCGAGACGAGAACCGGCGACGAGCACTACCTCCTGTACACGGGCGGCACGACCGGCTACCCCAAGGGCGTGATCTGGCGACACGACGACTTCTTCCGCAAGCCGATCTCCGGTGGCAATCCGTACGGCGAGGCGCGCAAGGATCTCGCAGAAGTCGGTGCGGCGGTGAAGGATTTTCCGTCGATCGCCTTCAACATCGC
Organism: Gordonia sp. 852002-50395_SCH5434458; assembly: GCF_001665905.1. Taxonomy (NCBI): domain Bacteria; kingdom Bacillati; phylum Actinomycetota; class Actinomycetes; order Mycobacteriales; family Gordoniaceae; genus Gordonia; species Gordonia sp. 852002-50395_SCH5434458. Next base: position 88,452 of record NZ_LZTC01000097.1, read on the forward strand.
GGCGCCGCTGATGCACGGCGCGGCGTCGTATTCGTTGTTCACCTTCCTCACGCTCGGCGGTCGGTTGGTGCTGATGCGCGACTTTGATCCCGCCGCAATCGTGTCGGGCATCGAGGACGAGCAGATCCAGATCATCCTCATCGTCGGCGACGCGATGGGAATGCCGCTCGTCGACGAACTCGAGCGCCGCACGGGCGACGTCGACCTCTCCTCGCTGTTCTCGATCACCTCGGGCGGGGCGATCTGGTCGCAACACGTGCGTGAGCGCATGGCCGCGGTGAAGCCAGACCTGGTGCTGCGTGACAACTTCGGAGCGTCGGAGTCGGGCAACGACGGCGAGATCATGATGGACGACAACGGCAACCTTCGGGTGCCGCCGACGGACAAGATGATGGTGGTCGACGAATCGCTCGACGAGATCACCCCGGGCTCAGGCGATGTCGGGTACATCGCCCGAATCGGCAATGTGCCCCTCGGCTACTACAAGGACGAGGCCAAGTCGGCCAAGACATTTCCGACGCTTCCCGACGGTCGACGCATCTCGGTGCTCGGCGACATGGGGACAGTCGAAGCCGACGGCACCATTGTGTTCCTCGGTCGCGGCTCGCAATGCATCAACACCGGCGGCGAGAAGGTCTACGCCGAGGAGGTCGAGGCGACGCTGCACGCGCACCCCGCCGTCGCCGACGCTCTCGTCGTTCCGATTCCCGATCCCAAGTACGGGCAGCGGGTCGGCGCGGTGGTCGCGGTGGCACAGGGCGAATCGGAGCCGACTCTCGAAGACCTGCAGACGCACTGCCGCGAGTCGCTGGCGGGCTACAAGGTCCCGCGGACCGTCGTATTCGTCGACGAGGTGAAGCGGACGCCCGCCGGTAAAGCCGACTACAAGTGGGCGAAAGCCACCGCGGCCACAGCGCCCGCGGCCCCGGAGTCGGCAGGCGTATGACGCCCACTCGGCGCGATGAGACGCCCACTCGGCGCGATGGGACGCCCACTCGACGGGAATACCGGTCGACTGGGCGCTCGAGACTGTCGACTGGGCGCTTGAGACTGTCGACTGGGCGCTCGAGACTGTCGACTGGGCGCTCGAGACCGCCGACTGTGCGCTCGAGACTGCCGAGTGTGCAGTCGCCGAGCGAGGGCGGCGCTCAATGTATACGGTGTTCATCGTGAGTAAGCGAAGCAGGGTCGGGCGTCGGGTCGGTGTGATGGTGTCGGCGGTGGCGGTGGTCGCCGCGACGATGTCGGCGGTGATCGGGGCGCCGCCCGCGAGCGCCGCGCCGAGCGGGCCGTCGGGCACGGTGGTGTCGACCGAGCCGCTGCCCGCGCGGATCACGGTGCCCGGTGCGGTCGATGCGAAGCGGATCACCTACTGGACCAAGGGTGTTCACGATGCGGCTGCGTTGTCGAGCGGTGCGGTCTATCTGCCGCCGGGTACGCCGCCCAAGGGCGGCTGGCCGGTGATCGCGTGGGCGCACGGCACAACCGGTCTCGCCGATCACTGCGCGTACTCCATCGGCGGTCCTGTCGCCGTCGAGCGTGACTGGGAGTACCTCGGCTCGTGGATGTCTCGCGGATACGCGGTGGTCGCCTCGGACTATGTCGGGCTCGGCACGCCGGGTAACCATCCGTATCTGAACGGTCGCGTCGAGGCGCACAGCATCGTCGACAGCGTGAAGGCGGCCCGGCAGGTGTATCCGCAGTTGTCGCGCAAGTGGGCGGTCGTCGGGCAGTCGCAGGGCGGTGGCGCCGCGATCACGACGGCTCGCTACGCAACCCAATTCGGTGGCAAGGATCTGGACTACCGCGGCGCCGTGGGGACCGGCGTTCCGGCGTATATCGAGAATCTCGTTGCGGCGCTTGGTCGTCCGTCGCCGGTCCGGCTCGGCGGGTTCTCGCCCAACACGACGATCTACGTGATGTACATCCTGTCCGGACTGCGCACGTCGTTCCCGGAGTGGAACATCAACTCGTTCCTGACCCCGTACGGCCGATACTGGGTCGACAAGGCCGAGACCCAGTGCGACTCCGACAACGAGCTCGGCGCCCTGGTTCGATCGCAGAAGGTCGACCCCGGAAAACTGCTGAGCCGCCCGCTGTCCGATATCCCCGGATTCCAGGCGAAACTCACCGATTACATGGGCATCCCCGAATCCGGCTACGACAAACCGTTCTTCATCGGGCAGGGCGGCCTCGACACCGACGTCAACACCCCCGGAGTCTTGCTCCTGGTGTCGCGACTCAAGGCGAACAACCAGCCCGTGACGTTCCGGTTCTACCCGGACAAGGACCACAGCGGCACGGTCAACGCGTCGAAGGTCGACTCGATCCCGTTCGTGGACAAGCTTTTCCGCTGACCCGCACGGCCGCGAGTTCTGCCGGGGCTCACCCGAAAGCCCGCAGCCCGACCCACAGCGCGAGCACCGCGGCGACGAGTGCCAGCGGCACCGACACCAGCCCGAGCGACAGATAGAGACGAGACGACGTCGACGCCGAGTGCCGACGCATGACGTCGCGCCACAGCAGATTGGCCAGCGATCCGAACACGGCCAGATTCGGGCCGATGTTCACGCCGAGCAGTACCGCGAGCACCAGCGCGGGCTGACCCGCCACGAGCGGGACGAGCAGCAGCGTCGCCGGGAGATTGTTGAACAGGTTGGCGGCGACCGCTGCGATCACCGCGGCTCCCAGCAGCGCGAGAAGGCCTGCCCCGGACGGCATCAGCGTCGAGAAGAGATCACCCACGGGGCCGTTGCGCACGGGCAGGATGATCACGCCGAGTGCGGCGACGAATATCAGGAACGGGACTCCTGCCGCGCGGACGGCGTCGACACAGGTTGCGCGGGGCGTTCGCCACAGCCACGGCAGCGCCATCACCAGCGCCCCGATGCCGGCCACGGCCGCCAGTGGGACGCCGAGAGGCTCTGCGACGACGAATCCCACGAGAAGCACGCCGAGTGCGCCCAACGTCAGCAGCGGCGCTCGTGGCGTCTCGCCGTCTTCCGAATGATTCTGCGCCGCATCGGATACGACGAGCTCGGGAGAATCGTCGACCTCACCGTGCCCGCGGGGCGATCTCAGGTCCGCCGCGAAGAACCACCGGAAGACGAGATATTCGACGACGATCGCCGCGACCCACGGCCACGCCATGATCGCGGCGAAGCGCGTGAACGACAGCCCGGCTGCGCCGAAGGCGAGCAGGTTGGTCAAATTGGAGACGGGCAGGAGCGTCGACGCGCTGTTGGCGAGATGGTTGCTCGCGTAGGCGATGGGCGTGACCCGTGCACCGATGTGTCGTGCGGTCAGCACGGCAACCGGGGTCAGCAGCACGATCGTGGTGTCGAGGGACAGTACAGCGGTCGTCACGGCAGCGACCACGAATACGATGCGCAGCAATCCGATCGCCGAACCTCGACTCCACCTGGCCAATACCACCCCGACCCAGATGAAAACGCCTGCGCGCGCACAGATCTCGGCGACGACGAGCATGGCCGCGAGAAACCCGATCGTCGGCAGCATGAACCGAACCTCTGCCGCGGCGGTGTGCCAGTCGACGAGACCCAGCGCGACGACGAGCAAGGCTGCCGGCACGGCGACAACAGCGGGTGGGACGCGTGTGACCGATACGGTGGCGACGATGGTCACGACCAACACGACGACCGCGACCACGGTGCCGAACGCGCTGCTCGCCTCGATCACCGGAGCGAGCCTACGCTGCTCACCTGTCCGTCGAGCGTTGCCTGTCGTCGTCCGCCCAGCCGAACTCGTTGGTCTTCGTCACGGGTTCCCCCATATCGGGGTCGGTCTGGTTGTCAGGGTAGGTGACGGCGACGACACGACGAGGCGCGAGCCACAGCAACACGGCGGAGCCGGCGAGGAGGACCGCTCCGAGGACGACGCACGCCTGATTCATCGGCGTGATGAACGCGTCTTGCGCGCCGTCGAGGATTGCCCGCGCCAGACCGCTCGCCTGCTCGGGAAGCCGGTGTGCCACCTCGGTGGCCTCCGCGAGTGATTTGCCGATGCGAGTCGACGCCTCGTCGGCTTGGACGAGCAGCGCCTGACCGCCCGCGGTGTCGCCCGCGGCGATGCGTTGGCGTCCGGCGGCGTCGAGTTGGTCGTGGGCGAGCGTGCTGGTCGCCCCGATTCGGGCCGAGTATCCGGCCGCGAGCAGTGACCCTGCGATAGCGATCCCGATGGCGGCACCGAGTTCGCGCGCGGTGTCGTTGACCGCTGATCCGACGCCCTGGTTGTCCAGCGGTGTGTTCGACATGATGGCCGTGGTCGACGGTGCCGTCGCGAGTCCGATACCGACCGAGATGACACCGGTCATCGCCGCGAACATCGGGTAGCTGTCGTAGTCGATGAGCCCGAGCAGCAGCATGCCGATTCCTGCGACGAGGATTCCGCCCGCGAGGACGAAACGCAGCGAGTGGAACCGCACGGCGACCCAATTGCCCACGAGCGCGAAAGCGCTGACACCGATGACCATCGGCATCAGTGCGAAAGCCGATTGCAGCGGGGAGTAGCCCATCACCAGTTGCAGTCGTTGCAGCAGCAGATAGAAGGCGCCGAACGACGCGAAGAACTGCAATGCCACGGAGAGTGCGCCGGAACCGAATGCGCGGTTGGTGAAGAGGCGCACGTCCAGCAGTGGGTCGGTGATGCGCAGTTCGAGCAGGCAGAACGCGACCAACAACAACAGTCCGCCGATCAGCGCGACCAGAACGAGCGCGTCACCCCAACCGCGGTGTGGTGCCTCGAGAAGACCGAAGACGATTCCGGTGACGCCGAGGACCGATAGGGCGGTACCGCCGAAGTCGAAGTGTCCAGGATTGCTGTCGCGGGAGGTTCCGATCGTCAGGCATAGCAGAGCAGTCACCAGAGCCGACGCCGCGAAAGTGATGAAAATCGAGTGCCACGAAAAGAATTCGAGCAGGACGCCGGTGACGAAGAATCCCGCAATCGCTCCCGCACCCGCCACCGCCGCCCAAATGCTCACGGCGATACTGCGCTTGTCCGCGGGCACACCGGAGGTGATCAGCGACAGCGTGGTGGGCATGATGAGTGCCGCTGCGACGCCTGCCAGGATTCGGGTGCAGATCAACTGGGTGGGATCGGTCGTCCAGATCGCCAGCAGTGAGGCGACAGAGAAGACGACGAGACCGACGATCAGGACCTCGCGTCGCCCGAAGCGGTCACCGATGGCGCCTGCCGGAAGCAGCAGTGCGGCAAGGGCTAACGTGTAGCCGTCGACGATCCATGTCATCTGGCTCGAGTCGGCACCGATGTCGATGGCGATGTCGGCGAGTGCGGTGTTCAGCGCGGCCATGGCGGCGACCACCATGCTGACCGCAGCGCAGGCGATCAGGATCAGCCACGCCGCGCGCGTGTTCTCGCGCGTCAGTCGCGTGCGTGTCAGCCCGGCCATGTAGTCCCCGTCGCTATCGAGTCGAGGTTATTCACGACACGCTGCCGGGAAACGCCACAAACTCCTGCACCATGTGACACATTTATCACTGTAGTAACACACCGGGAGTATTCGATCAGGTAGCTGGCGGGTATCCCGGACGATCGAAAGTGAGAGATCATGGCCTCATCCCAGGTCGCATCTTCACGAGCAACCGACACGACGCCGGTCCGCCTGCACATCTGGCGGGTGTTGTCGATGCTGGCCGCGCTGATCGCGGTCGGTGTGGTGTTGGTTCTCATCATCACCTCCGCGGCCTAGCGCGACCAGCCGACACGTCGGACTCAGCCCGCGTACTTCTCGATGACTGCGCCGACTCGTGGAAGTGCCGCGGCCACATAGCCTTTCGCCTTGCCGCGCAGTGAGTTGTACGCCTTCGCGAGCGCCGGCTTGGCGTCGGACACCTGGTCGTCGGTCACCTGGAGCAGCGCTTCGGATGCCGCGTCGGAATTCGCCGCGAGGTGATCACCGAACGCGACGCCGGCAGGCTTGCTGTCCCAGAACGGTTGCAGCGCGGTGAGAAAGTCGGGCAGCAACTGGTCGGTAGCCCGAGTCACGATGTCCGGCTTGATCTTCTGGACAGCGCCGTAAGCGGCTTTGACGGCGGCGCCGCTGAGACCCTTCTGCTCCGACACCTCGGCGTCGATGACGCCGACGAAATCGTTGACCACTGCCGGACGGTTGGCTCCGAGCAGTGACTGCAGCGAATCGCTCATCGAATCTCCTTCATGGTCCGTGGCGCAGCCACGGGAGGTAGCGGGAATGACCGTCAGTGACCTTATCGGTTCCGACTGTGATGGTGCGCGCTGGCGGCATCCACCTACGACATCGCGTCCGCTACTCCCATCGGACGCTCAGCGGCGTTTCTCGACGACCACATTCGCCAGCGCCGGGGCATTCTCGCGTTCGATCACCGAGGCCGTCACCAGGAGCCTGTCGGCCTCGTCCCACACGGCAACGTCGAGCGTCTCACCCGGGAACACCACGCCCGCGAAGGTTGCCGAGAAGTCGGCTACCGCAACGACTTCACCACCGAGGAGTCCGTCGACGACGGCCCGACACACCGATCCATACGTGCACAGGCCGTGCAGGATGGGCCGCGGAAATCCGGCGGCCGCGGCGAATGCCGGGTCGGAGTGCAGTGGATTGCGGTCGCCGCACAACCGGTAGAGCAGCGCCTGATTCGGCAGTGTTGGGACCTGCAGGATCGCGTCGGGTGCTCGGTCGGGATAGGCGACCTTGCTCGACGCCCCGCGCTCACCTCCGAAACCGCCCTCGCCCTTGGCGAAGATCGACGACCGCTCGGTCCACAGCGGTTCGCCCGTCTCGTCGACGGTGATGCCCTCGGAGATGACGACCGCCGCAGACCCCTTGTCCTGGACCTCGACGATCCGCTTGTGCGTCGTCGCCTTGCCCTCCGGCGGCAGTGGTCGGTGGGCGGTGATCTGCTGGCTGCCGTGGACGACCTTCGCCAGATCGATGTCGATGCCGGGGAAGGAGACCGTGGGTGCCTGCGTCGCGTGGAACGTCGCGGCGACCGTTGCGAACGTCGGTAGCACCTTGGGAGCGGCGTCGTCGACGTAGCGCAGGCCGTCGGCGTCGAGCGGATCGCGGGCGGCTCCGACGGCGAGGTGATAGAGCGCGACGTCGGATGCCGTCCACGAGAAGGTGACCTCGGGCAACTCTGCCCCGACTGCGACCGATGGATCGATGGGCACGGCTTACGCTCCTGCCGTCGTCGACGTCGGGGTTGCCTGTCCGGTACGTGCGGCGGCGTCGAGCGCGGCGAGGTAGCCGAAGACGAGCGCCGGGCCGATGGTGGCGCCGGGGCCGGCATAGGTGTGGCCCATGACCGGGGCGCTGGTGTTACCCGCGGCGTAGAGGCCCTCGATGACCGAGCCGTCGGGTCGCAGAGCGCGGCCGGTCGCGTCGGTGTCGATGCCGCCCTTGGTGCCGAGGTCTCCCGGCACCATCTTGACCGCGTAGAACGGCGCCTTGCGGACCGGCCCGAGGCTCGGGTTGGGCTTGTTGGTGATGTCGCCGTAGTAGTGGTCGTAGCCGCTCTCGCCGCGATGGAAGTCGGCGTCGACGCCGGACTTCGCGAATCCGTTGAAGCGTTCGGTTGTCGCGGTCAGCGCGTCGGCGGGAACGCCGATCTTGTCGGCGAGTTCTGCGATCGTGTCTGCCTTGACGACGACCCCGGAGTCAAACCACTTCTTGGGCAACGGTTGTCGCGCGTTGATCCCCGCGAAGAGATACCGGTTGCGGCACGTCTGGTCGAAGATCAGCCAGCCGGGCACGTTCTCTCCCGGGCCGTCGCCCTGGCCGAACTCGCCGCCGTACATCTGGTGCACCGCCTCCACGTAGGGCAGCGATTCGTTCATGAATCGCTCGCCGCGCATGTTGACGATGAACGTGCCGGGGACGGAGCGTTCGGAGAGTGCGAACCACGGCCCGCGCGGCAGTGGAATGGTCGGTCCCCACCAGGCGTCGTCCATCAGCGACACCGCGGCGCCGATCTTGATGCCGGCGTTGATGCCGTCACCGGTGTTCGACGGTGCGCCCGTCGTCCAGTCGGACCCGATCGGTTCGCGCTGGTATTTGCGGCGCATCTCGACGTTGTGCTCGAAGCCGCCACACGCGAGGATCACGCCTTTCTCGGCGCGGATGTCGAACTGCTTGCCGTCGGATTCCGCTCTCACCCCGACGACGCGGCCGTCGTCGGTGAGAAGGTCGACGAGCCCGGTGTTCAACCGCAATGGCACGCCGGCCTGCCGAACTCCGAGTAGGAGCTCGGCGGCTAGGGCTGCGCCCATCGCGATGAGTTTCTTGCCGCGCGAGCGTGCCCAGAAGAATCGACCGCCGACCTTGGCCATCCGCGCCGGGCCGCGCCAATGGCGTATGCCGGTGTTGAGCCAGCGGTAATCCGATTGCAGCACAACCATGTTCAGCGGCGCCTTGGTGTACTGCGGGTGCAGGGTGTCGAGGTCGTCGCCGAGTGCTCGTGCATCGAAGGGGCGAGGTTCGACGCTGCGCCCTCCCAGCCGGCCGCCCGGCGCTTCGGGGTAGTAGTCGGAGTAGTTCTTCACCCACTCGAGGTCGAGAGGGGCGTGCTTCATCAGGAAGTCGAGCGCCTCGGGGCCACGGTCGATGTAGGCGTCGATGCGGTCCTCGCGTGCGTGCTCGCCGATGATCGCCTTGACGTACTCGCGGGCCCGGTCGGGTGTGTCGTCGACGCCGTCGCGCTTCAATACGGAGTTGTTGGGGATCCAGACGCCGCCACCCGAGCGCGACGTCGAGCCTCCCCAGTACGGCGACTTCTCGATGATCACCGTCGTGAGGCCCTGCGCCGCAGCGGTGATCGCGGCACTGAGCCCTGCCGCGCCCGCACCCACGACGACGACGTCGTAGGTCTCTGGTTGTTCTTGCTCGCGCTCGCCTGCCATCGGGTTCCCTTCGTGCTCCGTGGTGGAACGTGTTCTCTATACGAATTAGAACACGTTTCAGAAATGTGGCGCCAGGGTGTGGGAGAGTCGGTGCGCATGGAGCAACGTCGAGTGGCTGTCGTGACCGGGGCGAGCCGGGGTGCGGGCAGGGGAATCGCGCTCGCGCTGGGTGCGACCGGGGCCACGGTATACGTGACCGGGCGGACCGAGAACGACGGCGACAGTGCACTGCCCGGTTCGGTGAACTCGACCGCTGCCGAGGTGAGCGCTCGTGGCGGCGTCGGTGTCCCGATGGTGCTCGACCACGCCGACGACGCCGCCGTCGCCGCACTGTTCGAGCGGGTCGGCGACGAGAACGGCGGCTGCCTCGACATCCTGGTCAACAACGCGCTGACCCTTCCGGACGCATTGACGACGAAGGGCCCGTTCTGGAGCAAGCCGCTCTCGCTGACCGACCTGTTCGACGTCGGAATGCGGTCGACGTATGTCGCAAGCTATTACGCCGCACCGCTTCTGGTGCACCGCGGCTCGGGCTTGATCGTCAACACCTCGTCCTTCGGTGGCGCGTGCTACATGCACGGACCCGCGTACGGCGCGGGCAAGGCTGCCGTCGACAAACTGGCTCACGACATGGCCGTCGACTTCCGGCCGCATGACGTCGCCGTGATCTCGCTGTGGATGGGCCTGCTGCTGACCGAGCGCACCCGCGCGGCATTCGCCGATCACCCGGATGCGTATGCCGGTCTCGCCGCCAACGCCGAATCGCCGGAGTTCGTCGGGCGGGTCATCGCCGCGCTCGCCGACGATCCCGATCTGATGTCGCGGAGCGGGCGCGTGCTCATCGCGGCGGAACTCGCCGCCGAGTACGGCGTCGTCGACGCCGACGGCCGACAGCCGCCGTCGCATCGCGCGATGCTCGGCGACCCGCCGACGTTCAGCACGGCCGTCATCGACTGAGGCGTGGACGGAAGCGCGGGTGGGGCGCCGAAGGGACTGCCGCAAAACTGGAACATGTTCTAAACTAGAACGTGTTCATGCCGTGGTGGCCTGTGTGCTCGCCGCGGTAGATGTGAGCCGTACCGACCCCGGAAGTGAGCAGAAGTGGCCGTCGACAAGGCAACTCGCGAGCAGATCGCGGCGGATCTGTGGACAGCAGAACAGACCGCAACCGCCATCGAGCGGCCAACCGACACCCATCCCGACCTCGACGTCGTCGACGCCTACGAGATCCAGCTGATCAATATCCGCAAGCGTCTCGATGCGGGCGCGAAGGTCGCGGGGCACAAGGTCGGCCTTGCGTCGGAAGCCATGCAGAAGATGATGGGCGTCGACGAACCCGACTATGGGCATCTGCTCGACACCATGCAGTACTACGAGTCGACCCCCATCGACACGGCTCGGCTCTGCTTCCCGCGGGTCGAGGTGGAGGTCGGGTTCATCCTCGGCAAGGACCTGCCGGGCGAGGGGTGCACAAACGACGACGTCATCGCCGCCGTCGAGTGGGTGGTGCCGTCTATCGAACTCATCGACTCGCGGATCACGGACTGGAAGATCACACTCTGCGACACCATCGCCGACAACGCGTCGTCGTGCGGATGGATTCTCGGCGAGCAGCGGGTGGCCATCGGCGATATCGACACCGGCGACGTCGACGCGGTGCTGCACCGCAACGGTGAGGTTGTCGCGAAGGGCAATTCGTCTGCGGTGCTCGGGCATCCGCTCAACGCGGTGTCGTGGCTCGCGCGCAAGGTCGAGGGCTTCGGGGTGCGGCTGCGCAAGGGCGACCTGATACTTCCCGGGACCGCGACACGGGCCTTCGACGTCGCGCCGGGCGACCACGTCGTCGCAGAGTTCGCGGGGCTCGGCACCGTCACACTGGACTTCGACTGAGTCCCAACAGTTTTCGTCAAGACCACGACCACACACCCACAGGAGGCACCGTGGCGGCAACGCTGACCGCAGCCATCATCGGGTCGGGCAACATCGGCACCGACCTCATGTACAAACTCGAACGCAGTCAGGTCATCGACCCGCGCTGGATGGTCGGTATCGACGCCGACTCCGAGGGCATGAAACGTGCCGCCGACCACGGGCTGATCACCATGAGCGGCGGCGCCGACGAGTTGCTCGCGTCGTCGGAGAAGCCCGATCTGATCTTCGAGGCGACGTCGGCCTACGTGCACCGCGAGTACGCGCCCCGCTACGAGGAGGCAGGCATCATCGCCGTCGACCTCACACCCGCGGCAGTCGGGCCCGCGGTGGTGCCGCCCGCCAACCTGCGTGAGCATCTCGACGCCCCGAACACCAACATGATCACCTGCGGTGGGCAGGCGACCATCCCGATGGTGCACGCGGTGAGTTCGGTTGTGCCGGTGCCGTATGCGGAGATCGTCGCGTCGGTGGCATCCGTCTCGGCGGGGCCGGGCACGCGCGCCAACATCGACGAGTTCACGCGCACGACGTCGAAGGGGATCGAGACGATCGGGGGTGCGCAGCGCGGCAAGGCGATCATCATCCTCAACCCGGCCGACCCTCCGATGATCATGCGCGACACCATCTTCTGCGCGATTCCCGAGGATGCCGACACCGACGCGATCGCCGCGTCGATCCATCAGCGCGAAAAGGACATCCAGGCATACGTTCCCGGCTATCGGCTGCTGCAGGACCCGCAGTTCGATCCGCCCAGTGTGCTCAACGGCGGGCACGCGCGCGTCTCGATCTTCGTCGAGGTCGAGGGTGCAGGCGACTTTCTACCGCCGTACGCGGGAAACCTCGACATCATGACGGCCGCCGCCACCAAGGTCGGCGAAGAAATCGCGAAGCAGAAGCTGGGGGTGTCGGCATGACCACGGCGACAACAGATCTCATGGCGCACGCGCGCAAGTACTCCGACACGCTCGACATCCGGATCACAGACTCGTCGCTGCGCGACGGCAGCCACCACAAGCGCCACCAGTTCACGGTCGACGAGGTGCGGTCCATCGTCGGCGCGCTCGATGACGCCGGAGTCCCGGTGATCGAGGTGACCCACGGCGACGGACTCGGCGGGTCGTCGTTCAACTACGGCTTCTCCAAAACCCCTGAGCAGGAACTGATCAAGGCGGCCGCCGAAACCGCGCAGCGCGCCAAGATCGCGTTCCTCATGCTGCCGGGGCTGGGTACCAAGGACGACATTCGGGCCGCGCAGGACAACGGCGGCCAGATCTGCCGCATCGCGACGCACTGCACCGAGGCCGACGTGTCGATTCAGCACTTCGGGCTGGCTCGCGAGCTGGGTTTGGAAACCGTCGGCTTCCTGATGATGAGTCACAGTCAGCCGCCGGAAGTGCTTGCCGCGCAGGCGCGCATCATGGCCGACGCCGGCTGCCAGTGCGTGTACGTCGTCGACTCCGCCGGTGCGCTCGTGCTCGAGGACGTCACCGTTCGCGTGCAGGCACTGGTGGCCGAACTCGGCGACGACGCCCAGGTCGGCTTCCACGGCCACGAGAACCTCGACATCGCGGTTGCCAACTCCATCAACGCCATTCGGGCGGGTGCACAGCAGATCGACGGTTCGATCCGACGTTTCGGTGCGGGCGCGGGAAACACGCCGACGGAGGCCTTCGTCGGAGTGTGCGACAAGCTCGGGATCACCACGGGCGTCGACTTCATGAAGATCGCCGACGCCGCGCAAGACGTCGTGCGGCCCGCCATGCCGTCGGAGTGCCTGGTCGACCGCTCGTCGATGATGATGGGCTACGCAGGCTGCTACAGCTCGTTCCTCAAGCACGCCGAGGGGCACGCCGAACGGTACGGCGTCTCCGCGGCGGACATCCTGCTCGAGGCCGGCAACCGCAAACTCGTTGGCGGGCAGGAGGATCAGCTCATCGACATCGCCCTCGAGCTGCGCAAGAAGGCCGACGCGAACGCCGGCGTCTGAGGGGTTCCGCGTTCGCCCAAACGCGGCCCGAACGTGTAGACGCGGCTGGTACACCAGCCGCGTTTGCAGGTTCGAGCCGCGTCTGGAGTTCGACGATCCGCTCACGCCACGTCGAGCTGCAGTTTGGTCAGCCACTGCCGGACCGACGCGGCGACGGTGCCCCGCTCGAGGTCGGCCCAGGTCCAGCGGATCACCATGACGCCGAGTCGGCGCAGTCGGTCCTCGCGCTTCTTCTCCCGGACCACGGCGTCGGTGGCGTCTTCGCCGTCCCGTAAGTACTTCTGGTACTTCACCTTTCCGTCGAACTCCCCGACGAGCAGCCCCGACCAGTCGAAGTCGCTGCGCGCGACGAACCCGTCCTGATCGCGGAACTCGTGTTGCAGACGCGGAATCGGAAGGCCCGCCTCGATGATCTGCGCCCGACACCACGACTCGCCGGGACTCTCCGCGTCGGCGGTGGCGTGTGCGAGCGCACGGCGCGCCTGTCCGACGCCCCGACGCGTGGCCCGCAGCATCTTGCGCATGACCTTGCGGTCGGCGCCGAGGCGCAGCGCGGCGTCGAGCACTGCGAGTGCGCCGGCGAAGCCCATCGGGCTCGTGCATGCGATGTCGACGGCTGTTCGTTCGAGCGAGCTGACCAGCACACCGTCGACGTCGACTGTCTCGCTGGGCGCGACCACTCCGACGTGCGTGTGCCTGGTGGCCGTACGTCCGCCGTGGTTGGCGTCGCCGGTGGTCACGTGCAGGCGCGCGAAGTTGGGTTTGAGCATCGGCAGCCTGTGCATTGCGGCGGCCGACTGGTGGGTCACCACTCCCGCGACGATGCCGAGCGTGGCCGACGCGATCACGGTGAGCCGGTGCGCGTCGTCGGGTGTGCGTTTCTCGGCGGGCGCGAAGGCGCCGCGGCCGACACGGACGATCTCGCCGCGTCGGCACGCTCGGCGCAGATCGTCGTCGGTGAAGCCGTCGGCCAGTGCCTTCTTGCGGTAGATGATGCCGTGGTCGTCTGCGATGAACGGGGTCATGACAGCTCCGACGCGCACGACCGCCCGGCGGTTCCCCTAATGCCCAAACGCGGCCCGAACCTGCAGACGCGGCTGGTACACCGACAGCGTCTGCAAGTTCGAGCCGCGTCTGGAGCGCGGTTACATCCCGGCCGGCGGGTGCCCCAGCGAGATCAGTGCGCCGTTGGGGTCGTGCACCGTGGCGAGGGTGCCGTACGGCGTGTCCGTGGCGGGCATGATGACCGAGCCGCCGAGCTCCTCGGCGCGCTTGACGGTCGCGGGTACGTCGTCGACGCAGATGTAGATCTGCCAGAAGGAGGGCAGTTCCGGCGGAAACAGGTTGGCTGCGTCCATGATTCCGGCGTAGGCCATGTCGCCGAAGAAGACCTGCGCGTACCGCAGCGGGCTGCCCGGCTCGACGATCTCGACGGCGCTGTTGTCGATGACAGACTCGACGCGCGCGCCGACGACCTCGGGGTAGAACACCACCGATTTGGTGTAGTCCTGGCTCACACACTCGAACCAGTACGGGGCGCCGTGGACGCCCCACTCGGCAAAGCCCTTGTGCTTGTTGGCTTTCCAGAAGCCGATCACCGCGCCCGCGGCGTCGACCGCCACGGCCATCGTGCCCTCCTCGCCGACCTCCATCGGAGGCAGCATGACCGATCCGCCCGCTGCCTTGACCAGCTCGAGAGTGGCCTCGGGGTCGTCGGTGCGAAGGTACGACGACCAGACGTTGGGCACCGACCCTTCGCCCATGGCGGGCATCAGGCCGGCGACGCGGTGACCGTTGAGAGTGAAGTTCTGGTATCCGCCGAAGTCGGGGTTCGGATCCTCGACCTTCCACCCGAACAGGTCGCTGTAGAAGTCGATCGCCTTGGCGGTGTTGCTGCTCATCAGGTCGAACCAGACAGGTGCGCCGGGGGGAGCGGTGTATTCGGTCATGGCAGTGGCTCTTCTCTGTGGTCGCTGGTCTCGGACGCTGGTACTGACCTCCATCCTCGCGAAAAGTCATCGGCGGCGTCGGCGAACACCGGAGGTCGGTACGCGAGCGAGACCCGGGGTGGCACGCTTGACCCCATGACAGAACGTGCGCGCGCACTCGCATGGCCGCTTTTCGCGGTGTCCGGCCTGCTGATCGTCGCGTTCAGTCTGGTGTCGTGGGGCGACTCCAGCCAGGGGCTCAACTCCAAGATCTCCGGTGTCGGGCGCGTATCGGTGCCGGGTGCGGCGCCGGAAGACGTCGCATTTCTGGAAGCGCACACGCAACGCCCGGGGCTGGTCACCATCATCCTGGGTGCGGTGATCGCTGCCGTCGCGGCAGTGGGCTGGTGGCGTCGTCGGCTGCGTCCGATCGCACTTTCAGTGATCGGGCTCGCCGCGGTCGGAGCCGCGGTGGCCGCGGGATTCGTGGTTGCTGACCCGTCCGGACGACTGCTCGACGACGCGGTGACCAGCACCCTCGACCTCGCGCCGGGCGAACAGATCCTCCAACCGGGCTACGGCGTGATCGCGGTGCTCGTCGTCGCGATCCTGGTGGCCGTCGGCGTGGTGTTTGTCAGCGCCACAGCAGTGCTCACCAGTACCCGTCGGGATCGGACTCCGGCGACTCCGCCGGGATGATCCCTTCTGCGACACCGTGATCGATGCTCGCCGACAGTCGTGAGCAGGTCGGGACGAGCGCCGGATTCCCGCCCTCGGCACGTATGCGGGCGAGTTCGTTGCACCGCTCCCGGGCGTCGGCGTTCCACTGCACGCTGGTGTGGTGCGAGCTGGTCTTCTTGACCAGCACGCACGCATGGCATCCGCGGCACTCGATCTCGGTCATGCCGCCGCGAAGGTAGTGTTCGCGGTCGCGTGCCGTCGACTCGTGGACCGCGGCCCGACGCTGCGGGTCGTCGCCGAAGTCGGGTGCCTTCGACCACCCGGCGAGGGCGGGTGAGGCGCCCCGTGGGGTCTCGCCCTCCTCGATGCGATCGGCGGCCCTGGTCATGCTCAGACGCGCGTGTCGGTGTCGGACGAGTTGTCCGCGGAGGAATCTTCAGGAGCCGCAGCCTCTGCCGCCTCGCGTTCCTGCTTGCGGCGCAGGTTCTCGGCCACCTCGATGCTCCAGTTCTCGACGGCCTTGGTGGTGTCGATCTCGTACTCGAAGCGCTGGGTCATCTCGTCCGTGACGTCGGCCTTGTCGACGTAGAACTGCTCGTACCAGCGTCGAAGCTGGTAGACCGGACCGTCTTCTTCGACGAGGAGTGGGTTGTCGATGCGCGTCTTGTTCTTCCAGATCTCGACGTCCTGCAGGAACCCGACCTCGACGCCCTTGGAGATCTTGTGGGCCATCCGCGACGCCTGCTCACCCGTCATGCCCTCGGGCACCTTGGCCATCACGCCGTACATCAGGACGAACGAATTGGCGTCGATGGGGTAGTGGCAGTTGGTCAGGATGGTCTCGATCTTGAAGTCGCCGTAGAACTGGACCATCGGGTTCAGCATGTACGACGGCCCGTAATAGGCGGCCATCGATTCGAGTCGGCTCTCGGCGTATCCGCTGCCGAAGTCGATGTCGGGTCGGCCGTGGGAGTTCATGTACTGCGCGGCGGTCTCGCCCTCGAAGACGTTCTTGAAGTAGTCGGGCAGCGCGTAGTGGACGTAGAAGAAGTGCGCCATGTCGACGACGTTGTCGATGATCTCGCGGCAGTTGGAACCCTCGATCACCAGGCGGTTCCAGGTCCATCCGGTCCAGGCGTCGCTACCGACCTCGTCGAGTTCCGGGACGACGCAGTCATCCGGTGGCGGGTTGCCCTCCGGGTCGTTGTAGACGAAAACCTGTCCGTTGCGGATCATCGTCGGCCACGAACGAGTCTTGGCGAGTTTGGGATTGCGCTTCGCGTACGGCACGCCTGCGCAACGCCCGTTGCCCTTCCACATCCAGCCGTGGAACGGGCATGCGACGTTGCCGTCGCGGATCGAGCCCTGGCTGAGATCGCCGCCCATGTGCCTGCAGTACGCGTCGAGGATGTTGACCTCGCCGTCGTGTATCCACAGCGCAAGTTTGGTGCCGAACACGGTGATCGAGTGTGGCTCGCCGTCGTCGAACTCGGACAGCAGACCCAGGCAGTGCCAGCCGCGCGCGAACCGCGTCGGGGGTACCCCGGTGTCGATCTCGCGCACGTCACTGTCGCGTGCCGCACCGGATGCTCCGGTGTGTGCAGCGGGTCGTGGGGTGACGGTCATCTCGGGCGCTCCTTGATCTCGGGGCTGTGCTGTGCGGTTCGCTCTTCATCGAATACTAGAACAGGTTCCAGTATTCGTGTCCACATCGACTCTGCGCCGCTCGATCGCAGCAGTACATGGGGCCAAGGTCCTGTGTTTCCCAATATCTCGACAAAAACTAGAACCTGTTCTAATCTCAGATTTGAAACCAGTGTCTCACGAACGCGAATCGACAGGTAGGAGCCGGGCCAGATGCCAGCACATGAGCCGTCAGCACTTCAATCGGTGGCGCCGGACGCGCAGACGAGCGCCGACCGGGCAGACGCAGCTGCACAGGTGCTCGAGAAGATCAACGCGCTGCTGCCCGAGATCGAGCAGCGGGCGCAGCAGACCGAGGACCTCCGCCAGATCCCCGACGAAACGGTGTCCAGCCTCGACGACGCGGGCTTCTTCAAGCTCCTGCAGCCGTCGCAGTGGGGTGGATACGAGGCCGACCCGGTCACGTTCTACGAGGCAGTGCGCAGGATCGGCAGTGCATGTGGATCGACCGGGTGGGTCTCGGGCATCATCGGCGTCCACAACTGGCACCTCGCACTGTTCGATCAGCAGGCGCAGGAAGACGTCTGGGGCTCCGATCCGTCGGTGCGCATCTCGTCGTCGTATGCCCCGATGGGTGCCGGCCAGGTTGTCGACGGCGGGTACGTCGTGAACGGGTCGTGGGCGTGGTCGTCGGGTAGTGGCATCGCCGACTGGGTGTTCGTCGGTGGTCCGGTCATCAAGGACGGCAAGCCCGTCGACTTCGTCAGCTTCCTGATTCCGCGCGAGGACTACAACATCAAGGACGTCTGGAACGTGGTGGGGCTGCGGGGCACCGGCTCGAACACGATCGAGGTCAAGGACGTCTTCGTGCCACGGCATCGCATGCTCAGTTACCGCACGATGGGGATGGGTCAGGCGCCAGGGCTCGAGCGCAACACCGCTCCGGTGTACAAGATGCCCTGGGGCACAATTCATCCCAGCACCATCTCGACGCCGATCGTCGGTATGGCATACGGGGCGTACGCCGCGCATGTCGAACATCAGGGCAAGCGTGTACGTGCGGCCTATGCGGGAGAGAAGGCCAAGGACGATCCGTTCGCGAAGGTCCGGATCGCCGGTGCGGCAAGCGATATCGACGCGGCGTGGCGACAGTTGTCGGGCAATCTCGCCGACGAATACAACTACATCTTGCGCGGCGAGGAAGTGCCGATGGAACTGCGGCTCGCCGCACGTCGCGACCAGGTACGGGCCACCGGGCGGGCGATCGCCTCGATCGACACGCTGTTCGAGAACTCGGGTGCACACGCCCTCGAGAACGGCACGCCCATCCAGCGATTCTGGCGCGATGCCCACGCGGGTCGCGTCCACGCCGCCAACGACCCCGAGCGGGCCTACGTCGCATTCGGCAACGGGGAGTTCGGGATTCCCGTCGGCGACACGATGGTCTGAGTGGAGCACCTGAAACGATGAGCGACAGCCCCATCAGTTCCCTCGGCTACATGCGCATCGAGGCCACCGACATGGCCGCGTGGCGCGAATACGGACTCAAGGTCCTCGGCATGATCGAGGGCAAGGGTGCAACGCCCGATGCCCTCTATCTGCGCATGGACGATTTTCCCGCGCGACTAGTCATCGTGCCGTCCGACCGCGACCATCTCGGCAGCACCGGCTGGGAATGTCCGAATGCGCAAGCGCTGCAGGATGTTCGGGACCGTCTCGCATCCGCGGGCGTGATCTTCCGCGAGGGCAAGGACGAGGAACGCCTCGACCGTCGGGTCGACGAGATGATCATCTTCGACGACCCGGCGGGCAATACCCTCGAGGTATTTCACGGTGCGGCACTGGAACATCGGCGCGTCGTCAGCCCGTACGGGCACTCGTTCGTCACCGGCGACCAGGGACTCGGCCACGTCGTACTCACCTGCGACGACGACAAAGCAGCACTGGCCTTCTATCGCGATGTCCTCGGCTTCAAGCTGCGTGACTCGATGCGACTCCCACCGCAGGCGGTGGGTCGCGAAGAGGGCGACGAGGTTCCGTGGCTGCGCTTCCTCGGATGCAACCCGAGACACCATTCGCTCGCGTTCCTGCCCATGCCGAACGCGACGGGCATCGTGCACCTCATGGTCGAGGTCGGTGAGTCCGACGACGTCGGGCTCTGCCTCGACAGGGCGCTGCGTCGAAAGGTGCCGATGTCGGCATCTCTCGGACGCCACGTCAACGACCTGATGCTCTCGTTCTACATGAAGACGCCCGGCGGATTCGACGTCGAATTCGGCTGTGAGGGACGGCAGGTCGACGACGGCGAGTGGGTGGCGAGGGAGAGTACCGCGGTGAGCTTGTGGGGACACGACTTCACCGTCGGATTCAAGAACCAGTGAACGGGAGGGCGAGCGCCCAGATGGCTGCGACACCGTACGGGTCAAGTGATTTCGACACACGTCAGTTCCGCACCGCGATGGGGCAGTTCTGTACCGGCGTCACGGTCATCACCACGCTCACCGCTGACGGGGCGCCGTCGGGGTTCGCCTGTCAGTCGTTCGCGGCGCTCTCGCTCGATCCGCCGCTCGTGCTCTTCTGCCCGCAGAAGACGTCGCGGACCTGGCGGGTGATCGAGGAGAACGGGAGCTTCTGCGTCAACATCCTCTCCAACCGGCAGCAGGATGTCAGTGCGGCGTTCGGTGCACCGGGCGACGACAAGTTCGCGGGAATCGCCTGGGACCCGTCGCCTGCAGGACTCCCCGTCATCAGACACGGTTTGACGTGGGTCGAGTGTTCCGTCGAACGCGTCGACGACGGCGGCGACCACCACATCGTGATCGGTCGGGTGCTGACACTCGGAGAAGTGTTGCAGGACAAGCCGCTTCTCTTCTACCGGGGTGGCTATCTCTCGACCGAGCATCCGCGGGTCACCCCAGCGCAGGCCGAGCTAGACAACTTCCTGACATGGACCGGAGGAGACACGTGGCTGTGACGACGACCCCCATCTCGCGAACAGTCGACGTCACCGGTCCCTTCACCGACGCCATCACACAGGCGCAGACATTGATCGCCAATGCCGACTTCGCACTCACGGAGGCCGATCTCGCAGAGGGATTCGACTACCTGGCCGGAAGCATCGCGGCGACACTGCAATTGGCGCGAGCGCGCAGTCGAACCCATCCCGGGTTCGTGACCTCAACGGGACCGACCACCAAGATTGGCCTCGACAACCCGGACACCCTCTACCTCCACGCAGACATCGAGCCGAACGCAACGTATCGGGTCTGGGGACGACGCGGCAGCACAACGGATCTGAGCTTCCAGGTACTCCGCGGCGACTACACACCAAGCGAAGTGCCCGGCGGTGACGACGCCTTCGACGACCGGCGGATTCCGATCAACTCCCACGGGACGTTCGAGATCACCTTCGGGCCGGATCTGTCCGCTGCATCTGCGCGCGACGACTACTTCGCCCTCGGCGACGGAGCGTCGATGCTCGCGGTGCGTGAGGTGTATTCCGACTGGTCGCAGCGTAGGGGAGAGATCGCCATCGAGCGGGTCGACACGGTGGGCAGCGCCCCCGCCGACCTCGACCTCGCGCGGGTGCAGCGACGGTACGCCACCGCGGGCAAGATGCTCCTGGCACGGCTGAATACCTGGTTCAACTTTCCGAAGTGGTTCTACCTCGACGAGCCGGTCAACACCTTCACGCCGCCGCGGCTCACCCCCGGTGGATTGTCGACGCAGTATTCTTCCGTCGGGCATTTCAGACTGCTGCCCGGTGAGGCCATGATCATCACGGTTCCGAAATCTGCTGCGCCGTATCAGGGTTTTCAGCTCGGCAGCATGTGGTACATCTCGCTCGACTACGTCAACCACCAGACCAGCCTGAACTCCGCGCAGGCGCAGGTCGACCGCGACGGCATGATCCGATTGGTGCTCGCACACGACAATCCCGGCGTCGCCAACTGGATCGAGACCACCGGTCACGAGGTCGGGATCATGCAATTCCGATGGCAGCGAACAGATGTGCCGATCCCGCCGGAACAGGGGCCGACGGCACAGGTCGTCGACGCGGGCGACATCGCCGATCATCTGCCCTACCTCGACGACAACAGGCTCGACCCCGCGGGCTGGGCTGCGCGAATTGCCCTCCGCCAGCGCGGCTTTGCAGAGAGAATGCTGGGATGACCGAGATGGCGCGTGCGGGGCTGCTCGACGACAAGGTGGTCGTCGTGTCCGGGGTTGGGCCGGGACTCGGCCGATCAATCTGTCTGCGCGCGGCAGCACACGGCGCTCGCGTGGTGCTCGCCGCGCGAACCGAGTCGCGGCTCAAGGAGATCTCCGCGGAGGTAGACGCTGCCGGCGGTCGCTCGCTTGTCGTCCCCACCGACATCACCGACGACGACGCGGTCGACCAGTTGGTCGCTGCCACTCTTGCCGAGTTCGGACGGGTCGACGTCGTCGTGAACAATGCCTTCGCGGTTCCGTCTATGAAGCCGTTGGCCCGCACTGACTTCGAGCAGATCAACGCGAGTATCGAGCTGACCGTACTCGGGACGCTGCGCGTCGTGAAAGCCTTCACCGCCGCGCTTGCCGACGCGGCGTCGGAATCTCCTTCGCCGCGAGCGACGAGCGCGATAGTCAACATCAACTCGATGGTCATCCGACACTCCGAACCGCGCTATGGCAGTTACAAGTTGGCGAAGGCGGCGCTGCTCGCCATGTCGCAGACGTTGGCCACGGAATTGGGTGACAAGCGGATACGGGTGAACTCCGTTGCGCCAGGCTATATCTGGGACGATCAGCTGAAGTGGTACTTCGGCGAGGTCGCCAAGAAGTACGGCATCAGCGAGGACGACGTCTACGCGCAGACCGCCGCGCGCTCCGACCTCAAGCGTCTGCCGGAGCCGGACGAGATCGCTGACGCCGTCGTATTTCTCGCCTCCGATGCGGCCAGTGCGATCACCGGTCACACCCTCGACGTGAACTGTGGGGAATACCATGACTGAGTCAGTCGGCAGGCGCAACGTCGGTACGATCGACGATCTGCACGAATCGGCTATGCGGACAACGGGTCTCGATGACTTCGGCGACGACGCATACCTCGAGCCGCTCGGCGTGCTACTCGATTCGTACGCGAACGAAGCGGGCCTCACCGAGCTCGGTAGCAAGATGTTTCGATACTTCCTCAAGGGGGCGTTGATCGCTCGACTGATGAGCGAAGCGTCGTGGCGGGCCACCCCGTCGTACGCCGACGTCGAGATCACCCGTCCGATCTTCGTGACCGGGCTGCCCCGCACCGGGACCACCGCCCTGCATCGACTGCTCGCCGCCGACCCCGCGCACCAGGGACTCGAGATGTGGCTGACCGAGTTTCCGCAGCCGCGGCCGCCGCGCGAGCAGTGGGCGTCCAATCCGGTCTATCAGCAGATCGACGCGGGTATCGCGCAACACCACGTCGAGAATCCGGAATTCATGGGTCTGCACTATCTCGACGCCAGTGAGGTCGAGGAGTGCTGGCAGTTGTTGCGGCAGAGCATCATGTCGATCTCGTACGAATCGCTCGCCTACGTGCCGACGTACTCGAGGTGGCTCGCTGAGCAGGACTGGACACCGGCCTACGCGCGGCATCGTCGAAATCTTCAGATGATCGGCTCGAACGATCGCGGGAAACGATGGGTGCTGAAGAACCCGAGTCATCTCTTCGCCCTCGACGCGCTGATGGCGGTGTATCCCGACGCGCTGGTGATCCAGACGCATCGCGCGCCGGAGACGAGCATCGCGTCGATGTGCAGTCTCGCCGAACACGCCACTCCGGGGTGGTCGACTGTCTTCGTCGGCGACACGATCGGACGTACACAACTCGACCTCTGGTCACGTGGATTGCGCCAATTCTCGCAGGCGCGTGCGCAATACGACGAGGCGCAGTTCCTCGACGTCGACTTCGACGACCTGCGGGCAGACCCGCTCGGGACCGTCGAACGCGTGTATGCGGCGCTGGGCACCGACATCTCGGAACCGGCGCGCGCCGCGATGGTCGCCCTTGATGCCGAGAGCGCGTCGGGCGCACGTCGGCCCCAACATCGGTATGCCCTCTCGGATTACGGATTCACGGAGGCGGAGGTCGCCGCGGCGTTCTAGAGTCGGGGCATGGCAGCACCCGAAGGGCGACGTACCGCTGAGGGTTTTCGACGATTGATCTCGTTCGCCGATGCGGTGGTTGCCATTGCGCTCACGCTGTTGGTCTTGCCTCTCGCCGAGATCGGTAAGGAGATCGGGAGCGATACGACGGTGGTCGCGGTTTTTCGTGACCACTCCAGTGAGCTACTCGGATTTCTCATCAGCTTTTTCGTGATCTGGGTGCTGTGGCGCAATCACCATCGCATGATCGAGTACTTCGACGCCTACGACAAGGTGCTGTTCAACCTGCACATGGTGTGGCTGTTCACGATCGTCGTGCTGCCCTTCGCCACCTCGCTTATCAGTGGTCCGACGTTGAAGTGGGGTACGGCGTTCTACATCGCGGTGCTCCTGGTGTCGGTGTCGAGCCTGGTGGCGATAAGCGAGTGGGGTAGGAGGCATCGGGAGCTGTTGGCGATTGGCGAAGACGTCGACGAGTGGGTGGCGAGTGCTCCCGATGTCGGCACGGTGATTGCGCTCGTCGTGGCGCTCGTCGGGTCGCTGCTGGTGCCGCAGTGGGGGAGCTGGTGGCTGGTGGTGCTCTTCCTGGCGGGTCCCGCTGACAAGATCGTCGCGGCCGTGGCCCCGCGCAGGCGGTAGGTCGCGACAGGCTCGACCAGCGGGGGGCGCGGCCCGAGCAGCGAAGCCTTCTCCGCTGGTCGAGCGGGCGCGAGCGTAGCGAGCACCCGAGTCGAGACCACTTCCCGCTGCGACTGGTGGTCTCGACAAGCTCGACCAGCGGAGGGGCGGCTCGATCAGCGGTGGGGAGCTCGACCAGCGGGTCTCGACAGGCGAGATTTCCCCGCTGGTCGAGCGGGCGCGAGCGGAGCGAGCACCCGAGTCGAGACCACTTTCCGCCCGCTCGGTGGTCTCGACAGGCTCGACCAGCGGTAGGGCTCGACCAGCGGTGGGGTGGTCTCGACAAGCTCGACCAGCGGTGCGGCTCGACCAGCGGTGCGGCTCGACCAGCGGTGCGGCGGC
>NZ_LZTC01000098.1:0-169817 GCF_001665905.1 Gordonia sp. 852002-50395_SCH5434458
TGTGTACGTACCGGTCGGGCGACGCGCGACGTCGCCCGGGGTTGGTGATCGCGCCAGGTGGAGCAGGCCGTGTTTCTCGCGCTCAGGGCTGCGGGCTACGTCGCATAGCGCGAAATTCTCAGTGGAGAAGGCCGTCGATGGTGACCCGTTCGGGAAGCTGCGCGACATCTGCGGGCGGCGTCGTCGAGATGAACTCTGCAAGCGCTGAGCCCAACGCTCCCGCGTGATGGATCGGTACGCCGTCGAGTCGGTCGTCGGCGAGCAGCGTCGTCGGGTCGGTGTCGTGGCGGTGAACGGCTGCGGCGCCGAGTAATCTGCGCGCCTGCGCCGGGTCGGTGTCCCAGAGGGCGTCGGCGGTCAGCACGTAGAGGCGCAGCGCGCGTGCGTAGTCGGACAGGTGAATCAGTGCCCAGGCCCAGTGCTTGGCGACGTCGACGGTGTCGGCCTCGCCGCGGCCGTGGGTGTGCACGTACTTGCCGTAGAGCTCGTGGCAGAGCGGGTTGGAATCGGCCCACAGTTCGAGTGCCGACATGCAGCGCACGCAGTCGTGGACGTTGGCGAGGTACGACACCGAATAGGGGCCTTCGCGTCGTGAGCGCATCTCGCGCAGCACCGAGAACTCGGCGAGGGCGTGGTCGTACTCGCCGGCGGCGTAGAGCGACTCGGCATCTTGTTGCATTTCTGCCAACATCTCCATAGTTTCCCTGATCGCGAGTCCTCGCGTGCCGTCTTCTGCGATTCGCTCCTGGGCCTATCGTGGAGGTGTGAGCGACGAAAACGAATCCATCATCGAAGGTGACAGCGAGTACGCACTCGACCCCGACGATCAGTTGCAGCCTCAGGACTCACTCGACGACCGCGGCGTCGACGACGTCCTCGACGAGGGGTACTCGCCGCCCGACTACGAGCCCAAGGCCGCGATGCGCGGGCTCACCGCATCCGAGATGCGCGAGGGTGAGTCGCTCGACGAGAAACTCTCTGAGGAAGAGCCCGACCCGTGGCAG
Source organism: Gordonia sp. 852002-50395_SCH5434458 (assembly GCF_001665905.1). Classification (NCBI taxonomy): domain Bacteria; kingdom Bacillati; phylum Actinomycetota; class Actinomycetes; order Mycobacteriales; family Gordoniaceae; genus Gordonia; species Gordonia sp. 852002-50395_SCH5434458. The sequence goes on from NZ_LZTC01000098.1 coordinate 1,005, forward strand.
AAGGACGATCCGATCGACGAGATCGAGCGCGACGAGCACCCCGATTGGCAAGCGCACGAGAGCGATTCGAGTCCTGAGTTCGTCGAGGACGACCAGGTGGGCGATCGACGCGCAGGCCGACTCCTCGCACCCGATCAGGGTGGCGTCGTCGACAACGAAGCCGAGGCCGTGGCGACTGACTGCGGAATCGACGGTGCGGGCGCGAGCGCCGAGGAAGCCGCCGTGCACGTCGTCGACGAGGGCGAAGACGCCGCCGACGCCGAGTGGGAGGACGAGGCCGAGGGCCGCTGAGCGCTTCGGTGAGGGGTTGATGTCAGACCCCTGTGCTGGACTGGATGCAGGAGTACGCGAACCACCTGGTCGACGCCCACCGCGTTGACAGGGTGCGCGGCCCTGGCAACGATGGTGTTGTCGGCGAGTGATCGTTTGATCGCTTGTCCCGCGACGAACAGCCACCGGAGGTATTCCAGTGAGCATCACCAATCGCATATCCGCTGAGCAGATTTCGACATCTGCCACCGACGAAGCGTCGAGAACACGGCGATTCCTCGATATCCGCGCACTGACAGATCAGTTGTGCTCGACGCTGTCGGCCGAAGACCAGACACCACAATCGATGACCGCGGCCAGTCCCGCCAAGTGGCATCGCGCGCACGTGACCTGGTTCTTCGAAGAGTTCATCCTGCGCAACGATCCGTCGTACGTGGTGTACGACGAGACCTTCCGCTATCTGTTCAACAGCTACTACGAGACCGTCGGCGAGCGACATCCGCGACCCGACCGCGGGCTGGTCACCCGCCCCGGCATCACCGACATCACGCGGTATCGCGAATACGTCGACGCCGCGATGACCGAACTTCTTCAGCGCGGCGACCACGACGAGTCGACGCTGGGGCTGCTCGAGCTGGGCTGTAACCATGAGCAGCAGCATCAGGAGCTGATCCTGATGGACCTCAAGCATCTGTTCTCCACGCACCACTTCGACCCGGTCTACGTCGACCGCCCCGCCGACGAGCAGGGCGAGCCCGACGCGTTGACATGGCGTGAGGTCGCAGGCGGCGTCGTCGAGGTCGGTACACCGTTCGCCGGGTCGGGCACCACGCCCGAGACTTTCGCGTACGACAACGAGGGTCCGCGGCATCGCGTGTTCCTGGAAGACTTCGAGATCGCCGAGCGCGCTGTCACCAATGCCGACTGGCTCGACTTCATCGCCGACGACGGCTACCGACGACACGAACTGTGGCTGTCGAATGGGTGGGCACATATCAACGAAACCGGCTGGCGCGCACCGGGTTACTGGTCGTTCGACGACGGCGAGTGGACGACGTTCACGCTGTCGGGGCGTCGACCTGTCGTGTGGGACGAGCCTGTCGTGCACGTGTCGTTCTATGAGGCGGATGCCTTTGCGCGGTGGGCGGGGGCGCGGCTGCCAACCGAGTTCGAGTGGGAGTACGCGGCAACGGGCGCGCCCAGCGTTCCAGGCGGCCCGAACCCGGCAGGCGTCGGCGGCGCGCGTGGGGAACTGCTCGATCCGGCACGATGTCATCCCGGACGCGCAGGGTCGGCGATGATCGGCGATGTGTGGGAGTGGACGTCGAGTGCATACCTGCCCTATCCCGGTTTCGCGCCCGCGAACGGGGCCGTCGGCGAGTACAACGGCAAGTTCATGTGCGACCAACACGTGCTGCGTGGCGCGAGCGCGATCACGCCTCGCGGCCACGAGCGGGTCAGCTATCGCAACTTTTTCCCGGCCGATTCGCGCTGGGTGTTCTCCGGGTTGCGCCTGGCCCGATGACCTCAACCACAGCCAATCCGGCCCTGGCCGCAGATGCCGCCGAGGGACTCTGGCAAACCCCGCCTGTCCTGCCGACCAAATGGCTCTACGACGAACGCGGCAGCAAACTCTTCGACGAAATCACCTTCCTGCCCGAGTACTACCCGACGCGCAGGGAGACAGCGATCCTCGCCGCGAACGCCGCCGACATCGCGTCGACGACGGACGCGACGATGATGGTCGAGTTGGGTTCGGGAACGTCGACCAAGACGCGACTGCTACTCGACGCCTTTGCCGCGCACGCCGCCGAACGCGGACGTGAGTTCACCTACGTACCGGTCGATGTGAGTGCCGAAATGCTCGCCGGCACAGCCGAGATCCTCGCCGCCGACTACCCGTCGCTGACGATCGAGCCCGTGCTCGCCGACTTCACCGCACCGGGGCTCCAGCTGCCGCGGTCCGACGGACCCAGGTTGGCGGCGTTCCTGGGTGGCACCATCGGAAACTTCGACGACCCCGCGCGCGACGACTTCTTCACTGCACTGTCGGAGGCGTTGAGTCCGGGCGACTACTTTCTGCTCGGTGCCGACCGCATCAAGGACACCGGCCGACTGGTTGCCGCCTATGACGACAAAGCCGGTGTCACAGCGGATTTCAACAGGAACATGATCGAGGTGCTGCGTCGCGGACTTGATGCGTCGGGGTTGTTCGTCGACGACTTCGACCACATCGCCCGGTGGAACCCCAAGCTGCACCGGATCGAGATGTGGTTGCGGGCGCGGCGTCCGGTCAACGCGCACCTCGGTGCACTCGATCGCGAGTGGCAGCTACCCGAAGGTGCCGAGATCCTCACCGAGATCAGCACCAAGTTCGCGCCGGAGCAACTCGCCGCCGAGTTGTCCGACGCCGGGCTGCCGGTCGTGGAGACCTGGTCTGATCCTGCCGGCGACTTCCAGGTCACGCTGAGCCGGCGCTGACGCGTTGGGGCGCACCGCGACTGGGCGCGCACAGTCGACGGTATGCGGCGCACAGTCGGCGGTATGCGACGCCCAGTCGACGGGATAGAGCGCCCAGTCGGCTGTCTCGAGCGCACAGTCGGCGGTGTCGAGCGCACGGTCGGCAGTGGGCGGTCAGGAGTCGGCGAGCAGCTCGCGGACGCGCGGGATCACCTGTGTGCCATAGAGTTCGACGCTGCGCATGAGGGCGGGGTGGGGGAGTGTGCCGTGTGAGTACTTGAGGTCGAACCGGCTCAGGCTCAGCGCCTTCGCGGTGCGTGCGATTTTCTGCGCGACGGTTTCCGGTGATCCGACGTAGAGCGAACCGGCGGGTCCGGTCGACTGGTCGAACTCGATGCGCGTCGGTGGTGGCCAGCCGCGTTCGGCGCCGATGCGCCCGACGGTGACCCGGTAGTGCGGCCAGAGTTCGTCGCGCGCCTGCTCGTCGGTCTCGGCGATGTGCCCGGGGGAGTGGACGCCGACGGGAAGGTCGGTCGGCTTCTCGAGCTGTTCGAGAGCGCGACGGTAGAGGTCGACGTACGGCGCGAAGCGCAGCGGGTCGCCACCGATGATCGCGAGCATCAGCGGCAGCCCGTAACTGGCTGCGCGGACCACGGACTCGGGGCTGCCACCCACGGCAATCCACGTCGGGAGCGGCGGGTTCTCCAGCTTGGGATACACCGTCTGGTCGCGCAGCGGTGGTCGCAGCGCACCTTCCCAGGTCACCGGCTCACCCGTGCGCAAGTCGGCGAACAGTGACAGCTTCTCGGTGAACAACTCCTCATACTGATCGAGTTCGAACCCGAACAGCGGGAAGGATTCGGTGAAGGAGCCGCGGCCGAGGATGACCTCCGCGCGCCCGGACGAGATCGCGTCGACCGTCGAGAAGCGTTCGAACACCCGGATCGGGTCGTCGGAGCTGAGGACGGTGACCGCGGAGCCGAGTCGTATCCGCTCGGTGCGCGCGGCGATCGCGCCGAGGACGACGTCGGGCGCCGAGATCGCGTAGTCGTCGCGATGGTGTTCGCCGACCCCCAAGAAGTCGACACCGACCGAATCGGCGAGGACGGCTTGGTCGAGTACGTTGCGGATCGTCTGCGCATACGAGATGGTGTCGCCGGAGTCGTCGACAGTGACGTCGCCGAACGTGTCGAGGCCGAGTTCGATGGTCATATGTCTCATCATGCCGGACCTGCCAAATGGCCCGGGTGAGTGAAAGACATTTTGTGGAATTGGTGAATCCGCAGCTCGCGCTTACAGCGCTCGGGATTGCATGTACCGTCATCCACGGCCAATAAGGCCGATTCCCGCCAAGCTAGGAGAAACCGAAATGTGGGAAGGCTTCTGGAACTTCCTGTGGACGATGGTCGTGATCTTTGCGTTCGTCGCCTACCTGATCGTGTTGTGGTACATCATCGCCGACCTCTTCCGTGACCATAAGTCTTCGGGGTGGGCGAAGGCGATCTGGGTCATCTGCCTGATCATTTTCCCGTACATCACGGCGATCGTGTATCTGCTCGCCAAGGGCAAGGGTATGCAGGAGCGTGCGCAGGCAGCCGCCGCCGAGTACAAGAAGGCATCCGACACCTATATCCGTGACGTCGCAGGCACCTCGCCCGCACAACAGATCGCGGATGCAAAGTCGCTGCTCGACTCGGGAGCCATCACACCCGAGGAGTTCGAGCACCTCAAGTCCAAGGCCCTCGCCTCGAGCTGAGCTTCGACGACATGCAGAAGTGCCCGCCCCGAACTCGAGGCGGGCACTTTCGCGTGCACCACGGTGCTGTTCGAGAAGGCCGGCAGGCTACGTCGATGACTCCGGCGTGACGGCGTCGCCGAAGGGATCGTTGGTGTGGCCGACGAGGTCGTTGACCGAGTCCAGGATCAGTGTGGGGCGGTAGGGATACTTCTCGACGGACTTGCGGGTGGAGATTCCGGTGAGCACCAGGATCGTCCGCATTCCCGATTCGAGGCCCGCGATGATGTCGGTGTCCATGCGGTCGCCGATCATCAGGGTGTTCTCCGAATGCGAGCCGAGGCGTCGTAGCGCCGACCGCATCATGATCGGATTGGGCTTGCCGACGTAGTAGGGCTCGCGGCCGGTCGCCTTGGAGATCATGGCGGCCACCGCGCCGGTCGCCGGGATCGAGCCGTCGTGCGAGGGGCCGGTCACGTCGGGGTTGGTGGCGATGAACTTCGAACCGCGCTCGATCATCCGAATTGCGCTCGTGATCGCCTCGAACGAGTACATGCGCGTCTCGCCGAGCACCACGTAGTCGGGGTTGGTCTCCGTCGTCACGAACCCCTTCTCGTACAGCGGCGTGGTCAGCCCCGATTCGCCGATGACGAAGGCGGTGTCGCCTTGGTCCTGTGACGCGAGGAAGTCGGCCGTCGCCATTCCCGACGTCCAGATCGATTCCTCGGGAATGTCGAGGCCGATCTGCAGCAATCTGGCGTGTTGGTCACGTGCCGTGCGGATCGAGTTGTTGGTGAGAACGGAAAAGGGAATGTCGTTGTTGCGCAATTCCGCGATGAATTCGTCTGCGCCGGGTACGAGGTGTTCCTCGTTCGTCAGCACGCCGTCCATGTCCATGAGAAACGTCCAGCCCATGACTCTCACCCTACGGCGAGCTTCGTGATGTTTATCGCGAGATGTGGCCGACTGTTATTGGTCCGCTACCTCTCAGACGATTCCCGTTCACGCATGTCGGACGTCGTTGCCGACGCGCCACAACGGGTTGACGGGGCCGTGCCCGGCTCCCAGCGGATAGGCCGAACGCAGGCCGCGGGTAACCCACTGCTTTGCGAAATCGATGGCGTCCGGCACGGCATATCCATGCGCGAGAGCGCACGCGATGGCCGCTGCGAGTGTGTCGCCCGCGCCGTGATCGTGCGGGGTGTCGACGCGAGCTGTCGCGAACTCGAGAAAGTCGGTGCCGTCGTACAGCAGGTCGGGACTGAGCGCACTGGAGCGCAGGTGGCCACCTTTGACCAGTGCCCACTGCGGACCCAAACCGTGCAATTCGACGGCGGCCTTGCGCTGCGACGCCGCGTCGACGACCTCGATGCCCGTCAGCAGTCGCACTTCGTCGAGATTCGGTGTGACGACCGTGGCAAGAGGAAATAGTCTGCGCCGCAACACATCCAATGCTTCATCGGCGAGTAACTGATCGCCATGCATCGACGCGCAGACCGGGTCGACGACGAGCGGTGTGTCGCCACCGCGCCCGATGCCGAGTTCCACGCAGGTATCGACGATGGCGTCGATGATCGGTCCCGACGCCAGCATGCCGGTCTTGACGGCACTCGTCCCGATGTCGGTCACGACACTGCGGATCTGCGCCGCGACCGTCTCCGGATCGATCTCTTGAAAGCCGCTGACGCCCACCGAATTCTGGACCGTCACCGCGGTGACCGCGACGAGTCCGTGTAGTCCGAGCAACGCGAAAGTCCGCATATCTGCTTGGATTCCGGCGCCGCCACCGGAGTCCGAACCCGCGATGGTCATCACCCGGACGGGCGTGGCTCCCGGTTCGGTGGTGGGCAACAGTGGTGTCGTCATGATCTGCTTGCGGCTCCCGATGTCGCATCGATCGGCAGGTAGACGCGGTTGCCCGCGTCGGCGAACTCGGCGGACTTCGCTGCCATCTCCTGCTCGATTCGTCGGTCGATGTCTTCTGCCGTCACCAGATTGTGTTCCTCCGCGTAGGCCCGCACGTCGGCGGAGATGCGCATCGAGCAGAACTTGGGGCCGCACATCGAGCAGAAGTGAGCCGTCTTCGCGGGTTCCGCGGGGAGGGTTTCGTCGTGGTACTCGCGTGCCGTGTCGGGGTCGAGTGCGAGGTTGAACTGGTCTGTCCAGCGAAACTCGAAGCGCGCCTTGCTCAAAGCGTCGTCGCGTTCCTGAGCTCGCGGGTGGGCTTTGGCGAGATCGGCTGAGTGGGCCGCGATCTTGTACGTGATCACACCGACTTTCACGTCGTCGCGATCGGGTAGCCCAAGGTGCTCCTTTGGTGTGACATAGCAGAGCATCGCCGTCCCGGCTTGCGCGATCATCGCTGCGCCGATCGCGGAGGTGATGTGGTCGTATGCGGGCGCGATATCGGTGGCGAGCGGGCCGAGGGTGTAGAACGGCGCCTCCTCGCACAACTCCTCTTCGAGGCGCACGTTTTCGACGATCTTGTGCATCGGGATATGACCCGGACCCTCGATCATCACCTGCACGCCATGGGATTTCGCGATGCGGGTCAACTCGCCGAGGGTGCGCAGTTCGGCGAACTGTGCCTCGTCGTTGGCGTCGGCAATCGAGCCCGGACGCAGTCCGTCGCCGAGTGAGAAGGTGATGTCGTAGCGCGCGAAGATCTCGCACAGCTCGTCGAAATGCGTGTACAGGAACGACTCTTCGTGGTGGGCGAGGCACCACGCGGCCATGATCGACCCACCGCGCGAGACGATTCCGGTCACCCGGCGAGCCGTCAGCGGTACGTAGCGCAACAGCACGCCCGCGTGCACCGTCATGTAGTCGACACCCTGCTCGGCCTGCTCGATCACGGTGTCGCGGTAGATCTCCCACGTCAGCTTGGTGGGATCGCCCTTGACCTTCTCCAGTGCCTGGTAGATCGGCACAGTCCCGACCGGGACGGGGGAATTGCGCATGATCCACTCGCGGGTGAGGTGGATGTCGTCGCCGGTGGACAGATCCATGATCGTGTCGGCGCCCCAACGCGTCGCCCAGACCATCTTCTCTACCTCTTCCGCGATGGAGCTGGTCACCGCCGAATTGCCGATATTCGCATTGATTTTCACCGCGAACGCCTTGCCGATGATCATCGGCTCGGACTCGGGATGACGGTGGTTGGCGGGGATCACCGCGCGTCCGGCAGCGACCTCGCTGCGCACGAGTTCGACGTCGACGTTCTCGCGTGCGGCGATGAAGCGCATCTCGTCGGTGACGAGTCCTGCTCGTGCCCAGGCGAGTTGGGTCGACGCTCCGTCGACGGGGTCGGGACGGTGCCACTCGTCGCGGGTGCGGGCGAGGCCTGCCTCGACGTCGATCACGGCGGTGGAGTCGGTGTAGGGGCCCGACGTGTCGTAGACATCGAGGTGCTCGCCGTTGGTGAGGTTGATGCGTCGCTGCGGAACCCGTAACCCGTCGACGTCGGCGTAATGCTTGGTGCTGCCCTCGATCGGACCGGTTGTCAGGATGTCGGAGTCGACCTTGTACGCGGAATTCTTGTACGCGGAATTGCTGCCGCCGGATACACGTGTGCCCATGAGATTCTCCCTACGCCGGCATTACCCGGACAGGTTCATGCGGTCAGCGGCCGCCTGCCGCCATCTCAGCCCCCGGTTACGTGAGAGCCCCCGCGTTGATTCGGTTGTGTGCAGTTCACTCTACTGGCTTGCTGCTGTTGCGTCACGAAACCGGGGGGTAGCCCAACGCGAGTTCCTAACTTAGGATTGCCTTACCAAACGGACAGGGTGCTGTTCGAGCTCGCGACGATCCGGAAGGGTGCAACAGCGATGACGTTGGTGGAGATCGTAGGTCTGCAGAAGGATTACGGGGAGGTGCACGCGCTTCGCGGAATCGACGTCGAGATCGCCGAGGGAGAGGTCCTCGGCCTGTTGGGTCCCAACGGCAGCGGCAAGACGACGACCGTCTCGATCCTCGCGACGCTGCAGCGTCCGACCGCCGGGCGCGCACTCATCGCCGGACACGACGTCGTCGACGACGCGGCGCGGGTGCGCGAATTGATCTCTCTCACAGGGCAATACGCATCGCTGGACAACACCCTGTCCGCACGAGAGAACCTCGTCATGTTCGGCAGGCTCACCGGCCTGTCGTCGGCCGAGGCGAAGGGCTCCGTGGCACACGTGGCGGAGGCGTTCGGACTGAGCGAGTTCGTCGATCGTCGAGTGTCGGCGTTGTCGGGTGGCCAGCGCCGCCGGGTCGACATCGCGTGCGCACTCGTCACGCGACCACGGGTGCTGTTCCTCGACGAACCGACAACCGGGCTCGACCCGCGTAGCCGTGCCGCGGTGTGGGAAACGATTGCGGCGCTACGAACCGAGGGCATCACCGTGCTGCTCACGACGCAGTACCTCGAAGAGGCCGATCGTCTCGCCGACAACATCGTCATGCTCGATCACGGCTCAGTGGTCGCTCGCGGAACCCCCGAGCAGCTCAAACATCAAGCGGGATCGGCGATCTGCGAGATCACGCTGCTCGACGCAGCCGATGTGACACGGGTACGGACCGCGCTGGCCGGCCACGAATTCCTCGACGCCGCGACGTCGGCGCAGTCGCGTCCGGTCCTCGTCGTCGAGGCGCCGGGAGAACTCGACACTGTCGTCGCCGTCGCGTCGACGCTTCGCGCCGAAGGTGTGGGCGTCTTCGACATCGCGCTTCGCCGGCCGTCGCTCGACGAGGTGTTCCTGCAGTTGACCGACGAGAATCGCGCTGCCAGTGAGGAAGTCGTGCCATGACGATCTCCGCGGAGCGAACGGCGGTGCGTCGGGAAGCGGCGCCACGCACGTCGGTCGGCTGGTCGACGGCATACGCTGTGCTGACCAGGAGGAGTCTCGACTCGTCGATCCGCACCGGGTTGCTCTTCTTCGCGATCGGCTCGCCTATCGTGTTCTTCACCTGCTTCTACGTGCCGCTGCACTCTCGCTTTGAACGCAGCGGCGTCGACTACGCGCAATACGTTGCGCCGCTGGTCATTCTGCAGGCTGCCATGTTTGTCGCCATCATTTCGTGTGAGATCGCGGGCGACGAGGCGACCGGCGGTATGCGGGAGCGGCTGAGTTCGCTGCCCATCTCTCGCCTGACGCCAGGGGCTGCGCGCATGACGAATGCTGTTGTGCGGATGTGTGTCTCGGCTGTATCGGTGTCGCTGTACGCGTGCGTGTTCGGCTTCAGGCTGCGCGGAAGCATCGTCGAATCGATCGGGTTCTTCGCGCTCGCAATCGTTTTCGCGCTCGCACTGAGCATGATGGCCGATGCTCTGGGTAGCGCCGCCACACACGCCGAGAGCGTTGGGCAGATGCTGATGATTCCGCAGCTGTTGCTCGTGATGTGTTCGACGGGCTTGGTGCCTGCCAATGCTTTTCCCGGGTGGATCGAGCCTGTCGTCCGCAATCAGCCCGTGTCGGTGTTCGCCGAGGCAATGCGCGCGCTCTCGACCGGTGCCGACGTCCAGACCGGGCCAGTCGTCGGGTGGAGCGTCGGGCTGTTGGCCGTCGGAGCGCTGTGCTCGGCGCTGGCCGCACGAAAGGAGGAGCAGCGATGAGCGTCGACATCTCGCCGCGCGGTGCAGAAGGGCGCGGCGCGGCCGGAGCAGTGGAACGCAGAGCAGTGGATCGCAGACCAGTGGGGTGGGGTGTCGGGGCGCGGGTGCTCGCGTCGACGCTGCTGCGGACGTGGTCGCGCGACCCCGGGGTGCTCATTCAGGCAGTCGTCTTTCCCGCCTTCCTTCTCGCGATGTTCCAGCTCGTGCTCGGCCGGATCACCACCGCCATCGGTGCCGGTCAGAGCATCTACGGCTACGCCGGGCTCGTCGCGTTGGTCGGCGCGATGTTCGGCACGCTGATGACGGGCATCTACCTCGTGTCCGAGCGTGAATCCGGGGTTCTCGGGAGGCTGTGGACGCTGCCGATTCCGCGGTCGAGTTTCCTGGCCGGCCGTGTGCTCGCAGAGATGGCCCGCACGTTGCTGGGCACGGTCGTGTTGTTCGCGGTCGCGGCGCTCATGGGATTTCGGTTCACCCAGGGCTGGCTCGCCGGGATAGGCGCGGTGCTGGTGCCGGTGGTCTTCGGCATCGGATTCGTCTTCGTGGTCATCCCGATCGCGACCGTCGCGCAGAAGTCCGTCGTCGACCATCTCGGGGTCCTGTTCTTGCTGATGCTGTTCTTCAACACGGGGTTCGCGCCGATTTCCGAGTACCCGGGATGGCTGCAGCCCGTCGTGCGGTATCAGCCGATGAGCCCGGCGATCGACACCATGACCGGGTTGACCGAGGGCGGCCCGATTCTGGTTCCGTTCTGCCTCACCCTCGGATGGGCGGCGGCATTTGCGGTGGTCTTCGGCGCGCTCTCGATGCGTGGTTATCGGCGGGCCGTCGAACGTGGTGCCTCGTAGCGAGCCGTCGACTTCCTGTCACAGCCGGGTGAACCGCAGACGAACGTTTGCCGTGGATCTGTCTCGATACCGGCGATCTCGACTCAAAGTCCTTGAACCTACGCTCCCGCAGGTTACGATGTGACTGCGATCACACACCGTCGTGCCCGGAGGGGAACCGGACGCAGCAATCAGTGAGCTGTGTAGACGCTGCGAACGAGCCTGAAGAGGGGATGGACGAGCCATGCATCGGAAGAATCATCAACGGCCGACTCAGTCGGCGCGGTCGATCCTGCAGCAGATAGCGCAGGTCGTGCACAACCCGACGCGTGACAGATTCGAGCTGTGGGTTGCCGGTGACCTGGTGGGTGTTCTCGGATACTCGAGCGAGACGGTCGACGGCGAGACAACACTGACCGTTCTCCACACGGTGCTCTACGACGAGTACACCGGTCACGGCCTCGGTACCGGACTCACGCGCAGCGTGATCACCTACGCCAGAAGCCAGGGCGCCCGGCTACGCCCGGTGTGCACCTTCACCAAGCACTATCTCGACGGCCATCCGGGGGTTGTTCCGCTCGCTCCTGCCTGAGAGCTGCTCCTGCCTGAGAGCCGCTCCCGCCTGAGAGCCGATCCCGAGTGTGGAGCCGGGCCTGCCCCCGCAGACCCGGCCCGATGAACTCAGCGCCCAGACGTCAGCGCCTGCTCTGAACCACGCCAACGATCCACAGCAGGATCACCGCGCCGAGAACTGCGGTGAAGAGTGTGAACCACCAGCCGCCGGACGCGGTGTCGACGAAGAAGCTCAGCAGGAAGCCGCCGATCAGTGCGCCGATGATGCCGATGACGATGTTCATCAAGATGCCGGAGCCGCCGCCCTTGACGATCTTTCCGGCGATCCATCCGGCAATGGCGCCGATGATGATGTAGCCGATCCAGCCGACGCTTGTCGTCGTCGTCGATCGTGCGAGTACCTCGGTTGCAGCGAGAATTGTCATGACCGACTCCCTATTTAGTGGTTCCCCGTCTGTCTGCAGGGGTGCTGTCAACGTAACCCGTTGTGGCGCGGTGCAACAAGCGTTCCGTCACATGCGTGGCAGTGGGTCGTTTGCCTCAGAGTAGTGGCCGTCACCGACGGAGAAAATGGTCGTCACCGACGGTAACGACGGTGACGCCAGCCCGACGCCATCCGGTGATCACATCGCGTCGTCGGCTTGCCGACGTTTCGAGAAGCGTGGCAAAGGTGCTGCGCGGCACGGCAACGTCGCGATAGTGGTCGCGGAACCGTAGCTGCGACGTCGCGAACCAGCCGAATGCCTCACGGTCGGCGGTGAGCAGGCGGTCGGCGTCGACGATGTCGGTGAGGTAACCCGCGGGCTTGGAGGTGTGGTTGTCGGAGTCGTCGAGTTCGCGCATGCACTCGTCGAAGGCGTCGGCGTTGTGGCCGAAGTAGTCCGGAAAATCCCATGCGCGCGCATAGGTTTCGTAGAGGCCGCGCAGCGTGGTCATCGTTCTGCCGGTCACTTCACGGAACTCGTACGACGACGGCGCGCTCGGTGGTCGGCTACCAACCCAGAGTCCGACGGCGGGTCCTTGTCGGGCTGCGTCGTCGAGGAAACGCGCTAGGGGAATTCCGGTGTCGGAGATGTTGTCGCCTCCCGTGCTGGGTGTCATGGTTTGCGGCTCACAGGTTGGCGGTCATCGGTCGGGGCCTCGGATCTGGACGAAGGTGTTGTAGTGGTCGGCGGTGTACCACGCGGAACCGTCGCTGCCCGTCACGATACGTTCCGCGTCGCGGCTCCTCCCCGCTTCGCGGCGGTTGACGTCCCACTCGGTGTAGGTGATCCGCTTACCCGACGACGTCTTCTTCGGCAGCCGGCCCTCGAAGTTCCCGAAGTTGGTCCCGCCCTTGGTCCCCGACGCGTCGTCAGGCGGCCACTTACCGGCGTCGATGAGCGACAGCGTCTTGGTCACCTGCGCCGGAACCGATGCCGCCGCGGTCGGTGCCACCGTGGTCCGAGAAGCGGTGCCGCCCTGAGAAGCTGTGCCCGACTGCTTCTTCGACGACGGCTTCGCCGTGGACGATGTCGACGAGGCCGAATGGGTGGCGCAGCTCGAGTCGTCGGATCGGTTGATCAGCCACGTCGCCACGACGACGAGTCCGATGACCACCAGAGCGACGGCCGACACCACCGCTTGTCGACGGCGCTGCGCGACCGTCGGTTTGCGTGCCGACATCAGGTCACCGACTCGTAGTGCGAGGTGTGGTGCAAGGCGAATCCCCTTCTGCGGTACCAGCGTCCGGCAACAGCGTTGTCTGCTTCGACTTGCACGTACGCCGACTGCGCACCGTGTGTCACGCCCCACGCCATCAGTCGGGCGAGCACGGCGTCGGCGATATGGCGCCGACGGTGTGCCGGGTCGGTCCACAGCGCGGTGACTCCGAGCCACGCGACGCCGGACGGCGACGAGGTGACGGCCGCTCGCCCGGTTGCGATCAGCGAACCGCTCTCGTCGACGACCGTCGCGAACGTCACCGTGCCCTGCGCCGAACCGGCAACCGCGGCAACGAGATCTGTGTCGGTGCCGGGTCGGTACGACTGTGACCAACGCGCGCTCGGCGTCGGAGCGAGTTCGACGTCGATTTCTGTCGAGGTTGCCGGGAAATCACTTGCGCTACTGGCGGAGTCGTCGAGGTCGCGGGTCAGGATGTGCACGGTTGGGCTGGCGGGTTCGCCGCCGACCGTACGTGCTGCGATCAATCGCTCGGGAAGCGCGAGCAGGACGGGTAGTCCACGTTCGGCATACCAGGATCCGATGGCGTGCAAGGTCGGCGCATCCGCGTGTGCCGAACGGTCCAGTGGCACAGCGGAATTCGCGCGGCGGGAGAATCCGCCACCCGCACGCACCAGCCAGCCGCCGACCCACGTCGACTCGACGCCCGGCCACGCGAGCGCCGCGGCATGCTCGAGGTCGCGGATTGCGCTGTTGCGCACAGGCTTTGCCGACAAGAGGCGGATCGACACAACCGACTCGAGGGGGATGGACTCGACCTTTCCGTCGCGCTCGATCAGCAGCGTCGAGTCGAAACTCCCGGTATCGGCGCGTTCCAGGAGAAAACCCGTGACATCGGACATCGTGGGCGCCGCCGCGGGAGCCGGGTTCGGTGAGTGCCGCCAGTCGGCGGGCGCGGCGTCGCCGACTAGATACCGCACGACGACGCGGTCGCCGGGGTAGGCGTCGGCGGGCAGACGTGCAGGGGGCAGACGTGCCGGATCGGGACTCGAGGGTCGCTCGCTCATCGCGTGTCCCGTCGGTGGGTCAGTCGTCGTCGTCGTCGTCGTGGCCGAACGGGTCGGCCTGCTCGCCGGGAATCCAGGTCAGCCCTGGGATGCCCCACTTGTGCTTCTTGATCGCCTTCTTGGCCGCGCGGGCGTTGCGGCCGATCAGGACGTCGACGTAGAGGAAGCCGTCGAGGTGTCCGGTCTCGTGCTGCAGCATGCGGGCGAAGAATCCGTTGCCCTCGATGACCACCTCGTCGCCGTTGCGGTCGACGCCGGTGACCCGCGCCCATTCGGCGCGGCCGGTGGGGAACTGCTCGCCGGGCACCGACAGGCAGCCCTCTTCGTCGTCGTCGGGGTCGGGCATGGTTTCCGGGATCTCCGACGTCTCGAGGACGGGATTGATCACCTCTCCCCGTCGCCGCGCCGAGGCGCGACCCGCGTCGCCGTCGGGACAGTCGTAGACGAACATCCGTTTGCCGACGCCCACCTGGTTGGCGGCGAGACCGACGCCGTGCGCGGCGTCCATGGTCTCGTACATGTCGTCGAGGAGGGTGACGATCTCGTCGGACGGACGACCGGCGTCGTCGAGTTCGACCAACTCGGTCTGCTGGTGCAGGACCGGCTCGCCAACGATGCAGATCGGAAGCACAGACATGAGTGAAAAGCCTACTGCGCGCGGATGACGTCGACTGCCCTGGGCCTTGCGTGATCGGCTCGGTAAGAGCGACCCGACCGGGCGAGTCACACACGGTTGACGGCTTGCGGGCGTGGTTAGATGGTCACGAACCACATCGGTGTCATTCGACGGTCAGCGCACTCGTAGCCCGAGTTCTGTCACCGGGGTGGTACGCCGATTGACCCGGTCGAGGAGCCGACGCGGGTAGGGCCGGAGGCGAGCGTGAGGGAGCAAGATGGACGGCGCAGCAGCGCGTAGTCGCAAGCACGGTGATCAACCCGAGAACGCACCCCAACCGACAACGCAGAGTGCGGCCGGACAATCCGTCGATCCTCACGAGGTGGGTCCGGATGGTCTGTCGCGACGCGAGCACGACATCCTGGCGTTCGAGCGGCAGTGGTGGAAGTACGCGGGGGCCAAGGAAGAAGCGATCAAAGAGCTGTTCGGATTGTCGGCGACGCGTTACTACCAGGTGTTGAACGCACTCGTCGATCGCCCGGAGGCGCTGGCTGCCGACCCGATGCTGGTGAAGCGTCTGCGGAGGCTGCGGGCATCGCGTCAGAAGGCCCGTGCGGCGCGGCGGCTCGGCTTCGACATCACCTAACGCTGAGCGCGGTTGCCCGCCGCGTGTGCGTTAAGGTCATCGGTGATGAATGCTGATCGCGAGCCCAATCGCCTTCCCTTGCGGGCGGGGGCCATGTTGCTCCTCGCGGTGGCTGTCGTGTTCGTCGGACTCGGCTGGCACTCCGCGGCGACCTCTGGACAAAGTCCGGACGAAGACCTGCGCGAGGCCCAGGCGAGCGTCGCCACCACGACGACCCCCGCGTCGTCGTCCGCCGCGAATGCCTCGACGAGCGAGCGTCTCTGCGTGATCAACGCGGGTTCGATCGCTGGTCTCGCGTCGGAGGTCACCGACGATCTGAAGGCCAAGGGTTTCAACACGGCCAGCCCGGCGAACTACGACGGCGGCAGCTTCACCGAGAACACCATCCTCTACCGCGACTCGTCGCAGAAGGCGGACGCGGAGAAGGTGGCGACCGCGCTGGGTTCAAACCCCAGCGTCGAGCAGCGCCCGTCGTCGTTCACGATGTGCCGGGACGGTCTCGCGGTGGTGGTGGTCACCCGATGAGTTCTGACGCGGCAAGACTTTTCATCCGACTTTGTTCACCCGACGGCCCAACGGATCTCTAGGAGCTTTCATGACCGGCAGTTCGACACTCGGCTCGAAGACCCTGCGCAGCGTGCTCGCGCTGGGTGCTGCGGGCGCCATCGCCGCGGCGCTTGCCGGCTGTACTCCCGACGAACCGCGGTCGGACACTCCCGGCACCACCCCGTCGGTCGTGACGGGTAATCAGGCTCCCCCCGGATCCGTCGACGACGCCGACGGCATCCCGAACTCGTCCAAGGAGTCGGCGACCGCCGAGCTCAAGGACACCAAGGGCGCGACCGTCGGCACCGCGACGTTCACACCGAGCGGGTCGTCGCTTCGCGTCGACGTCAATGTCACCAACGGCATCGCGGCGGGCTTCCACGGCATGCACATCCACGAGAACGGCGTGTGCCAGGCGAGCGGCTCGACTCCGTTCTCGTCGGCGGGCGGTCATCTGCAGGTCGACGGCCGTACCACTCATCCGTCGAGCGGCGACCTCGTGTCGATCAACGTGCTCGCCGACGGCACCGGCGAGACCGTGACCACGACGGACTCGGTGAACCTCAATCAGGTCGCTGGTAAGTCGATCATCATCCACGAGAAGCCCGACAACTTCGCGAACATCCCGACTCGCTACGCACCGGCGCCCGACGCCGACACGATGAAGACCGGCGACGCGGGCTCACGCTTGGCATGCGGCGTCATCACCGTCGAGGGCTGACGCGACACCGGTACCGGTCTGACCGGCACCGGTCTGAGCGGAAGGCCTGATCGATGCCGAAGATCATCCCGATCGAGTTCTCCGGTTCGCCGACGCCGACGCTGGGCGTCGAGTGGGAGTTCGCACTCACCGACAAGGTGTCCGGCGATCTGTCGAACTCGGCGGCGGAGCTGTTCACCGAGGTCGGTCGTCGTGCCCCCGACCGTGCGGGCAAGGTTCACAAGGAGTTGCTGCGCAACACCGTCGAGTTGGTGACCGGTGTGAGTACGACGACGCGTGAGGCGATCGACGACCTCTCGGCGACGCTCGACGTCGTGCGGTCGATCACCGACGGGCTCGGTGTCGACCTGTATGGCGCAGGCACGCATCCGTTCGCGGAGTGGTCGACGCAGTTGCTCACCGAGGGACACCGGTACGCGGAGTTGATCAATCGCACCCAGTGGTGGGGCAGGCAGATGCTGATCTGGGGTGTCCACGTGCACGTCGGCATCGACCGACGCGACAAGGTCCTACCGATCCTGACGTCGCTGCTCAACTACTACCCGCACCTCCTCGCGCTCTCGTCGTCGTCTCCGATGTGGTCGGGTCAGGACACCGGCTACGCGAGCAACCGCGCCATGATGTTCCAGCAGTTGCCCACCGCGGGGCTACCGTTCCAATTCCAGACGTGGCACGAGTTCGAGGCGTTCGTCGCCGACCAGAAGACGACGGGAATCATCGACCATCTCAACGAGATTCGGTGGGACATCCGTCCCTCACCGCACCTGGGCACCATCGAGGTGCGGGTGTGCGACGGGATGACGAACCTGGTGGAGCTGTCCGGGATCGTCGCGCTCATCCACTGCCTCGTCGTCGATCTCGATCGTCGGCTGTCGGCGGGTGAGGAACTGCCGCACATGGCGCCGTGGTTGGTGCAGGAGAACAAGTGGCGAGCCGCGCGTTACGGCCTCGAGGCCATCGTCATCCTCGACTCCGATTGCGATGAACGACTCGTGACCGACGACCTCACCGTGCTGCTCAAACGACTCGAGCCCATCGCCGAGGAACTCGGGTGCATCGATGAACTGGCGCGCGTGGTCGACATCGTCGATCACGGAGCCAGCTATCAGCGGCAGCGCAGCGTCCACGAGCGCACCGGTGACATGCGCGCCGTGGTCGCGTCAGTGGTCTCAGAACTGGATTGAAAACCCGCGGGTGACGCTGCCCGTGGCATTCTCGGTTGTCGCGAAATCACGTTTTGCGTACATAGCGTGCGTGGTCGATTTTGGCGTTGTCATCGGTTTCACTTCTCGCTTTGCGGTCGGCAACCGGCACAATCAAGGGGTCGACCTTAAAACCCTCTGAAGGAAATCAGCCATGCATGCTGTTGTGCCCTTGTCGAGTCCTGCCCCGAACATCGCCGGCCCGCTCGATCCGATCGTCGTCCCGGACGCGACGAGCGATGCGACGATGGTCGTCGCATCGCCGACAATCGTCCCCGACCTCTGGCGCCAGTACCTCGACGGCGCTCACGCCGCGTACTCCGCTCGTGGCGTCGACGATGCGCTCGACTACGACGCCATCAGCGACGGCTCGAGTACCACGCTGTTCTGCGCGGTGCTCGATACCGCCGGGGACATCGTCGGTGGCCTGCGTGTTCAGGGACCGTACACGCTGCCGCATCAGTCGCATGCCGTCACCGAATGGGATGGCCAACCGGGGCAGTCGGAGCTGATCAGAGCGATCGGTGCGCGTCTGGCGGGAGGCCTGATCGAGGTGAAGTCGGCGTTCGTCGATCCGACGTCGAGCGACGCGGCGGCAGCCGCGGGCTTTCTTGCCCGCACACCGTTGATCGTGATGGCGGCCACCGGCACGCGACACATGCTCGCCACCGCGGCCGACTATGTGCTCGCCAGGTGGGAATCGGGTGGCGGTCGGGTTGATACCGACATTCCATACACGCCGTATCCCGACGAAAGGTATCGGACGCAGGCAATGTTCTGGGACCGCGACCTACTCGCACGTCATGCGAAACCGTCGGTGTGGCGAACAATGTGTACCGAATTCAGGCAAATTTCCCACACATTCGACGCTGGATCCGTCGACGTCGCGTGAAACACATCACCGACGCTATTCGGAAGTGAGCGGCCCGCTGGTCTTCGGTCGTTCACTCGTGCTCTCGCTGAAGACCTCGGCGAACACGTCGGGGGTCAGTTCGTTCCACTGCAATTCGTGGTACTCGCGTTGCGCCAGAATCATGCGCTCGATGTCGAGGACGTAGCGTCCGGACATCACCGGACGACCGCACACGATGTTGCGCGCGGCCGCGGCCGCGATACCACCCGACATTGCCGCGGTGGAGCCCAACTGCGGCCAGGAGGCGAGACTTCGACCGACCTGACTGGCGGAGAACGCCATACGCGACGTCAGATTGTCGCCGACGATGGCCATGGCCATGTCGAGGCGCTGCACCGGGTCCGCAGCGTCGGCGGCGCTGAAGTTCTCGCCGCGTCCGTGGAAGATCGGGTACTCGGGATCGAGATCGTATCGTTCGATGTCGAGCATCACGTTCTCGCCGATGTCGGTGACGCTGACCACCGGAATGCGCGCCGCGCGTGCCCGACGACGCATGTCGATCTTCATCGCGATGTCGTCGATCTCCTCGATGATCACCGAGACCGGCTTGCCCGTCGCCACGCCGAGGAAGGCGTCGGCGACGTCGGTCGAATAGCCGTGCACGAACTGTGTCACCGACGAGTACGGATCGCCCTCGAGGATGCGTCGTTCTGCGATGTCGACCTTGGCGAGCCCGACGTCGCAGATCGAGGTCGTCATGCGGTTGAGGTTGGTCGGTGAGAGTCGATCGGAGTCGGCGATGTGGAAACTGCGGGCACCGGTCAGCGCGCACGACGCCAACGCCGACGACCCGACCGAAAGGCCTGCGACGGCGACGGTCGCGTCGCGCCACGCCTCCTGCTCGGAAGTGGTCAGCAGGAATCGGTTGCGCGCGGTCTTGAGCCGATAGAACAGCTCGGCGTCGGGCATCCGGACGACCGTGTTGCGCCAGTCGATCACGACGTACCGTGTTCGGTCGTCGATGACGGCGGGATCGCCGAAGTCGACGAGGGCGTCCGGCGCGGGCCCCGGCTCGACATGCTCGAGCGCATCGAGCGCGCGAAGCTCTTCGAGCGCGGCGGGCCACATGTCGACCAGTTCGCGACGTGACGAGTCGGTGAGCTGCGCGATCCGCGCGGCGTCGTAGTAGGGGTGCAGGATCTCGATCATCGACTCTCTCCTGTTCCACTCGTTGCCGATGACCGTGGCAGTCACGGAGTCGGGCGGTGTGTCGGGTCCAGACCTCGCCGGAGCCGGGGTCGGTGCAGTACCGGCCTGCGCCGCCTTCATGTCGTCCGAGTGCCCATTGACCTCGGCGATCGAGGAGACGACCGACCGGTTTCTACCAAGGTGTTTTGCTGCGTAGAGGAGATGGTCGGCGGGAGCGATTAGCTGGTCGAGGCTCCGCGAGGTCAGCGTGGAGTCGCCGTCGTGGAGTTCGGCGGGGTCGGCGGTCACACCGCCGACGCTGATCGTGACTCCCGCGTGTACATGCACCGTCAGACACAGCCGCGCAGCGATGTCGCGCAGTTGTGCCTCGTCGTCGACGGCCATCAGGATGGTGAACTCCTCGCCGCCCGTTCTCGCGACCAGAGCGTCGTCGGGGACGTTGTTGCCCAGCATGGTCGTCACGTCGACGAGGATCGCGTCGCCCGCGGCGTGACCGTGGGCGTCGTTGATGCGTTTGAAGTGATCGATGTCGATGACGAGCATCGCGATACATCTGCCCGCGCGGTTCGCGGCGCGGAAGATCGGTGTGGCGCCGTCGAAGAGACCGCGTCTGTTGAGAGCGCCGGTGAGTGGGTCGGTGATGCTCAGCCGTGCCTGTTCATCGATCAACGACGACAGCGTGCGACGCAGCATCGTGACCATGATCGTCGGGACCGCGATTGCCATCAGCACCGCGCCACCACCGACCGCGAAAGCGGTCACCGACGTGGCGCGTACGGCCATTACCCCACATGCGAGAGCCATTGCCGCGACCACGAAACCGACAACGAGATGCTGTGGCGACGCCATGGCGGTGAGTGCGGGC
This sequence comes from Gordonia sp. 852002-50395_SCH5434458, assembly GCF_001665905.1. Lineage (NCBI taxonomy): Bacteria > Bacillati > Actinomycetota > Actinomycetes > Mycobacteriales > Gordoniaceae > Gordonia > Gordonia sp. 852002-50395_SCH5434458. The sequence continues at coordinate 21,853 of NZ_LZTC01000098.1, forward strand.
ACCGCAGCGATGAGCACGAGAACCGCGATTGCCGAGCCGTTGTCGGCGATTACCGCAGCAGAAGCCGCGATGCCCAACATTCCACCGAAACCGTCAAGCGTGAACTGCTGATCACTGAGCTTGCCGGCGCGAATAGTGAGCGCGACCGAGAACAGCGTGAAAACCCCGACGAGTGCCAATACCCAGTGCGTACCGGGCATGAGAAAAGAATCCGACGCGAGCCCGAATGCGATGAGCGGGACAGCGCCGACCTGGCTGCACAGCATAGCGAGCGAGCGCTGATCAAACCGCTGCGCCACCGACGACACTTCTCACCTCCGCGTGTGCTCTTCGTTCGCGCAGTCGGGCGCGAGGACGAATCCCCTACATGATTGTGACCGAACACTGTGTAGCGTGCGACGCTTCACAGGCGATTGTGACGAGATCAGTCGATATCGCCGCGGTCCAACCGTTCTTTGGCGATCAATCCGTCCTGGGCACGTTGTTCCTGATATACCAGTCGCCCGATTCTATGCGCGATGACCGGTGCAGTGATGATGGCGAAGAGGCCGGCGAGAATCAACATTCCGACGTCGACGTTGTCGCCGAGTTGGATGATCGCGCCGAGGAGGATTTGCAGCAGTCCGAAGGTCTGAGGTTTGGTCGCCGCGTGCATGCGGCTCAGGGTGTCGGGGAAACGGAACACGCCGAGCGCCGCGGTGAACGCCATCAACGCGCCGAGTATGAGGAAGACCGAGCTGATGATGTCGACGATCATGGTCGTTGCCCCCTCACGTCTGGTCGTCCCGGACTCGGAATCGGGCGATCGCGATCGACCCGACGAAGCTGAGTAGTGCCAGCGCCACGACGCCGGGCACCACGGTGGTGTCGCCGCTGTAGGCCGCCCACACCGCGAGACCGCACATCGCGAGCGCGATGAGAGTGTCGAGGGCGACGAGACGGTCGAGAGTTGTCGGTCCCATGAGCGCGCGGGCAGCGGTGAGCACGGCTGCGACGAGCAGCAGCGTGGCCACGATCACCCAGACGACGCTCATTGGTTCTGCTCCGCTTTGATCGACGCCCGCTCGGCGGTGCGCACGTGGTGATAGTCATCGTCGATGCCGTGGTACGGACTCGGGTGCCATTCGCTGTCACGCTCGAACGCCTTGATGAACATCCGCTCGACGAACGCGATCTGCCGGTGGAACGCCCGCACCTTCTTGTCTGAGCGGACATCGAAGACGTGCACGTAGATCAGCCGTCGACGATGGTCGATCTCCAGCACCATCGTGCCGGGCACGAGATTGAGATAGTCGACGGCGAGGGTGAGCACCATGTCGGATTTGATTGCCACCCGCACCCGGATGACCGCACCGAGTGGGCGATAGCCGGGTCGGATCGCGGCCCACGCCACCTGCGCGCTCGACACGAAGAAGTCGACGATCAGCCGTGCGATGAGCCAGAGCACCGACACGGGGTGGATACGGCCCTCGACCGGAACCCGCGGCAGCGGCAGCACGATGGAGATGACCAGCGCGAGCACGACGCCACCGATGATGTTGGCCCACGACACCGTGCCCCACAGCAGCACCCAGACAAAGGTGAGCCAGGCGAGGACCCACAAGCGGACGGCCAGTTCGCGGCCGTCGCTCGCGATTCGGCCGGGAAGCCGGATGTGTTCGCGAAGCCACACGAATACCCGGACGGTGTTCCAGAAGATGAACAGCAGCGACACGCGCCACGCATTGACGAGGAACGATCTCACGGGCCCCTTGCCGGGCGCGCGTACCGCCCCGGAGCTGCGGCGTCGGGGGTCTTGGTTGCCCTGGTCCTGGCTCGTCATCTGTCACCTCCCAGCACGCTGACGATGTAGTTGTCGCGGTCGGATATGTTGTCGGCCGCGCTGTCGGTGAAGCGCAGGATCGGGCCTGCCCAGAAGGTCAGCACGAGACCGGCCGCGACCATCAGCGCGGTCGGTACCACCATCGACGTCGGCATGCGGCCGACGTCTTCGCGGTCGTCGAAGGAGATGTCGGCACGCTCGTCGATGAGGGCAGACGGTGCGCTGTCGGCGAGCTCGCCCTCGGGAGCGTCGGCACGCGGTCGCCAGAACGCCTTGGTCCACACGCGGGCCATCACGTAAAGGGTCAACAGGCTGGTGATCACCGAACCGGCAACCAACAACCACGCGAGCACCGACCCGTCGCGAGTGCCCGCCTCGAGCAATCCGACCTTGCCGATGAACCCGGAGAACGGGGGGATACCGCCGAGGTTGAGGGCCGGGATCAAGAAGAGTCCTGCGAGCAGGGGACTCGCGATCAGGCCGCCGAGCCTGCGCAACGACGCAGAGCCCGCCTGTCGTTCGATCAGGCCGACGACCAGGAACAGCGTCGTCTGCACGAGGATGTGGTGCGCGACGTAGTAGATCGCCGCGGACAGTCCCAGTCGCGACGACAGCGCGATGCCGAAGATCATGTAGCCGATGTGCGAGACGAGCGTGAACGACAACAGGCGCTTGATGTCGGACTGCGCGATCGCACCGAAGATGCCGATCAGCATCGTCAGCAGCCCCGCGACCATCAGGATCGAATCCATCGATCCGCCGGGGAACAGCAGCGTATGTGTGCGCATGATCGCGTACACACCGACTTTGGTCAGCAAGCCTGCGAACACCGCGGTGACCGGGGCGGGAGCCGTCGGATACGAGTCGGGCAGCCACGACGACAGCGGGAACACGGCGGCCTTGATACCGAATGCGACGAGGAGCACCGCGTAGAGCGCGTTGCGGGTGCCCTCGGCCACGGTGTCGAGTCGCAGTGCCATCTCGGCGAGGTTCAGCGTGCCGGTCGTCGCGTAGGCGAACGCGATCCCTGCGAGGAAGATCAGCGACGAGAGCATCGACACCATCACGTACGACGCTCCTGCACGCACGCGCTCTCCGCTGGCACCGAGTGTGAGCAGCACGAAGCTCGCCGACAGCAGGATCTCGAACGAGACGAACAGGTTGAACAGGTCGCCGGCGAGGAAGGAGTTGCAGACGCCCGCGCACAGGATCAGATAGGTCGGCAGGAAGATCGACACCGGCTGCTGCGACGTGCCGTCGCGAATACCCTGCCCGATCGCGTAGCTCACCACGCACAGCAGCACCACCGTCGAGACCACCAGCATCAACGCCGCGAGCGGATCGACGACCAACGTGATCCCGAGCGGACCGTTCGGGTACCCCTTCGACCCCCACCCGCCGATATGGACCGAGAACGTTCCGTGTTCGTCGGTGAGGTAGAGCATCATGCCCGACGCAACAAGTGCGGTACCGATTGCGACGAGAGCGACAGCACGCTGCAGGATGGGGCTTCGACCGGCGAGCAGCGTGATCGCGGCACCGAGCAGCGGTACGAGCGTCGGCAGCGTGATGAGAACCGGAATCCACGAGGGCTGGGGGATCATCGATCGTCTCCCGGCTGCGGGGGATCACGCGGGTCGGCCGTTCCGGGATAGGGCTTGTCCGGATCCTGCAGATCGTTGCCCAGCGGCCACGTCATGTCGACGACGTCGAGGCCGGCTTCTGCGAGTTCGTCCTCCTCGCGCGAGACCTCATCGATGACGTCGTCATCGTCTGGCATGAGGTCGGTCTCGATCTTGGTCCGGTGCAGTGCGGCATACTCCTCGGGTGTCAGTGGGTTGCCTTCGTCGTCGAACAGGTCGCCGAGTGGTGTGTCGGCGCCGGTCTCGGGGTTGTCGCTGCGGTCGCGGTCCGGTGCGGTCTGCAGGTTCGTGTTGAGGACCTTGCGATCCTCCACGTCGTCTTCGAGGTCGTCGTCGTCTCGGTTGAGGACGAACAGGCGGTAGACCATCGCGAGGATGAACGCGGCGACACCCATCGTGATGACGATCGCCGTGAGGACCATCGCCTGCGCGAGAGGGTCGGCGTCCTGCGTGCGGTGATCCGACGTCCTGCCGAGGATCGGCGGATTTCCCGGAGGTCCCGCGAGGGTGATGATCAGCAGGTTGATGCCGTTTCCGACGAGCAGCAGACCCAACAGCATGCGGATCAGGCTGCGTTCCATGAGCAGATACGAGCCGCAGGCGGCGAGGATCGCGACGATGACGAGGAGTCCGAGATTCACGCTCATCGGCTTGCCTCCCCGGGTACGCGCATGATGGTGCCTGCCGGGATCGAGGTCTCGACGTCGAGACGCGCGCCGAGGCTGCGCAGGATGTCGAGCACCAGGCCGACCACGATCAGGTAGATGCCGAGGTCGAAGAACAGTGCGGTGACGATCTTGATGTCGCCGAGCAGCGGCAGCGTGACCTTGAGGACCGCCGACGACAGTGCGGGCGCACCGAGCAGCATCGATGTCGCCGCGGTGCCCGCGGAGATCAACAATCCTGTTCCGAGGAACTTGCCGGGTTCGATGGGTAGCGCCTCGCCGAGTTCGTAGCGGCCGCCCGCCAGATAGCGCAACACGAGTGCCAGTCCCATCGTGAGACCACCCGCGAACCCTCCGCCGGGAGCGTTGTGGCCCGCGAAGAAGAAGTAGATCGAGAGCACGACCATCGTCGGGAAGATCAGACGCGTCGTCGCCTCGAGCACCATCGACCGGTGGCGTGGGTCGCGGAACTCGCTGCCGCGCAGCCACGTCGTGCGATCCGGCGGGATCGGGTCGTCGTCTTCGTCGTTCTGGCCGTTCGGGTTGCCGTTGGGGCCATTCGCGAGCATGCGTGCGGCGTCGGACACGCGCGGTGCGGCACCGAACCTGCGGTTGCGGAACACCATCGACGCGACGCCCGTGGCTGCGACGATGAGGACGCTGATCTCGCCCATCGTGTCCCACGCGCGGATGTCGACGAGCAGCACGTTGACCGCGTTGGCGCCGTGGCCCCACTTGTACGCGGCTTCGGGGATGTCGACCGAGACAGGCTGTGAGTTGCGCGCGGCCGCGGCGAACAGGCCGATGACCACGAGGCTGACACCGACCGCTGCGCCGATGAGTGCGCGGACCGCCTTGAACCCCGTCGCGTGCCGCGGCTCGGGTTCTGCGGGCAGCTTGCGCAGGACCAGCACGAAGATGACCAGCGTGAGCGTCTCGACCAGGAACTGGGTGAGCGCGAGGTCGGGGGCGCCGTAGAGAGCGAACAGCACTCCGCAGCCGTAGCCCGTGACACCGACGATCAGTGTTGCGGCGAGTCGGTTGCGCAGCAGGACCGCCGCGATCGCCGCGGCGGCCATGATCCCACCGATCACCACCTCGATCGACGAGTCGAATCCGCGCGGCGAGAGTCGATCACGTGCACCGAGGAACAGCACTGTGACGGGCAGGATGATCGCGGTGCACATGATCACGCCCTGCGTGATGGGCAGCGAACCGCGCTGGGTGTTGCGCGTCAGTGTGAGCGAGAGAGAGTCGGCCGTGCGCAGCGTGGCGTCGTAGATGCGGTCGGCGTTGAGTAGCGGGCGGTAGCGGAACAGCACATCCCGAAGACGTCGGATCAGCATGAACAGCGCTGCGCCACCGACGATGACGATGATGGAGAAGACCACCGGCAGCCCGAAGCCGTGCCACATGGCCAGATGCTCGATCTTGTGGCCGTACGACGGCAGGGTCTCGGCGTAGGGCTCGAAGGCGGTGCCGATAAGCGGGCTCAGGAAAGCGGTGACGACACCGAGTACCGCGAGGATCGCGGGTGGCGTCTGGAACGCGACCGAGGGCGGATGCATCTGTGCGACGACGCGGCTCGGGAGCTGGCGCACCTTGCGACCGAACGCGCCCCACAGGAATCGCGTCGTGTACGCCATCGTGATGATCGACCCCGCCAACAAGACGTAGTCGACGGTCTCGGCCTGCCAGTGCTGCAGCGATCCGGTATCCCAGATCGAGGCGAACGCGGTCTCCTTGCCGACGAACCCCATGGTGAACGGCAACCCGGCCATGCTCGCACCCGCGATGGCGGCGATGAGGGCGAGGGCGGGCAGACGGTGGCCGAGGCGGGCCAGCTTGCGGATGTCGCGTGTGCCTGTCGAGTGGTCGATGATGCCGACGACCATGAACAGTGCGGCTTTGAACATCGCGTGCGCCACCAGCATCGCCAGCGCGGCCATCGCGACGTTCGCGTCGCCCATGCCGAACAACACGGCGAGGAAGCCGAGCTGCGACACAGTGCCGAACGCGAGGATGAGCTTGAGATCGAGTTCGCGAAGCGAGCGCCAGCCGCCGAGCAGCATGGTGAAACAGCCGAGCCCGATCGTCATGACCTGCCAACTGGTGAGGCCGGAGAAGCCGGGAGCCAACCGCCCGATCAGGTAGATGCCCGCCTTCACCATCGCCGCGGCGTGGAGGTACGCGCTGACCGGTGTCGGCGCGGCCATCGCGCCGGGCAGCCAGAAGTGGAACGGGACGATCGCGGACTTGCTGACGGCGCCGATCAGCACCAGCACGATCGCGACGTCGACAAAGATGCCGCTCGACGGCGGGTGCGCCACCAGGTCGGAAAGCAGATACGACCCGGTTCGTTCGCCGAGCATGATGATGCCGACGAGCATCGCGAGTCCGCCGAGGGTGGTCACGAGTAGTGCCTGCGTCGCGGATCTGCGCGAGGTGGCGCGGACGTGATAGAAGCCCACGAGCATGAACGACAACACCGTGGTGAGCTCCCAGAAGATATAGAGCATCAGCATGTTGTCGCTGGCGACGAGTCCGAACATCGCCGCTGCGAACGCAATCATCTCGCCACCGAAGATGGCGACCCGTGGGCGAGCGTCGTCGAAGTAATTGGCGCAGTAGCAGAGCACCAACGCCCCGACACCGAGGATCAGCACCGACATGATGGCCGTGAGCGTGTCGAAACGCATCACGAAATCCATCTGCAGCGTCGGAGCCCAGGTGACCGTCTCGACGCGAGGAGGATCGTGCGCGTGTGGCCAGTTGAGCAGGACCCAGATCAGTCCGCCGAGCGGAGCGAGCGCGAGTACGTAGAAACCCCTGGTGCCGAGCGCATGAACGATGGCGGGTGCGATGAGCGCACACACGGCCAACGCGGCCAACACCGAGATCAAAGGGCACTCCGTCTTTCGTCGTCTGGCGGGGTGTCACGGAGCAACTGCCCGCTCGACTATCTTACCGTTGCAGTCATGTCGCGCTTAGTCAGGTTCACAGTCGTTCTGCTGACGTGCACGCTTGCGCTGGTCATCGGTGCTTGCGGGTCCGACGAGGACAGCGGTCTCAAGGGAGTGGCACTACCGTCTGATTTTCCCTCCGATCAGGTTCCCCTGATCGACGGAACGGTGCTGACTGCGTCGGGTGATGCGACCAAGGGCTGGTCGGTGACGGTCCAGGCACCCGCGGGCGATTCCGGCGTCCTGGACACCGCGGTCAAGAAGTTGACCGACGCCGGCTACACCGAGTCGCAACGAACGTCGCAGAACGGACAGTCCGTCGTGGTGCTGACCGCGGACAAGGCAGGCAAGACGTACTGGGTGAGCGCGGGTGTCACCCCTGCCGCCGCGTCCGGCGGGTCGTCGGTGTTCTACACGATCACGACGAGCTGAGGTTCACAGCCGACTGCCAGAGAGTGGGCAGTCGGACGCAAGGGATGCCACGCACCGTGGACGGCACTGTTGATGCGTCATCAGCGCGCCGAACGTCGGCGCTGTTCGACGACGCACCCGAGCGCAGGGAGTCCCCACGATGTCCGCACCCACCACCGGAGAACACTCGACGAACCCCGAGTACCCGACGAATCCCGATCACCCGACGCCAGGGCAGTCGGCTTGGCAGGCGGAAGCGCCTCCGGCCGGTGACTCTGCGCAGCCACGAGCCGACCAGGTGCCGCCGAAGGTCAAGAACGCGATCATCGCAGGCGGGATCGGGCTGGCGGTCGGGTTCGGACTGCTCGGCTTCGGCGCGGGGTACGTCGTGGGCCACGACAACTCGTCGGGCCAGAGCCAGATGCGCGGCCCCGGGATGAACGGTGGCGGCATGAACGGGGGCGGGATGCCCGGCATGAACGGTGGTGGCATGAACGGTGGTGGCATGAATGGGGGCCAGATGCCTGGCATGAACGGCGGCACGGGCCAGAACGGGCAGCTTCCCAACGGTCAGCAGGGGCAGATGCCGAACGGCCAAGTGCCGAACGGCCAGCTGCCGAATGGCCAGCAGGGCCAGACCCCGAACGGGCAGGTGCCCAACGGCCAGCAGGGCCAGACCCCGAACGGGCAGGTGCCCAACGGCCAGCAGGGTCAGACCGGGCAGGCCGGCACCCAGACCAGCTGAACCCAGCCGTTCACTCGCCCCAGCTGTTCACTCACTCCGTCGGTCGGCGTAGGCGCGCAGATCCTCGACCTGTGCGGCGTCGAGTGACGGTCGCACCCGGGTGCGGGCGTCGACGACGTCGTCGGCGGTGACGGTCGCGGCGTCGATGTCGCGGCGCATGGCTGCCAGCGCCGCCTCGCGCAGCAGCGCGGCGCAGTCGGCGGCCGAGTAGCCCTCGAGGTCGGCGGCGAGCGCGTCGAGGTCGATGCCGTCGGCCAGGGGCACCTTGCGGCCCGACGTGCGCAGAATCTCCGCGCGGGCTTGCGCGTCCGGTGGCGGGACGAAGACCAATCGCTCCAGCCGCCCCGGACGTAGCAGTGCCGGGTCGATGAGGTCCGGCCGATTGGTCGCGCCGAGGACCACGACGTCCTGCAGCGGCTCGACGCCGTCGAGTTCGGTCAACAGCGCGGCCACGACGCGATCGCCGACGCCCGCATCGGTCGACTGGCCGCGACGCGGGGCGAGGGCGTCGACCTCGTCGAGAAAGATCAGCGACGGCGCCGATTCGCGTGCCGCGGCGAACAGGTCGCGCACCGCTTTCTCCGACGACCCGACCCACTTGTCCATGAGCTCGGCGCCCTTGACCATGTGCACCGAGAGCATGCCCGACGCCGCAAGCGCGCGTACGACGAAGGTCTTGCCGCAGCCGGGTGGTCCGTACAGGAGCACACCGCGCGGCGGCTCGACGCCGAGCCGTGTGAACGTGTCGGGGTGCTGCAGCGGCCAGAGCACGGTCTCGGTGAGAGCCTGCTTCGTCTCGGTCATGTCGCCGACGTCGTCGAGGGTGATGGACCCGACCGCGACCTCGGGGGTGCGTAGCCGCGAGACGGGTCGGATGACGTCGAGTGCCCCGATGAGATCATCGTCGGTGAGTGAGGGCGCCGCATCGCTGGCGCTTGCCCTCGCGGCCGCACGCAAGGCTGCCTCGCGCGCGAGCGCAGCCAAGTCGCCTGCGACGAAACCCGGTGTGCGCGCGGCGATGTGGTCGAGGTCGAGTGCACCGTCGGTGGGTACTCCGGTGAGGATCACCCCGAGTATCCGTGCGCGCCGGGCGGCGTCGGGTAGTCCGATGACGAGTTCGCGGTCGCACAGGTCGGGAGCGCGTAGGCGTTCGTCGAGCCCCGCGGGTTCAGCGCTGGTGACGATCAACGCGATGTGGTCGTCGGACGTCGACGTCGCGTCGGTGGGGCTGATCGCTGCGCGCAGTTCGTCGAGGATCAACGTCGAGACCGGCTCGGACTTCGCGGGCAGCAGGGCGTCGACGTCGGTGATCAGTAGCACCCCCGAGCCGGAGCGTCGGAGATCGGCGATCGCGTCGCTGACCGCGCGGAGGCGGGCCGAGGCCTCGAGCGATCCGATGGTTGGTCCGTCGATCGTCGTCAATGTCCTTGCGGCACAGACGGATCGCACAAGTGTCGCCTTCCCGGACCCTGCCGGACCGGAGAGCAGCACGCCGAGTCGGGGAGTGGCCCCGAGCGCGCGCAGTACGCCTGGCTCGTCGAGCGTGATGCTCAGCCACTCGGTGAGTTTCGCGACCTGCGCGTCGACCCCGACCAACTCCGATGCCGGGCGCACCACGTGCCCCGGCGATTCCGCACCCGGCGGTGTGGTGAGCCAACCGCGCCCGACCCCGCCTGCTGCCGCGCCGACGGCGCCGCGACTCTCGCCGACAACGCCGGGACTCGTGTCCGCGGCGCGAGGTGCTGCACCTACGCCGCCGCGTGCGGCGTCGACGCCATCCGACGCCCACAGCACGGCCGTCGACGGCTGCACGCTGACCGGCGACCCGGGATCGGTTGCGGTGACCGTCAGCAACTCGTTGGTCCAGGTGATCCCGACCGACAACGTGAGCGCGCGGGTCGCGGCGCTCGCGCTGAGTTCCGGACCGAGGTCGCGTGGAAGCAGCGACACCGCATCCCCGACCGACAGCACCTTGCCGAGGAGTGCACGCCGCAGCGTCGCCTCGTCGACGCCTCGACTCGCAACAGCAGAACCGGTGACGACGACCCGTGCCGCACCGTGCACGGCAACCTCGGAGAGCACGACGGAAGCGTTTTCCTTGATGCCCGCGTTGGAGAACGTGATGTCGTCGAGCAGTAGCGTGCCGGTCGGCGTCCCCGACGGTGCTGCCGCGACGACGGCTGCGGTGACCCGTGCACCCGTGATCGACACCGCGTCCCACTCGCGCAATCCGAGCGCCGTCAGCGCTTCGGGATGAGCGCGGACGATCCCGCGGCGCGAATCCGCAGCCGACGTATTGAGCCGAGCGGTCAGAGTGAGCTGCGCGTTCACCTGGCTTCACCGCCGGCAGGGGCGTCGGTGACAGGGGCGTCGGAAAGGGGGACGTCGGAAGCGGGGGCGTCGGAAACTGTGGTGTCGGAAACCGGGGCGTCGGAAACACTGTGCGGCGCCGTGGGTTCAGAGCCCGGGATGTGCAGGCCGAGTCGCGCGGTCGACTTGCGCGGTGGCAGCGTGCGGCGCGGCTGGCCGCGGGCGATCGCCCGACGTTCCGCCCGGCGCTCGGCGGGCGGGGCCTCCCAGTGTTCTGGCCGCGCCTGTACCCAGCGTCGACTGCGCCAGGCGAACGGAATGTGCACGGCGTATGCCGCCACCAGGATGATCATCAGCACGTATGGGTAGGTCAACAGCAGTGCTGCGCCGATCGCGACCAGGATCAACAGGCCCGCAAGCTTGCGCGGATGCACAGACGACGTCTTGAGCGATGCTGTCGGAACTCGACTGACCGCGAGCAGCGCCACTACGACCAACCACAATCCGACGACCAGCGGCGAGGTCCACCATCCGTCGCCGAACTGCTGGGCGAGCCCGATCGGCAGCAGGGCCACCAGGGCTGCTGCGGGCGCGGGGACACCGACAAAGAAGTCACGGGTGTAGCCGGGGGCATCGGTGTCGTCGAGCAGGGTGTTGAACCGCGCGAGCCGCAGCACGATCGCGCAGCAGTAGATCAGCGCGAATCCCCAGCCGAGGTCGTGTCCTTGCAGCAGATAGAGGTACACGATCAGTGCAGGCACGACGCCGAAGTTGATGGCATCGGCGAGTGAATCGATCTCGGCGCCGATCTTGGTGGTCGCGCCCATCAGCCGGGCCACCCGGCCGTCGATGCCGTCGAGCAGTGCCGCGGCGACGACGAGTGCCATCGCAAGGTCGACGTTGTCGTTGATGACAGCGCGTACCGCCGTCAAACCCGCGCAGATCGCGAGAATCGTCAGCGCCGACGGTACGAACATGCGGCCCGCTGCGGCCTGTCGCCGCAGTCTGCCCTGCTCGTCGTTCGATGCCGAGCCCCGGGGGACTCGACGTCGCGTCGACCTCATCGACGGATTGCGGTAGTGCAGCGGGGTGCGGTCTACGCCCGCTCGATTGTTGGTCGGCATGTCACCCGCCGTCGCGGACGCGGGTGGTATCCGAGGTACTCAGCGTGGCGAGCGGGGTCTCGGCGCCGACGGTGCGCTGCCCGACCAACACTCGTTGCTTCGTACCCGGCGGGAGGTAGACGTCGACGCGTGAGCCGAACCGGATGAGTCCGTAGGTGTCGCCGATGGAGAGGTGATCGCCGACCTTCGCGGTGCAGACGATTCGACGCGCAAGCAGGCCGGCGATCTGGACCACGGCGATGTCGGAGTCGCGGGGTGTCGGGTCGGGATCGTCGCCGTCGGAATCGTCCCCGCCGTCGGGGCGCACGACCATCGTCGTGCGCTCGTTTGCCGAACTCGCCTCCGGGAGGTCGGCGGACACGAACGAACCGGGCGTGTGCGTCACCGACAACACGCGACCGCTGATCGGGACGCGCTGCACGTGGACGTCGAAGATCGACAGGAACGTCGAGACGCGCGGTCGGGGCTGGTCGCCGAGACCCGATTCCGCTGGGGGCACGGCGTCGTCGACGAGGCTGACGATCCCGTCTGCCGGAGCCACCACGACGCCCGGCTCGGTCGGCGGAACCCGTGAGGGATGCCGGAAGAAGGCTGCGCACGCTCCTGCCGCGGCGGTCGCGGGTACCGCGATCCACCGATGTCGTCGACCAACCACCGCCACCGCCGATGCCGCAGCGACGAACGGGAGGCCTGCCGGGTGGATCGGGGGAAGGGTCTCGCGCGCAAGAGCAACGAGGTGCGTCGGGGTCAGGCCGGAACGGATCGGACCGTCGGATTCGGTTGCCGGATGTTGTGCTGATGCGTCCGGTCGCGGGCGCCTGGCCACCTGATCATCCTCCCGAGTCGGTCGCGCCGGAATTGCCCGTCGCGTCCGTACAGCTTAGCGATGCCAGACAGCTGCGGTTCCGGGGTCTGGGGGTCGCAGACGTCACAGAACGACGACGTCGACGACCGAACCCGCAGGCAATGCGGTGGTCGCGGCAGGGATGTCGATCAACGCGTTCGCCCCCGCGAGGTATCGCAGATGATGCGACCCCGGCGGACCTATCGGCTCGACGACCAGTTGGCCGTCGACGCCCGGGAGCAACGACTCGTCGACGACTCCGCGCATGAACTGCCTTTTGCCCTCCGGTGATCGGATGTCGCTGCCGAGCGTGGCTGCGACGCGCGGTCGGTCGGGTGACAGGCCCATCGCCGCGCGCAGGGGAGGACGGATGAACACCTCGAACGACACGAGTGAACTGACCGGATTTCCCGGCAACGTGATGATCGGGACGCGACGGCCGGCCGGGTTGAGGTGATGCCCACATCCCTGCGGCATCCCGGGCTGCATGGCCACCTTCACGAACTCGACCGGCCCGGCGTCGAGTGCCTCCTTGACCACCTCGTAGGCCCCGGCGCTCACGCCGCCGGAGGTGATGATCAGGTCCGCGTCGGCCGACGCCTCGTCGAGGCGCTCGAGGAAGTCCGCGACGTCGTCGGGCACGAAGTGAACGTGCCGCGCCAGTGCGCCCGCCTCGGTGAGTGCCGCGGTGAGCATGGCGCCGTTGGATTCGTAGATCTGACCGTGCTGCAACGATTTTCCCGGCTCGACGAGCTCGGAGCCGGTCGACAGCACCACAACCCGCAGCCGTCGGGCAACCGCGACGTCGGCGAGGCCGAGCGCCGAGAGGAGTCCGATCTGTGCCGCCCTGAGCACCGTGCCGGCGGGTAGCGCGACGTCGCCGCGCGCGATGTCGGAGCCTTCGCGTCGAATGTGCTTTCCCGCCTCGACGCCCGAGCTGAACCCGACCGTCGAGTCGGGCACGTGGTCGACAGAGAAGTCGCCGTCGGTGAGCTCCACCGGCACAACGGCGTCAGCGCCGTCGGGCAGCGGTGCGCCGGTCATGATCCGCGCGGTCGTCCCCGGTGCGAGTGTCACCAGACCCGTGCGGCCGGCAGGAATGTCGTCGACGACGGGCAGCCGGACCGGCTCCGCCGCACTGGCACCGGCGATGTCGTCGGCCCGCACCGCGTATCCGTCCATCGCGGAATTGTCGAAGGCGGGCATCGCGAATGCCGCGACGGCGTCGTCGACGGTGGCCATACCCAGCGCATCCGCAACCGCGACGCGGACCGTTTCCGGAGGCCCGAACAGCTCGCTGACGATCTTCTGATGCTCGGCGACGGAACGCATTGGCCCAGCATGCCACGTAGATCGAGCCCGTCCTGCGCTCGCGCCCGACGGGCACTAGATTCGATGCATGACGCTGGGGCTGCTGCTCGACATAGACGGGGTGATGGTCACCTCGTGGCATGCGCTGCCCGGCGCCGTCGAGGCGATCGAAGAACTCTCCGAGCGCGGCTACCCGCGAATGTTCTTGACCAACACCACATCACGGTCGCGATCACAGATCGCCGAAGCGCTCGGCAACTGCGGATTCGAGGTCGAACCCGACGAGATCCTCACCGCCGCCAAACTCACCGCCGAATTCCTGGCCCGCAACTATCCCGGCAAGCTCGCCTGGGTTCTCAACGAGGGACCGATCGCCGAGGACATGACCGGCGTCCCACTCACCGACGATCCGAACGAAGCTCAGGTCATCGTCCTCGGCGGCGCCGGGCCGGTTTTCACCCACACTGCGCTGTCGACAGTGCTGGAGAAGATGCTCGCCGGTACCCCGGTCGTCGCGATGCACCGTTCGATGATCTGGTCGACGGCCCGTGGACTCTCGATCGACACCGGCGTCTACCTCGAGGGCCTCGAGAAAGCCTCGGGTCGAAAGATCCGCGCGATCGGCAAGCCCTCGCCACTGGGCTTTCGCGCCGCCGTCGAACTCATGAATCTCGAGCCGACCCAGGTGGTGATGGTCGGCGACGACATGCACAACGACGTCCTCGGCGCCCAGGCCGCCGCACTCATCGGCGTGCTGGTGCGCACGGGCAAGTTTCGCGAAGACGCGCTGCGCGCCCTGCAGCGCGACGAGTTCGGGCCGGTGCCCGACCACATCATCGACTCCCTCGCCGACCTCCCGGCCCTGATCGAGAAGCTCGACGGCGCCTGAGCCTGCCCACTCGACCGTCTGGGGCGCCCACTCGACCGTCTCGGGCGCCCACTCGACGCGAAGTGCACCCGTCGACTGTGCGCTCGAGAGCGTCGACTGGGCGCTGTATCCGGCCGACTGGGCGCTCTATACCGTCGACTGGGCGCTGCATTCCGTCGACTGGGCGCTCTATCCCGTCGGCTGGGCGCTGTATCCGGCCGACTGTGCGTTCAGGCGGCCCGGGCGGTGCTCGATTCTGCGGCGCGCTTGATCTTGCCGAGGGTCTCGGCCATCCCGACCTTGAGCTCTTCCTCGAACGAGTCGGAGCCGCCGAACACGAGGTCGACGAGCGTCGACGACACCTTGGTGGTCTTGCCGCCCGCGGCTTCCCGACGTTCCGTCACCGTCACGCCGCCCGACGGGTTCGGCTCGATGGTGTAGCTCCACACCGTGTGGTTCTCCGCGACGCGGAACCCGATCTCCTGGTTGGGTGCGAACCGAACGACCTTCGACGTCGTCGGCCAGGCGAGCGGTCCGCGACGGTTGATGTTGACGGTGCGGGTGCCCAGCTTCACAGGCCCGCCGATGATGAACATCTTGGCGCACTGCGGACTCCACTCGCCCATGCGGGCGAGGTCGGAGATCACGGACCAGACCTGCGTGGGCGTGGCGTCGATGTCGATGGACTCTTCGATCAGTGCGGCGGTCATGGTTCCCCCGGGTTGTGCGTTGCGGACGGTCGATGACCGACGGTGTCGCCGGTCACAGCTCGCATCACCCTAGAACGCCTATTGTCGGACAGTCAATAAGGCTCAGACGATGAGCACGGTCCCGATCATCGCCGCGACGCCGACGAAGACCGCGGCAGAGATCCATCCCGCGGGATGCGCGTCGTTCTCGAGCAGGATGGTCCCGAGCTTGCCGGGCGTGAGCCAGTCGATGAGCACGAATGACCACATCATCACCGCGATGGTCAGCACCGCGTAGGCGAGCGTGTAGAGCAGCGCCTTCCACAACACGAGGGTCACCGTGTCGACCACCGAGGCGACCAGCACGAACGCGATTCCGACGACCATCGACGTCGTCAGGATCATCGCGTTGCGGTTGTTGTCCACCCAGACGAGCTGCCGAAGTCGGCCCGGCGTCACGAGGTCGAGGGCGCCGAACCCGACGACCATGAGCGCAACCCCCAGGAGGCTGAACGACGCACCCCAGGCCAGATTGGTGCCGAACACTGCGTCCACCTGTGATCTCCCCTCGTCGCCGACCCTCTGGTCGGTGCGTGGTCGCCGGTGCACGCGGGCGCGACACCCACGAAAACCCTAACCCGCGACGACCCCTGCGAGCCCGAGGTTCTCACGCAGTGTCCGACCCGGATACTCGGTCCGGTACACGCCGAGGTCTTGAAGCTCGGGAATCACGTCGTCGACGAAGCGGTCGAGGCCGCCCGGAGTGACGTGTGGAACGAGGATGAAGCCGTCACTCGCGTCGGCCTGCACGAAGCGGTTGATCTCGTCGGCGACGGTGCGCGCCGAACCGACGAACGCCTGACGCCCCGTGACCTCGATGATCAGCTCACGCGTCGTGAGCTTCTTCGACTCGGCCAACGCGCGCCAGCGGGCTGCGACGTCGCGTGGGTCCTCGTGGATGCGGACACTGGCTCGCCCCTTCGCGACTGTGTTCTCACCGGGCAGCGGGTCGATGCTCGGCAGCGGGCCGTCGGGATCGTGGTCGTGGAGGTCTCGATTCCAGAGTTGCTCGAGGAACTTGATCGCGGTCTGTCCGCTGACCTGCGCGAGTCTGATCTCGTGCGCGAGTTCGGCGGCGTCGGCATCGGTGTCTCCGACGACGAACGTCGCGGCGGGCAGGATCAGCAGATCCTCCGGTGTCCGCCCGTGTGCGGCGAGACGTCCCTTGACGTCGGCGTAGAACGCCTTGCCGTCGTCGAGCGTCGAGTGTCGCGAGAAGATCGCGTCGGCGCGCGCGGCGGCGAACTCCCGACCCTCGTCCGAATCGCCCGCCTGGAAGATGACCGGCCTGCCCTGCGGGCTGCGCGGCACCCCGAACGTGCCGCTGATGTCGAACTGCGAGTCGAGGTGCGCGAACTGTCCGGCGTGTGGCCTGCGCAGGAATTCGCCGGCGGACCGATCGGCGACGATGTCGTCGCGTTGCCACGAATCCCACAGTTCCACAGCGGTTTCGAGGAACTGCCGAGCCCGCACGTAGCGCTGATCTGCGGGAAGATATCCGCCGCGGCGGAAGTTCTCGCCGGTGAACGCATCCCACGATGTCACGACGTTCCAGGCGGCGCGACCGTCGGAGAGGTGGTCGAGCGACGCGAATTGCCTTGCCACCTCAACGGGTTCGTTGAACGTCGAGTTGATCGTCCCGGCGAGTCCGAGGTGTTCGGTGACGGCCGCGAGTGCGGCGAGAATCGTGAAGGTATCGGGTCTTCCGACGACGTCGAGGTCGTAGATCTTGCCGTTCTGCTCGCGCAGCCGGAGCCCCTCCGCGAGGAAGAGGAAGTCGAACAATCCGCGCTCTGCGGTCTGCGCGAAGCGCGTGAACGACGAGAACTCGATGTGGCTCCCGGCGGCGGGATCACTCCAGACCGTCGTGTTGTTGACGCCGGGGAAGTGCGCCGCGAGGTGTACCTGCTTGGTCATCGGACACCGCCTGACACGGTCGCACGTGAGTATCGATTGACGGGATGGCGCAGACCCAAGGTCTCCCGAAGGGTCTGTGCTCCTGAGGTTTTCGCTTCCGAGTCGACGACCAGACCGCGTCGACGCAGCTCGGGCGCGAGGTCGTCGGCGACGCGGCGTAGGTCGTGCCCGATCGCGGCCGGGTGTAGCCGGACACCCTGTACCGCACCTGCACGCTCCTCGATGAGGTCGGCCAATCCTGCTGCGGTACCGACGAATTCCTGTGTGCCGTCGTCGAAGTGAGTGCCGAGCCAGTCGTCGTACTGCGCTCGACGACCAGCCGCCGACGCCTGCGTGTCGTCGAGGTAGACGACGAGGTCGTCGTAAAGTCGTAGGTCTTCTCGGCGATCGCTGTCCGACGCTGCGAGCACCTCGTCGAGCGTCGCACGGTCATCTGGACTCGCGAAGAACCCGATATCGGCGCTGCCACTGAGCAATTCGAGTGACGCGGGATCGCCTGCCGAGACCGTCGTCGCGATGATCGGCTGGCCCTGTGGGGGTCGTGGTGTGATCGACGGACCGCGCACGGAGAAGAACTCGCCCTCGAAGTCGATGTAGTGCAATCGATCCCGGTCGATGAAGCGACCGGTCGCGACGTCGCGGATCTCGGCGTCGTCCTCCCACGAATCCCACAGTCGGCCGATCACCTCCGCGTACTCGGCAGCTTCTCGGTGCAGCGCAGCGCGATCCAACGCCACCTCGACGTCGCGACGCCCGAACAGTGAGACGTTCTCGGGTCGGTCGTCGACGGCCAGCACGACTCCCGCACGTCCACCGCTGACGTAGTCGAGCGTGGCGATCGCCTTCGATGTGTGGAACGGCTCCGTGTGCGTCACGGTCACGGTGGGCAGGAGTCCGATTCGCGAGGTGAGCGGTGCGATACGTGCCGCGATCAGCACGGTGTCGAGCCTTCCGTTGACGAGGTCGGTACGCACCGGCGGCGCGCCGGCCGACGACTCGCCGGGCAGTAGCGGTCGGGCCTCGAATCCGTCGTCGAGCGTGACGAGATCGGCTCCCGCGCGTTCGGCGGTGACGATCGCGTCGCGCCAGTAGCTCGCGCTGAACAGTGCGTCCGGTCTGGCCTCCGGGTCTCGCCAGGCGGCCGGGTGTCGACCGGCGCCACGCAGTCCGATGGCCAACGACAGCGTTGAATCACTCACGACTCGTCTCAACGGTCGGCCCGCTCGAGCCTCTTCCCGACCGCGACCAAAAGATCAGCGTGAGCGCAACCGTTCTCTCGATCGTCATATGGGTGCTTACTGGGACATTGCGGACTGGGAACAGAGCTGCCGAAATTCGAGCTGCGGGAGTGACGATGAGCTGGTTGTCCAAGGTGGGCGGGTTGTCGCAGATGGTCGAGACGCACCACCAGATGTTGTTGCGCGGAGCCGCTGGCCTGACGCCCGAATCGTCGGCGGCGTGCTACCCGGGATTCGGCGACGTCGACGCCGGCGTCAGCACACAGACCGCTCACACCAACCCCCAGCGCGTCCGCCGATGACAGCGAAAGGCGCTGCGCCGCTGCCACTCTCAGTCCTCGACCTTGCGCCGGTCAGTGAGGGGTCGACACCCGCAGAGGCGGTGCGGCGCAGCATCGCGCTGGCGCGCGCGGCCGAGGAGTGGGGCTATCGACGCTTCTGGCTCGCCGAGCACCACTTCGTCTCGGTCGGCTCGTCGTCGACCGCCACGCTGATAGCCCTGGTCGCTGCCGCGACCGAGTCGATTCGGGTCGGTAGTGCGGCAGTGCAACTCGGGCATCACACCGCGGCGTCGGTCGTCGAGGCGTTCGGCACCATCGACGCCGTGTTTCCCGGTCGCCTCGACCTCGGGCTCGGGCGGTCGGGGCAGAAGCGCACCGAAGCGCTCGCCGCCGCGGCGTCGGCGCCCAAGGGCCCGAAGGGTCCGCCACCCGCGACCGAACCCGAACGCGTCGTCGACGGCCTGCTCCTACCCGAACCGTTCTTCCTCGCGAGCATTCTGTCGTCACCGCTCATCGGCGCCACCGCGGCGGCACTGGAGTTCGAGGGGGCCGCGCAACCCGACTTCGCCGACGCCGTCTCCGACATCCTCGCGCTGCTCGACGGCGGTCTGCGCGTCGGCGACGTCGAATTGCACGCTGTCCCAGGCGAACACGCCGACCTCGAGGTCTGGGTGTTCGGTAGCAGTAAGGGGCAGAGCGCGCAGGTCGCGGGCGCAGAGGGTCTGCCGTTCGTCGCGAACTATCACGTCAGTCCCGCAACGGTTCTCGAGGCGGTCGAGGCCTACCGGGCCAACTTCCGTCCGTCGGCCCGACTGCGCGAGCCGTACGTGGTGGTGTCCGCAGACGTCGTCGTTGCCGACAATGATTCGACTGCAACACATCTCGCGTCGACCTACGGTCACTGGGTGCACGACATAAGGACCGGTCGGGGAGCGCAACCCTACCTCGATCCCGAGAACGCCGCGCCGCTGACCGATGAGCAACGCGCCGTTGTCGACGACCGAATCCGCACGCAGTTCGTCGGCTCGCCGTCGACCGTCGCCGAGCAACTCGACACGCTGGCACGCGTGACCGGCGCCGACGAGCTCGTGATCACCAGCGTCACACACGATTTCGACGACCGGCTTCGTTCCCATCAGCTCCTGGCAGCAGAATGGGGGCTCACCGACTCACGTCGATGAACCCCCATCCGGTGCGAACCTAGTTGACGGTCACCATCTCGTAGTCGCCCAGCTTGCTCGAGAGCACGCCGAGGTGCTCGTCGGCGTCGCCGAGCGTGCGAGAGATCGCGGTGAGGCGTGCAACGTAATGTCCCACAGGGTATTCCGCTGTCATGCCGATGCCGCCGTGCATCTGGATCGCCTCCTGGCCCACCTTGCGTGCCGAGCGGCAGATCTGCAGCTTCGTGCGGCTGTAGACCGACGGGTCGTCGACCTCGTCGTTGAGAGACGCCGTCGCGTACAAGCTCATGCTGCGTGCCAGCTCGAGCGCGACGTAGACGTCCGACGCGCGCTGCGTCAGCGTCTGGAAGGTCTTGAGCGGCACCCCGAACTGCTTGCGCGACTTGAGGTATTCGGTCGTCAGTTCCATCGCGCGTTCCATCGCACCGACAGCCTCGGCGCACTGAGCCGTCTGCGCGAAGATGTCCGCGTAGGCGATCGCGTCGGACTGATCGCCGTCGGCCAGTTCGATCGCCGGGGCGTTGGTGAAGCTCACCCGGGCGGCACGGCGATCGTCGTAGGTGCGGAAACCGTCGACGGTCACACCCGACGCGTCGGCGTCGACGATGAACAGTCCGATGGTTCCGTCGGTGCGGCGGGCGCTGACGACGAACTTCTGTGCCACGTCACCCGCGAGGACGGGGTACTTCACTCCATCGAGAGTGACGCCGTCGCTTGCGCCGGTCGCCGTGGTGGTGACTGCCGCTGCGGGCCAACGATCTTCGGGTTCTGCGTGTGCGTATCCGAGCAGCAGCCGCCCCTCCGATACCTCTGTCAGCAGACTGGTACGGCGGTCGCCGGATGCGACCTTGTCGATGACGACGCCCGGCAACAACGCGCCGTACAGCAGTGGCTCGGGTGCGAGGCTGCGACCAACCTCGCCCATCAGCGCGCTGACCTCGACCGGCCCTGCGCCGGTGCCGCCTGCGTCCTCGCTGAACGGCAGTCCGAGGATGCCGATCTCGGCAAGCGATTCCCAAATCGACGTCGACCAGCCCGTGTCGGTCTCCGACACGGCGCGGATCTTCTCGATGTCATAACTCTTGAACACGCTGCGGACGGTGTCGCGCAGCAGTGACTGCTCTTCGGTGAGCTCGAAATCCATTGTGTTACTCCAAGTGTGGTTGTCGGGCTACAGGCCGAGGATCGACGACGAGATGATGCTGCGCTGGACCTCCGACGAACCGCCGTAGATGGTCACCTTGCGGTAGTTGAGGTATTCGGGCACCGCGAGCTGCGCCCACTCCGGAGTTCCGACGCCCGGCGCGTCAACGGCCAATCCGCGCGCGCCCGCAACATCTGCGAGCAACTCGGTTGCCGACTGCTGCAGCTCACTGCCACGCAGCTTGACCAGTGACGACACCGGATTCGGCTTGCCGTCGGCAGAGCCTGCGACGACGCGCAGCTGGGTGACCTCCAGCGCGAGCAGTTCGGTTTCGAGTTCGGCGAGGCGCGCGGCGAACAGCGGGTCGTCGATCAAGGTGCCGGTCGCGGTCTTCGTTGCGGCGGCGAGCTTCTTGGCCTCGGCGAGCTTGGTCTTGGTCCAGCCGACGCGTGCGATACCGGTGCGCTCGTTGCCGAGCAGGAACTTGGCGTAGGTCCAGCCGGCGTTCTCCTCGCCGACGAGATTCTCGACAGGCACCTTGACGTCGTTGAAGAAGACCTCGTTGACCTCGACGCTGCCGTCGATGAGCTTGATCGGACGCATCTCGATGCCCGGGGTGTCGAGATCGATGAGCAGGAAGCTGATACCCGCCTGCTTCTTGACGTCGGGGTCGGTGCGCACGAGGCAGAAGATCCAGTCGGCGTACTGTCCGAGCGTGGTCCAGGTCTTCTGGCCGTTGACGATGTAGTGGTCGCCGTCGCGGACGGCGCGGGTCTTGAGTGACGCGAGGTCGGAGCCGGCCTCGGGCTCGGAGAAGCCCTGGCACCACCAGATGTCGAGGTTGGCGGTCTTCGGGAGGAATCGTTCCTTGATCTCCTGTGAACCGAACGTCGCGATGACCGGTCCGACCATGTTGACGTTGAACGTCAGAGGATCGGGCACGAAGTTCAGGCTGAGTTGATCGTGGTAGATGTTGCGCTGGATCGGCGTCCAATCGCGGCCACCCCACTCGCTCGGCCAGCCGGGTGTGGCCAAGCCCTCGGCATTGAGGATGCGCTGGGTGGTGACGATGTCGTCGGGCAGGTTCAGCGTGCCTGCGGCAGCACGCTGACGGATCTCCTCGGGGATCTTCGTCGTGAAGAAGCTCTGGAGTTCTTCGCGGAACTTCTGTTCATCTGAATCGAACTTCAAGTGCATGTAACCAGTCTTACCCTGTGGCACCTGTACTGCGAAAGTGCGGCCCCGCGAGATTCCTCCAGATCGTGATCTCGGCCACGCTGTCGCTGCATTCTGAGTCCTCATCGTAGTGAGGCGGGTCCGTGGCGTTGGGTCAGTGACGACGCCTCAGGCGCGAACGCGATTGTCTCTGGTTCGCGTCCATGCGGTGACGAGTGCGCCGAACACGGTGACGGCGAGGACATAGGCGACGTAGCAGACGACGGTCTCCTGCAGACCGATGTGCGACACCACGAGTCCCGCGATCACCGCGGGAACGCTGAAGGCGATGTAGCTCGTGATGAAGACTGCCGAGAACACCTGCCCGCGCTGATGTGACGGGGTTTGGCTGCTCAGGTTGTCGAGTGCCCCGAGGAACGTAGCCGCGAAACCGGAACCCGCGATGATCGACCCGACGATGTAGAGCGGAAGCATCGACGTGAGGACGCCCGCCAGAGAGATGATCGCGCCGCCGGCGAGTGCGGGATAGCCGTAAGCGAGTTTGGTACTGGCGTCCCAGGTGGTGATCGCCAGCGAGGTGACTGCGCCGGAGGCGAAGAATACGAACAGAACTGCGCCTGCTGCTCCGTGATTGGCGATGCCGAACACACGCGCCACCACCGATGAACCAAGCGAGAGGTAGAGGCCTCCCATCGACCAGGTCGCCACGAAGGCCGGGATTGCGGTGACGAACAGCTTCCGCAAAGCCGACGGCACGGACGCCTGCGGCGCGAGCGTTCGCCACAGATGGCGGCGGGAATCGAAGCCGACGCGTTCCGACGTCTCCGGGATGATCAGAAGTGCGACAAGCAAAATCGCGAACACCGCCAGCGTCACCTCGTAGACGAGGAATCGCGGCGCGGGTGCGTACTGGACCAGCACGCCTGCAACGACGACGCCTGCCGCCAGTCCGAGTGTGGGTCCCGCGCCGGTGATCGCCGAGCCCAGTCGCTCCGACGGCTGCATGTCGACGACCGTGGCGGTCAGCGTGCCGATCGCCGCTCCCGTCGCGAGTCCCTGTAGGGCCCGTGCGGCGATCAGGAGTCCGACGCTGTCGGCCACGACGAACAACACCATGCTGCCGATGAGCAGCACGAGCGCGACCGCGAGGACCGGGCGTCGGCCGATGTGATCCGACAGCGAGCCGACGGTGAGCAGGCTGACCAGCATGGTTGCGACATAGATCGCGAACACCACGGTCAGGGTGAACGGCGAGAATCCCCATAACTGCTGGTAGACGGGGTAAAGGGGGGAGGGGGCTGCCGACGCGAACAGCACCGTGATCATGGTTGCGGTGACGATCCAGAAAGCGCGGTGCGGGTGCAGCGGCCGCGCGCCGCGGCGGCGTCGAGCGGTGTTCTCCAACGTTGCGGTCACGACCGTGTCTCCTAAGGCAAAGCTGATTGCATTAAGGCCAATGTATGCGGTCGCTGTTCTAAAAGCAATGGGATTTGCAATAATGGTGACATGGCTGGAACGTCGCAGGCAACGGAGAGATCGTCGATGGAAAGCGCAGCGTCGAAGACCGTTCCATCAACGGCCCCATCGCACGGCAAGCGTCCCGGTGGCCGGAGCGCTCGCGTGCAGAGTGCGGTCTTCACGGCTGTCGGTCAGCTCGTAGGAAGCGGAGAGCGGGAGACGATGACCATCCCGCAGGTCGCCGAGCTGGCGGGAGTGAATCCCACAAGCATTTATCGACGCTGGGGGACCATCGGCGATCTACTCGAGGAGGTCGCGGTCGCCGCGCTGACGCAGGGCGAGGAACTGCCCGATCACGGCACATTCACCGACGACCTCGCCGACTGGTCGCGGATCATCGCCGCCGACATCAGCCGTCCGAAACGTCGTGCGTATCTGCGGGCGATGACGTCGGCTCGCGACGGCATTGTCGAGGTGTGTCCCTGCTGGGAGATCCGGCGGGAGCAGGCGACGGAGATGATCGACCGCGCCACCGCGCGCGGCGAGAGCGCACCCAGCGTGCCGCAGGTGCTCAACCACATCATCGCCCCGCTCTATCACCATGCGGTCTTCGCGCTGCCGATCGACGACGACTACGCCACCGACCTCGCCGCCGACGTCATGGCCATGGTTCGGTAGCGGTTCGGTGAGCTGGGGTGCGGTGAACTGTTGCGAACTGATTGTGTCCTGACGGCGGTCCGCTGCGGCTAGGCTTCGGGCCATGCAGCACGTACATGCCTTCCGCGACGATGCGCTGGGCGAACTCGACGGGGTAGGTGTCGGCGCGGCCATTGCCGCAGGCGAGATTTCGGCGGTTGAAGCGGTCGACGCGGCGCTCGACCGCATCGACGCGGTGAACTCGACGCTCAATGCGGTCGCCTTCGACGATCGTGAGCGCGCCCGCACACGCGCCGTCGAGGCCGATTTCGGTGCGGGGTCGTTCGCGGGGGTGCCCTCGATCGTCAAGAACAACACGGACTTTGCCGGGATTCCGACTCGTAACGGCTCTGCCGCTACTCCTGACACCCCCGCGTCGACCACCGAACCGCTCCTCGAACAGTTCGTCTCAACCGGTGTGAACATCGTCGGTGCGTCGACCTTGCCCGCCTTCGGGCTCACCGCGACAACGGAATTCGTCGACAGGCCGCCCACCCGCAATCCGTGGAACACCGAACTCTCCTGTGGCGCTTCGTCAGGAGGGTCGGCCGCCCTGGTCGCGGCAGGCGCGCTCCCGATCGCGCACGCGAACGACGGAGGCGGGTCGATCCGTATCCCCGCGGCCGCCTGCGGCCTGGTGGGTTTCAAGCCGAGTCGGGGACGGCTGCTGCTGACGGCGGAATCCGAGCAGATGCCGATCGACCTGATTGCCAACGGAATCGTGAGCCGCTCGGTGCGCGACACCGCACACTTCCTCGCCGATGCCGAAAAGTACCGGTCTGCAGCCGATCTGCCCGCCGTTGGTCTCGTGGCCGGCGAGAGTCGACGTCAGCTCCGCGTCGCGATGATGACCGAACCGATCACCGGAAGTTGCTCGACCGCGACACCGAGACCGCCGTCGCAGGCGTCGCCGAACTGCTCGAGTCGCTCGGGCACGGCGTCGAACATGTGCCGGTCCCCGTAGACAGGCGATACGTCGACGACTTCACCGAGTATTGGGCGCTGCTGGCCTTCTTCATCGACCACTTCGGAAAACGGTCCTACGGCAAGGGATTCGAGCGATCACAGCTCGATGCGTTCACGCGCGGACTGTCGCGGAAGTATCTGCGTCGCATGTGGCACACCCCCGCGATGATCCGCGCGCTCACACGCTCCACCGCGACGTTTCGGGAGATGTTCACGCGGTTCGACGTGGTGCTCTCGCCGACACTCGCGCACACCACTCCCGAGATCGGATACCTCGACCCCGCAGGCGATTTCGACGTCGTCTTCGAGCGGTTGATGCGATACGTCTCGTTCACGCCGATCAACAACACCTCCGGTACGCCCGGCATCAGCCTGCCGTTGGCGCAAACCGACGCCGGACTGCCACTGGGGGTCCACTTCTCCGCCGACGTCGGAGACGAGCGGACCCTCCTCGAGTTGGCATTCGAACTCGAAGCAGCGCAACCTTTTGCGCGGATCGATGCCTCGCGCTGATCGAGTAGCGACGAGCGAACGCAGTGAGCCCGACGCGTATCGAGATCCACAGTGCGCCCCACAGCTCCGTAGATCTGGTCGCTATATGCGACCAGATCTACGGAGTTGTTGACACGCATCCGGCAATGCGGGCGCTCAGTGCACGACGGTCTTCTCGGCGCCGACGCTGGTGCACCGGTCAGCCGTGACGTGCCACATTCCCGCGCGTCGACTGGTGCGGTCCCACGTTGACTGGGCACGCCTACGCGTCGACTGTGTCCGGCTCAGTCACCGATCCAGGTCACCACATCGTCAAGAGGTGCGCGGGTGGTGCGGAAGCCGTTGGCCGGGTGCGTGGTGTCAGCGAACCCGAAAGAGATGCCGCACAGGATCTTTCGATCGATGGGGATGGAAAAGTACTCGCGGAAGAACTCCGAGTGGTTCGCTACGGCCGCCTGGGCAATGGTGGCCACACCCAGGCTTTGTGCGACGGTCAGGAAAGTGGACACGTAGACGCCGGTATCGACCGCGCCGTACACACCGAGGGTCGCGTCGGTGGTGATCAACGCCAGATGTGGTGCGCCGAAGAAGCGGAAGTTCTCCAGGCCCTGTCGTGCCGATGCCGCGCGGTCACCACGTTCGATGCCCACCGCCTCATAGAGCTGCCAACCGCATTCGCGCCGACGGTCGCGGTAGACGCCGACGTAGTCGGTAGGTGGCGGGAAGTCGAAACCCGTTGCTGTGCCAGACTTTACATGGTCGACGAGTGCGGTGCGCATGTCGTCGGTGGCAGTTCCAGAGGTGACGATGACGTTCCACGGCTGGGTGTTGCACCATGAGGCGCTGCGTTGCGCGCCGGTCAGGATGCGTTCGATCGTGGCCCGCGGCACCTGGCGATCCTCGTACGCGCGACAACTGAACCGCTCCGAAAGCACCTCGTCGACGACGTCGGCGCGGTGCACGGACTCGATCGACGAACTCACTGCTCGCTCTGTGGGCGCAGCACGAACACCGGGATCTTCCGGTTGGTCTTGGCCTGATAGTCGTTATAGGCCGGCCAGATCGCGACGGCACGATCCCACCATTCGTCGCGCTCGTCGCCGGTGACGACCTCGGCCCGATAGGTCTTCGACGTCGGGCCGTCCTGCACCGTGACCTGCGGATCGGCCAACAAATTGCGGTACCACGCCGGGTGCGTCGGAGCGCCGCCCTTGGACGCCAGGGCCGCGTACTGCCCGTCGTGTTCGACGCGCATGACGGGCACCTTACGAATCTTGCCGCTGGTGGCACCGCGCATCGTCATCACGACGACAGGTACACCAGCGAGGGTGTTTCCCTCTGTGCCGCCCGAGGATTCGTACTTCGCGACTTGTTCTCGAACCATCTCCGACGGGCTGGGTTCGTAGGTGGACTGTTCGGTCATACGGTTTCTCTTTCCATGAACTCACGCAGCGCGGCCACCGCGTTCTCAATCACCATTGCGATACGTTCGGCGGCCACGTCCGGTGTGACATCGTTGGTGTGAACCACCAGGGAACTGTCGTCGTCGATGGCGATGACATCGACGACACCCACGTGTGAAGTCAACGAAGGGTTTCCGCCGACAATCCGGTACCGGAATCGGCGGATCGCGTCATCGCAGGAGAGTACCTCCTCCACCAGGGTGCCGCGGCCCTCGATGGTCACTGTCCTTGTGGTGCCGTCGAATTCGACGTTCTGCACGCCGGGGAACCACCAGCGGATCGCGGTGGGATCGGCGAACGCCGCCCACACGTCGGCGGCCGGCCGTCGGATGCACGCATGACTGCGCACTGCTGCCATGAATCCTCCAATCCGCTCCGATGTCAGACGAGCTGTGCCTGACGCAGGCGGTAGCGGATCGGCAGCGACGTCACGCCGCTGACGAAGGTCGACGCCAATCGTCCTGGCTCACCGGCGAGTTCGATGGATTCGGTGCGATCGAGCAACTGATTGAACAGCGCGGTCATCTCGAGCTTGGCCAGATGCTGGCCCAGGCACTGATGGACACCGAAGCCGAATCCGAGGTGGCGGTTGGGGGAGCGGTCGATCCGGAACTCGCGGGGGTTGTCGAATGCGGTCTCGTCGAAGTTTCCCGACGGGTAACACAGGAACACCGCTTCACCCTCGTGGATGGTAGTGCCAGCGACCTCGGTGTCGGCGGTAGCCGTGCGCATGAAGTGGTTGGCCGGTGAGCCCCAACGGATTCCCTCGTCGATGGCAGTGGGGAGTAGCGATCGGTCCTCACGCAGCCGTTCCAGCTGGTCGGGATGCTGCAGGAGGGCCAGGAGCAACTCACTGAGCGAGATCGCCGTGGTGTCGTGCCCGCCGATGGCGAGCAGGAAGAAGTAAGAGTTGCGGTCATGATCCGACAGCGGCTCACCATCGATCGTCGCGTTGCAGAGCAACGTAGCCAGGTCGTCGCGGGGGTCGGCACGACGGGCCGCGACGAGATTGTTGAAGTACTCGAAGGCGCCCTGCAGGGTGTTGCCCAGATCGATCTTCTTGCCCTTGTTGATCGACGGGTCGGCGGGTGAGAAGAACCGTTGGGTGATGTCGATCATCAAGTCCTCGTCCTCGGCGGGGACTCCGATGATCTTCATCAGCGCGCGGATCGTGTACTTGGCTGCGACATCTTCACCGAAGTCGTATTCAGTTCCCGCAGCGGACATGTCGTCGAGAAATGACGAGGCCAGTTCGTCGAGCGAGTCGGTCAGTGTCCGAAGGTTGGGCGGCATGAACCATTCCTGGGTGATCCGACGGTACTTGCGATGATCGGGCTCATCCATGTGCATCATCGAATGCATCGGTTGCGACGAGCCGGTGACCCGCCGGATGCTCTCCTCACGTTCGATGGTGCGCAGCACCGTGCGCGGCGCTGCGATCCATTGTTGTTGTGCACGTTCGATATTCATGATGTCCTGATAACGGCTGATGGTCCAGAACGGGTTGTGTCCGTCGGGTTGCGTCCACCGGACGGGCTCGTCGCGACGCAGTCGGCTGTAGAGGTCGTGGAAGATCTCTGGGTTGGAATACGTTGCCGCATCGGCGATGGCGTTATCGATTGCTTGACGATCGGTATCCTCGGACATGAGTGAACCTTTCTGAGTGACTGGTGAGTACTGGGCTGCGTAGTGGTTGGGCTGCTGACGATCAGAACCGGATGACGCCGCGAATGTTGCGGCCTTCGCGCATGTCGTCGAATCCCTGGTTGATGTCATCGAGTGTGTATGTGCGGGTGACCATTTCATCGAGCTTGAGTTTTCCGGCGCGGTACATGTTCAGTAGCATCGGCATGGCTTCGCGTGGTGACTTCATTCCGTAGAGCGCGCCCTGGATCCGCTTCTGGCTCATGGCCAAGACGTTCGCGTTCAGGCCTGGGATGATGGCTTCCTCGTTGTGGGAACTCAGGCCGGTGACGACGAGCGTGCCGGCCTTTCGAGTCGCCGCGAAGCCGGCGCCGATCAGTTCGTTGGGCACCAGGCCGGCGGCTAGGATCACTACGTCGGCGCCCTGTCCGTTGGTCAGGTGCGCGATCCGCTCCGCGCTCTCGTCGAAGCTGCCGTAGGACTCGGTGGCACCGAAGTCCAGGCACCACTTCTGTTTGTCGGCAACGGGATCGATCGCGATGATGTGGGCCGCGCCGCTTTCCCGTGCACCCTGAACGGCGCTCATGCCGATGCCACCGAGCCCGGCAATGACCACTACGTCACCCGCCGAGACATTGCCCGCGGTGGTGGCCGATCCGAAGCCGGTCTGCACACCACATGCCACCAGGCATGCGATTTCCAGCGGAATATCCTTGTCCACCTTGAGAAGTGAGATTTGGTCGTAGACCTGCCACTGGGAGAACGTGCCGAGCAGACCCATCGCCGAGACGTCGAGGCCGTCGTCGGTGTGCATCCGGAAGGTGCCGTCCATCTGGTGGCCGACCATGATCAGCCGGCCGTTGTCGCAGAGGTTCTGCATGCCCGCCGCACACCAGCGGCACTTCCCGCAGGCCGGGATGAACGACGTCAGGACGTGGTCGCCCACCTCGAGGCCGGTCACATTCGGGCCGACCTCGCGGACGATGCCGGCGCCCTCGTGTCCGCAGATCTTGGGCAGCATCGGTGCGTAGATGTCGCCCTGGGCGATGTGGTCGTCGCTGTGGCACAGGCCGGTGGCCACCATTTCCACCAGCACTTCGCCGGATCGCGGGGCGTCGAGTTCGACCTCCTCGACCGACCATTTTCCGGGTACTTCGCGCAGCAGGGCGGCTTGTGTTCGCATGGTGTCCTCTTCTGAATCAGCGGCCGAGCCGCGGACCGTGATCATCGTGATCTGTGTCCCAGACGCTAGGACTGTGTGGCGTGACTGACAAATGACAGTCGTTGATGTGATCTATTCGCGCGGTGAATGCTGATCGGTGTACCGATCGAGTCGACGCAACCACAATCGCGCTGAAAGTGTTTGTGCGTCAACGGTATCCACTCGATACGCGAACGGGAATCGACTGTGCGTTGTCGGTGCGCAGAGACGCCACTTCTCGTAAGAAACACTCCGCGCGCTTGACGTTTCTGGCCAAATGTGAGGTTTCCGCAGGCGCGGGATCGCTCTACTTGGTCAGATCCGACAAATTGTCCGAGGTCGACGCGGGTGGGCTGTCCGGTTCGTGGAAGAGCTCGCGGAACTGGGTGCGTAGCCAGGTGGTCGCCGGGTCGGTCTCGGCGTGGCGGCTCCAGTACTGCGCGACGGTGGTCCGAGGCGGTGCCGGATCCTCGTGAAAGGGAACCGGATACACCCGGATGCCGGGATAGCCGCTGAAGAAGGTGCCCACCGTCTGCGGGACGGTGGCGATGAGATCGGACTCGCGGACCACCGCGGGAACGCTCAGCATGTGCGGCACGGTCAATGCAACGCGGCGATCAAATCCGTTCTCGCTCAGGAACTCCTCGAACACATCCCGGGTGCGGCCGGGTGAATGGATGACCAGGTGGGCCTCGGAGAGGTAGACCTCGCGGGTCAGTCCGTGCTGGTTGACCGCGGGTTGATCGCGCGCGGCGAGGCACAGAAAACCACGCCGGTAGAGCCGCTCGCGTCGCAGGCCGGACTGCGAGAGCTCAGGGAACGGTCCGACGGCGAGGTCGGCCAGACCCCGGTCGAGCGCCTCCACCATCGCATCCGGCGGCAGGGTCGACGAGGCGATGTTGATGCGTGGTGCCCGCGCCCGCAGACGGTGCATGATCTGCGGCAGCAGCACCATCTCGGCCGAGTCGGTCATGAAGATCCGGAAGGTCCGCTCAAGCCGGCCCGGATCGAAGGTCGACGACGAGTCGAGTTCGTCATCGACGACCGCACGGATGCGCCGGGCCGCGCCGGCGAGGTACTCGCCGCGCTGCGTGGCGAGCATTCCGGTCGGTGTCCGCACGAACAGCTGATCGTCGAAGGTGGTGCGGAGCCGCCGCAGCGAGTGGCTGACGGCGGGTTGGCTGACCCCGAGTTCGTCAGCGGCTTGCGAAATCGACCCGGTCCGATGGATGGCCTCCAGTGTATACAGCAGGCGAACATCCAGGTCACGCAGGTTCATATGGTCGATATTCGCACATCTCATGCCGCGTATGTCAAGGATTCATTTTTCTAATTTCTCAAGCGCTGTTAGCGTGCTCTCACAGCCGGAATGTGATGTAGGCCACCTGCGTAAATGCATGAGCTCCGCCCCACATTCCCTCATTACCTCGGGAGACACGATGGACGACCAAGCTCTGAGCAACGCGATCGCCGATCCGCGCACCTACGCAGACATGGCGCGCTACCACGAGATCTTCTCGACGTTGCGGCGTGAGGCTCCGATCCGGTGGACCGAGCCGGAGGGCTACCGGCCGTTCTGGACAGTGAGCCGCTATAGCGACGTCGTCGAGATCGAGCGTCAGCAGAAACTGTTCATCAACGCGCCGCGCACGGCGTTGCGCTCGGTGGTCGAGGAAGAGCAGATCCGAGCGGTCACCGGCTCGACGCAGGCATCGCACACGCTGATCCAGATGGACGATCCCGAACACAAGAAGTACCGGATGCTCACCCAGTCCTGGTTCATGCCGCCCGCGTTGAAGGCGATGCACGAGCAGTTGACGGGACTGGCCTCGACATTTGTTGATCGCATGGAAACCTTCGGTGGCCGTTGCGATTTCGCCCGTGACATCGCCGTCTGGTATCCGCTGCGCGCGGTGATGCTGCTGCTGGGGGTGCCCGAGGAGGACGAGCCGCTCATGTTGCGGCTGACCCAGCAGCACTTTGCCGGCAACGACCCCGAGGTCAACGGCGGCGAGGCCGTCGACGCCGGTGCCGCGGCCAAGCAGGTCTTCGCCTATTTCACCGAGCTCACCGAGAAGCGGCGCGCAGATCCGCGTGAGGACATCGTCTCGCTGCTGGCCAACGCGGAGGTCGATGGCCAGCCCATCAGCGACTTCGACCGCAACTCCTACTATTTCGTGGTCGCCCTGGCTGGTCACGACACCACCAGTTCGTCGACGGCGGGATTGCTCGACGCACTTCTGCGCCACCCCGAGCAACTCGCCAAGCTGCGCGAGGATCCCTCGTTGCTGGACTTGGCGATCGACGAGGGTATCCGCTGGACCTCGCCGGTGCGGCACTTCTTCCGTACCGCCACTGAGGATTACGAGGTCGGCGGACAGACGATCCGTGCCGGGGACTCGTTGATGATGTGTTACCCGTCGGCGAACTTCGACGACGACGCCTTCGACGCACCGCACGAATTCCGCGTCGATCGAAAGCCCAACCGCCACATCGCCTTCGGTTTCGGCGTCCACCAGTGCCTCGGCCAACACCTGGCGAAGATGGAGATGCGGGCATTGTTCGGCGAACTGCTGCGCCGGATCGACTGGATCGAGGCGACCGGCGATGCCCAGCTCCTCGAGACGAATTTCGTGGGCGGCATCAAGTCGCTGCCCATCCGATACCGCATGCTCGCACCGCAGCCAGCCTGACCGAATGTCCCTGACCGGATATCACTGTCCCACAACAGAGGTGAACAATGAACGACTACAATCTGCTGATCGACGGCAAGCTCGTTCCGGGAGCTCTCACACTGCCGGTGATCAACCCGGCCACCGAAGAGGTGGTCACGCACGCACCGCGGGCTTCCCGAGGCCAACTCGACGAGGCGGTCAACGCCGCCGCGGAGGCATTCCCCGCGTGGGCGCAGACCTCCGTCGACGAACGTCGTGACGCGTTGACCGCCATCGCGAAGGTCGTCACCGACAACAGCGATGAACTGGCCGAACTGATTACCGTCGAACAGGGAAAACCGTTGCGGGAGGCGCGACGTGAGGTCGGCGGCACCGCCGCGTTCTTCCGGTACGCCGCGACGCTGGAGATCCCGGAGACCACCATCGCCGATCCTGACCGCGACGTCGTCGTGGAGCAGCTGCCGCTTGGCCCGGTCGCAGCGATCATCCCGTGGAACTTCCCGTTGTTCACCATCGCGTTCAAGCTGCCGTGGGCATTGTTGGCCGGCAATACCGTGGTGGTGAAACCGGCGCCGACAACACCGCTGACCACACTGCGTTTCGGCGAGCTGGTCGCCCCCCTGCTGCCTGCCGGGGTGCTCAACATCATCGTCGACGACAACGATCTCGGGGACGCACTCACCTCGCACCCGGCTATCCGCAAGGTGAGCTTTACCGGCTCCACCCAGACCGGTGCACGCGTGATGGCCGGTGCCAGCGCCACCGTCAAGCGACTCACTCTGGAACTCGGCGGCAACGACTGTGCGCTGGTGCTGCCCGACGCCGACCCGGAACCGGTGGCCGACAGCATCTTCCGTGCGGCCTTCACCAACAACGGTCAGGTGTGCCTGGCGATCAAGCGCGTGTATGTACATCGCGCGAACTACGACGCTTTCGTGGCGGCGCTGGCCACGCGTGCCGAGGCGTCGGTGGTCGGTGACGGACACCAGGAGACCACCGACCTCGGGCCGGTCCAGAATGCCAAGCAGTATCAGAAGTTGTTGGGCCTGCTGGAGTCGGCTGCGCGCGACGGCCGGATCGTCGCCGGTGGCACGGCCATTGATGGGCCGGGCTACTTCCTGCGACCCACCATCGTTGCCGACATCGCCGAGGGAACCGAGATCGTCGACGACGAACAGTTCGGCCCGATCCTGCCGGTGGTGGTCTACGACGACCTCGACGACGCGGTGAAACGGGTGAACAACACCACCTTTGGGCTCGGTGCCTCAGTGTGGTCGTCGGATGTGACGCGGGCGCGGGAGGTCGCACGCCGGATCGACGCCGGCACCGTGTGGGTCAACAAGCACGCCGATCTGGCCCCGCACGTCCCCTTCGGAGGGGCCAAATTGTCCGGTGTCGGTGTGGAATTCGGGCAACAAGGACTGCTCGAGTTCACCCAGCGACGTGTGATCAGCAGCTGAGGAACCACAGATATGTACGACGTGAGGATCGGCCGCATCAACGAGCTGGCCACCGACATTTACGCCATGACGCTGGAGCCATGCGACGGACGTGACGCCCCGGAGATCACCCCTGGCATGCATGTGAACCTCCGGATGCCATCGGGTATCGAGCGCAGTTACTCACTGGTCAACGCACCCAAGATGCGCAAACACCTGGAGATCGCGGTCAAACTCGAAGCCGACGGACGTGGCGGCTCACGTGAGTTGTGTTCGCTGCCAACCGGAACGCAGCTGACCGTCGTCGAGCAAACCAACGACTTCGCCCTCGACGAGAACGACGAGACGCACGTGCTCATCGCGGCCGGCATCGGGATCACCCCGCTGTGGAGCATGATCCAGTACGCCGAATCCGCCGACCGCGCGTGGGTGCTGCACTACTGCGCCAAGAGTCGCAGTACCGCTGCCTATCTCGACGAGCTTGAGAAGCTGGAGGCGCAACGTCCCGGGCGGGTTCATCTCTATTTCTCCGACGAGGACAAACGTCTGGATATGGCGGCGGTGGTGGCCGGACTCGGACCCAGTGACGGCGCGTATTGCTGTGGTCCCGAACGGATTACCGCGGCCTTCTCGGGATACGCCGACGGACTTGGCGATCGCGCACATGTAGAGGACTTCAGTGTTGCCGAGGTGGCGGCGGGTGGATTCGTGGTCATGCTTGCGCGCTCGGAGATCGAGATCCAGGTGCCCGAGGATTCCACCATCCTCGACGCGGTCCTCGCGGCCGGTGTCGACCCGGACTACTCGTGCATGTCGGGTACCTGCGGGAGCTGCGAAGTGGCGGTGCTCGAAGGAGAACCCGACCATCAGGACTTCGTGCTGACCGATGAGGAGAAGGAGGTCGGTGACCGAATGATGATCTGCTGCTCCGGATGTCGTGGTAACCGACTGGTGATCGACCTCTGACGCCGGGCGTCCATGGAATAGAAGTGATGAGAGTAAGGAACAACATGTCTTCAGGTGGAATGGATTTCCACTCCCTGGGCCGGGTGGTCGACCATCGCGAGTTCGATGACGTGTCGCGTCGTATTGCCGCCGGGTTCGCCGAACTCGGCGTCGGTGACGGCGACGCCGTCGGACTGCTGATGGTCAATGAGATCGAGACCCTTATCTGCGCTGAGGCGCTGGCGTATCTGGGAGCCTTCACCGTGCCACTCAGCTGGCACAGCACTCCGGCGGAATTGGCCTATGTTCAACAGGATTCGTCGTTGAGCGCGCTCGTTGCTCACGATGCGCTGGCACAGACCGCCGTGGCGGGGACCACGTCGGATCTGCCGCTGGTCATCGTTGACCTGCCGGAGCCGACGGCGGCTGCCATGTCGATGTCGCCGTCGGTGATCGGTGAGCGTGGGTCGGTGTATCGATGGTCGGAGATGGTGGCATCGGCGACACCGTGGTCGGGTCCGCGTCGTGCGCCACGTCCGGCCGTCGTCTACACCTCGGGCACCACCGGGAAGCCAAAAGGTGTTGTGCGCGGTCAGCATTCCGATGACGAGGCACGCGCCCGCCAGGCCGCATCAGTCGGCTCGGTATGGGGGAGTGAGGACGGTATGCGGACACTGTTGGTCGCCCCGCTCTATCACTCCGCGCCAACCGCCTACATCCGTTCGGCGATGGGCGCTGCCCGCACTGGTGGCGAGATCCACTTCCTACCCAAGTTTGACGCCGAGACCGCGCTGGCGATGATCAGCGAGCATCGGATCACCCACATGTGGATGGTCCCGACGATGTTCATCAAACTCCTCGCGCTTCCCGACGAGGTACGTGCGAAGTACGACGTCTCATCGATCCGCAACATCGTGCACTCGGGTGCACCATGTCCGATCGGGGTGAAGCTCAGGATGATTGAATGGTTCGGGCCGGTGATCAACGAGTTCTACGGGTCCACCGAGACCGGCCCGGTCACCTATGCCGGTGCCGAGGACTACCTCGCCCATCCGGGTACGGCCGGCCGCGTACTCGACTTGTGCCGGATCGAAATCGTCGACGCCGACGGAAATATCTTGCCGCGCGGTGAGATCGGTGAGATCGCGGCCGCCAACACCACTTATCCCGATTTCACCTACCGCAACCGCGACAGTGAGCGTAACGATCTCGACGTCGCCGGTTTGATCCGGTCGGGCGACATCGGGCTCATCGACGCCGACGGCTTCTTGTTCCTCAAGGACCGCAAGAAGGACATGGTCATCTCCGGTGGCGTCAACCTGTACCCCGCCGAGGTGGAAGATGTCCTGCTGCAACTCGACAACGTTCGCGACGGAGCTGTCTTCGGTCTGCCCGACGAGGTCTTCGGGGAACGTCTGGTCGCGGCGGTGAGTTTGCATCATCCCGAATCCGACGTGGCCGATCGGCTCAAAGAGCAGTTGCGTGAACAGCTCTCGTCCACCAAGGTGCCGCGCGAGATCTTCGTCATCGACGACTTCCCCCGGTCGGAGGCCGGCAAAGTCGCCAAACACAAATTGCGTGCGCTCGTCGGATGAGCGCTGCACCACTGACCAATCAACCACCAGACAGGGAGGGCCCCATGAACGAAGTCCTGATCGAAAAGCCCGCCGACGGAATCGCGTTGGTGCGCATCAATCGTCCCGAGGTCCGCAACGCCCTCAACGCGGCGGTGCGCGCCCAGATCAACGAGGCCTTTAACAGTTTCGACACCGACTCCTCGGTCCTGGCCGTGGTACTGACCAGCACCGGCGACCATTTCGCGGCCGGCGGTGACCTGCGTGAGTTCGGTGCGGCGTCGATGGTCGACCGGATGACCGCGGAATACACCGACGGCATCGCGCGCTGCCGCAAGCCGGTGATCACCGCAGTGAACGGTTATGCGCTCGGCGGCGGGTGCGAGTATGCGATGAACGGCGACATCATCATCGCCGGCCGCGACGCGGTCTTCGGTCAGCCCGAGGTCAAGGTGGGCCTGGTACCCGGACTTGGTGGCACTCAGTACCTTCCGCGTGCCATCGGCATCTATCCGGCGATGCTGATGCTGCTCACCGGTGATCCCATCGACGCCGAGCGCGCCGCGTCACTCGGGTTGGTCAGTGAAGTGGTCGACGGTAGTGCCGAGGACCGCGCCCTCGAGATTGCCAAGAAGATCGCGAAGTTGCCACCGCTGACGGTGCAGACGATCAAGCGGGTGGTCCGCTACGGCACGCAGGTGTCGCTGAACAGCGCGCTGGAGATGGAGAAGATGGCGCATCAGCAGATGTTCGCCACCCAAGACATGCGCGAAGGTGCCACTGCTTTCTTCGAGAAGCGCCGCCCGAGCTTCGAAGGACACTGAACAATGAGTCAACACAACCAGATTGCGATATGTGGAGGCGGGCTCGGCGGTCTGACCGCCGCGCTGGCCCTGACCCGTCGGGGATTCGACGTCACCGTCTACGAACAGACCGAGCGGCTCGCGGAGGTTGGTGCCGGACTTCAACTGGCCGCCAATGCCACCCGGGTGTTCGCCGAACTGGGCGTGCTCGATCGCATTGCGGCACTGGCCTCGGTGCCGCAGGGCAAGCGGGTTCGCTTATGGGACAGTGGAGAATCCTGGAAACTGTTCGACCTGGGCGCCGTATCGCAGGAAAAGTACGGCTCCCCCTATCTGATGGTGCATCGCGCCGACCTGCAATCGGTACTGATCGATGCGTTCGCCGAGATCGCTCCCGGCCGACTGGTTTTGAGTAAGCGGTTGACCGGTATCGACCAGACCGGTGACCGGCCCACTTTGAAGTTCGCCGACGGCACCCAAGCGAGTGCCGATGTGGTGGTCGGCGCCGACGGTGTTCATTCAGTAGTTCGTCGTGAGCTCTTCGGCGCGACCGAGGCCACCTTCTCCGGGTGCATGGCGTGGCGCGGTGTTGTCGATGCCGGCACGCTGCCAGATGCTCTACGAGAACCGCAGGGCACCAATTGGATTGGTCCGCACGGACACGTAATCCAGTATCCACTGCGGGGTGGGAAGCTGGTGAACTTCGTTGGCATCGTCGAACGTGATGACTGGCGCC
The DNA here is from genome assembly GCF_001665905.1 of Gordonia sp. 852002-50395_SCH5434458. Taxonomy (NCBI): domain Bacteria; kingdom Bacillati; phylum Actinomycetota; class Actinomycetes; order Mycobacteriales; family Gordoniaceae; genus Gordonia; species Gordonia sp. 852002-50395_SCH5434458. Next base: position 60,337 of record NZ_LZTC01000098.1, read on the forward strand.
AGGATTCGTGGAACTCGGCCGGCGACAACGCCGAGTGTGCCCGCGACTTCGCCGGTTGGCATCACGACGTCCAGGCATTGATCACTGGCATCCCGACGCCGATGAAGTGGGCACTCAACCTGCGTCCCACCATGACTCAATGGAGCAAGGGCTCGGTGACCCTGCTCGGTGACGCCTGTCATCCGACGCTGCCGTTCCTTGCCCAGGGCGCCTGTATGGCCGTCGAGGACGGTATGGTGTTGGCTCGCGCGCTGAGCGAGATCGCCGACACTACAGCGGCATTGACCGCCTACGAACAGGCTCGAATCGATCGGACCACCGCGATCGTCGAGGGCTCGACGGCCAATATCGCGCGCTTTCACAATCCGGTTCTCGCCGATCCGGTCGCCGCGCGGGACTATGTGTCCAAGGAATGGGCCTCCGACGAGGTCTCCGACCGGTACGAGTGGCTGTTCCGTTACGACGCGGTGACGGTGGAGATCTGATGGCTGGCGACACGACAGCCACCGACGCCACCGACACCACCCTCGAGGGGTCGCGTGATCCTCGAACCGGCCAATGCTATTGGCCGAAAAGAACATTTAGCGTTGACGGGGAGCTGGTCAGGCTCGACGACGTCGAGCTGCCTTCCACCGGCGAGCTTGCGGCTTTCGTCTCCGCGGGCGATCGATGCTTCGGCTATGTCGATCTCCCCGGTGATGTCCGACTGATCACCGAACTCGGTACCGGACCACATGAGGTGGGCGCGAGTTATCGGGCCGTGGTGACCGAGAGCGGTAGGAGGTTTGATCGTGCGTGAAGTGTATGTACTCGGATCGGCGGTGTCTGCTTTCGGCAAGCATCCGACTGGCAGCGGCCGGCATCTGGCAGCGCAGGTGGCTGCTGATGCGCTCTCAGAAGCGGGAATCGACTTCAGTGCTGTCGACGGCGTGTGGGCCGGCGTCGCACTTGGTGCCAGCCCGCGCGCGGTCTTCGTGGCCAAGGAACTCGGTCTGACCGGAGTGCCGGTACAGCAGGTGGTCAACGCCTCGGCCAGCGGACTGGCCGCGGTGCACGAGGCGAGGATGGCCATCAGATCCGGCGACCACGACGTCGTCCTCGTCCTGGGTTACGATGTGCCCGAATATGATACGTCCGCGCAGGAGGCAATCGCGCGGCAGGGTTTCCTACCGCCGGTTACCCAATTCGCCTTATGGGCAGCCCAGCGCGAACAGGAGTTCGGCACCACGGCCGAGGATCTGGCACGGGTGGCGGCGAAGAACTGGAACTACGCGCGAAGTAACCCGCTCGCCGCGCGCCAGGCCGACGCCGAAGTGACCGTCGACGACATTCTCGCATCGAAAGTAGTTGCTGGACAGCTGCACTCAAAGATGTGTACGCCGTGGGGTGACGGTGCGGGAGCAATCGTGCTCGCCTCGGCCGAGGGAGCACGAGAAATCGGGGTCATTCCGACAACCGAACTCGCCTCGTCGGTGTTGCGCAGCGAGATCCACGGTCGGCACCACACCTTTGAAGGAGCGGTGGTGGGGCCACGTGAGATGACCACGCGCACATCCGAACTGGCTTTCGACGCAGCCGGCGTACGACCCCGTGATGTGGATGTGGTGCAAGTTCATGACGCCTTCGCCAACGAGGAACTCGAATACCTGGAGCTGATGGGGTTCGTGGGCCCTGGTGAGGCCGACAAGCTGTTGCGCGACGGTGCGTTCGGTCCCGGTTCACGCCGCCGCTTCGGCCTGCCTGAGGTGTCCACCGACGGTGGGCTGCTCGCACGCGGGCACGCCAGCGGCGGTACGGGTGTCGCCCAGATCCACGAAACTCGACGACGATTCGCCGAACACGGCGATCGGGTCGGGGTTTGTCATCTGCTCGGCGCCGGATCGGTGTGCGTGATGCAGGTTCTGCGAAGCGTCGACTGACCGCCGGATCGGTCATCGCTCCGGTTCATCGCGAACACGAATAGGGCGGCTCGGCATGATTGCCGAGCCGCCCTGCTGTGGTGTCGCTCTCCTGTTCAGCGAGTTTCGGTGAGGGCTGCCCCGGTGCGGGCTCGCACCTCGTCGACGCCGACACCCGGTGCCGTTTCCAGTAACACGAGTCCAGCGCTGGTGACGTCGATGACGGCGAGATCGGTGATGATGCGATGAACCACGCCACGCCCGGTCAGTGGAAGGCTGCACTCGTCGACGATCTTTGGCGCACCGGATTTGTCGGTGTGCTCCATCACCACGATGACGCGTCGGGCGCCGTGCACGAGATCCATGGCGCCGCCCATGCCTTTGACTATCTTGCCCGGAACCATCCAGTTCGCCAGGTCACCGCAGCGTGAGACCTGCATGCCGCCAAGCACGGCGGTGTCGATGTGCCCGCCGCGGATCATGCCGAAGGAGGTGGCGGAGTCGAAGAAGGACGCGGTCGGTCTGACGGTGACAGTCTCCTTGCCCGCATTGATCAGATCCGGGTCGACGTTGTCGCTGGTGGGGTAGGGCCCGGTGCCGAGAATCCCGTTCTCCGAGTGCAGGATTACCCGTACCCCGTCGGGTAGATGGTTCGGGATCAGGGTGGGCAGCCCGATGCCGAGGTTGACGTACTCACCGTCGCTGAGTTCGGCAGCGGCCCTCGCCGCCATCTGTTCACGTGACCAGCTCATGCCGACGGTTCCCCCTTCGCGCTGATCGTGCGTTTCTCGATGCGCTTCTCGGTGATGGCGGTCGTTACGATGCGCTGCACGTAAATTCCCGGTAGATGGACCTGCGATGGATTGAGTTCACCTGGGGCTACGAGTGTTTCGACCTCGGCGATGGTGATCGTGCCAGCCACCGCGGCGAGTGGGTTGAAGTTCATGGCTGCCTTGTTGAAAACGAGGTTGCCCTCGGTATCGCCGAATTGTGCTCTCACCAGGGCGAAATCGGATCGAATGGCTTCTTCCAGAACGTACTCGTGTCCGGCGAAGATCCGGACCTCCTTGCGTGGCGAGGCGACGGCGACGCTGCCGTCGGGTGCGTACCGGTAGGGCAAGCCCCCCTCGGAGATGGGGGTACCCACACCGGCCGGTGTGTAGAAGGCTGGAATACCCGCCCCGCCGGCCCGCATGCGTTCGGCCAGGGTGCCCTGTGGGGTCAGTTCCACCTCGACCTCACCGGAGAGGTATTGACGTGCGAACTCTTTGTTCTCGCCGACGTAGGAAGCGGTGATACGTCGTATCTGTCCGGCCGACAACAGAATTCCGAGTCCCCAGTCGTCGACGCCGCAGTTGTTGGAATAGATCTCCAGATCGCCGACACCGCGCGAGGCCAGCGCGTCGATCAGGTCGCTCGGGATGCCACACAGTCCGAATCCGCCGACTGACAGCGACGATCCGGCAGCGATGTCAGCGACGGCCGCCGCCGCAGACGGGAACACCTTGCCCATCGGTTCGGTACTCTGCGGGTCGTTGCTCATCGGGTTGGCCCTGATTCGGTCGGCGCCGATGCGCTGATGGTTCCCCGCACTTCACCGAATCCGATGCGGCCGCCGCCGATGCCCAGTGCCGACGCGGTGATCGAAACGGTGTCACCGTCTTCGAGGAAGGTCCGTTTGTGGCCATCCACGGCGATGGGTTCTGCACCGCCCCAGGTGAGCTCGATGAAGGCGCCACGTTGGTCGCGGTCCGGTCCGGAGATGGTGCCCGATCCGAACAGGTCCCCGGTCCGGGCTGCGGCCCCGTTGACTGTAGTGTGGGCGAGCATCTGCGCCGGCGACCAGTACATCTCGCGATATGGGGGATGTGAGACCACATCCCCATTCCATTCGACGGCCAGGTCGATATCGAGGCCCCACTTCTGGTTGCCCTGCAGATAAGGCAAGGGGGCTGGTGTCTGCGTAGGTGTGGCGACCCGGGCCGACTCCAGGGCGTCGAGCGTGACCACCCACGGCGAGATCGACGTCGCGAAACTCTTGCCGAGGTTGGGTCCGAGTGGGACGTACTCCCAGGCCTGGATATCGCGGGCCGACCAGTCGTTGAGAAGGACAACACCGAAGCAGTGATCGGTGAACTCGTCGGGGCTGATCGGGCTGTTCATCGGCGAACCGACGCCGATGATGAAGCCCAGCTCCGCTTCGATGTCGAGCCGGACCGACGGGCCGAACGAGGGCTGATCGTCGCCGGCGATCTTGCGTTGGCCGCGCGGCCGCACGATGTCGGTGCCGGACACCACAATGGTCGACGATCGTCCGTGATATCCGACCGGCAGATGTTTCCAGTTGGGCATCAGCGGTTCTGAGTCCGGACGGAATAATCGCCCCAGGTTGGTTGCGTGGTGTTCGGAGGCGTAGAAGTCGACGTAGTCGGCGACCTCGATGGGCAGATGCATCGTGGTGTGCGCGACATCGGCGAGCGCATCGTCGGCGACGTCGCCGGCCGCGAGCGCGGAGACCTGTTGCCGCACTTCGGTCCATCGTGAACGACCTTGTGCCATGAAGGGGTTCAGGCTGGGGTGGGCGAAGACGTCGTCGTTGAGTGCGCGGGCCAGGTCGATGATGGTGTCGGCGACCCGCACGCCGACCCGCGGTGGTGTGGTGGCGGTGGAGAAGACACCGTACGGCAGATTGTCCAGACCGAACAGTGAATCGTCGGGGATGTCGATAGTGGTCACAGGGTTGCTCCTTGGCGGACGTAGGAGGTCGGCAGCAGGCCGAGAGCGGCGAGGTCGTCGAGAGGCTCGATGACGCTGCAGGTGCCGAATGATCGGAACCGCGAGCGCAGGTTGACGATCTCGTCGGTGGTGAGCGTCGCGATGCGTTCGGCGATGCGGTTCCCGTTGCGGTCACCGAGAACCGCGATGAGTTCGTCGATGCCGGCGGCCTGGCCTGCCAGGTGCACGGCCAGCATCAGGTTCACGAACCCGTGCTGCTCGAAACCGGTTGTCGGATCGGTATTTCGGATTGCATGATGCAGCCCTGCTGTTGCTTTGAACGGGATGTCATGTCCGACCACGGTGCGGACGGCCGCGGCCAGTTCGGCCTCATCGGGATAGGCGTCGGCGTGCACTCCGCCGGTTCGGAACTTGGCTGCGAACGATGTGCCGCTCAGGGCGCGCAGAAATGACTCTCGACGTTCGTCTCGGGGGATCTCGACGAAGATCTCCACATCGGGCCGCGTGGCTGCGATGTCGTCGAGCGCAGTCACCAATGATGCCGGACTGTGGGATTCGTCGACGACGATCTCCAGGGCGCGCAACCGTACCCACCGGATGCTGCTGAGTTGTGCGAACGCCGCGTCGAGGGTGGTCGGTCCGCCGGGTACCGTCAGGCTCATCGAGAGTTCACCGTCGGGATGTAACATATTCGCCAGTTCGGTAAGCCGTGGTGCGGGAAAGATGAAGGGGCCGAGGGTATCTCGATACGATTCACTGCGGTGGGCGGAGTGCGCAGGGATCGCCGCTTCCAATGGGCTATTGCCCGGCGGGAACATCGCGGCGTCGTCGAAGAGTCCGGCGAACAGTTCGGTGGTGATGCCGTCGCGGTATGCGGTGGGTCTCACGTGAGCGCTCCCTGCCGCGCCCAGCTCCACGAGTAGTTGGCGTCCTCGCAGGCCAATGCGCCTTCGCCGAGTTCGAGCGGAGCGAAGGTGTCGACCATGACCGCGAGCTCATCGAAGGTCTCTGCGCCGATGCTGCGTTCGTACGCGCCGGGTTGCGGACCGTGTGCGTGACCGCCGGGATGGATGCTGATCGATCCTTGACCGATGCCGGATCCCTTGCGGGCCTCGTAGTCTCCGCCGCAGTAGAACATGATCTCGTCGGAGTCGACGTTGGAGTGGTAGTAGGGGACCGGGATGGCCAGCGGGTGGTAGTCGACCTTGCGCGGCACGAAGTTACAGATGACGAAGTTGTTGCCTTCGAACACCTGGTGCGCCGGTGGCGGCTGGTGGATTCGCCCGGTGATCGGTTCGAAATCGAAGATGCTGAAGGTGAACGGGTAGAGACACCCATCCCAGCCGACCACGTCGAAGGGGTGGTGGGCGTAGACCATTCGGGTTCCGACGACCCGTCCGCCGGAGCGGTGCTTGACATAGACGTCGACGTCGGTGCCGTCGGCGGTGATGAGTTCGCCGGGGCCGTGCAGGTCGCGTTCGCAGTAGGGGGAGTGTTCGAGGAGCTGACCGTACCGAGAGAGATACCGCTTAGGCGGCACGATGTGGCTGTTGGCCTCGATGGCATACGCGCGCAATGGTTCTACTCCCTCGGGTATCCACCGATGGGTGGTTGACGCCGGGATCAGGACATAGTCTCCTTGCCGCGCGTTCAGTGGGCCGAAGACGGTCTCGACGCGTGCGCTGCCGGACTCGATGTACACGATTTCGTCGCCGGTTGTGTTGCGGTACAACGGCGATGATGATGTGGCCACCACATAGGAGATCCGGACATCGGAGTTGCCGAGGATGAGTCGACGGCCGGTCACCACGTCCACGCCCTGGCCATCGGTCGGGAACAGATCGTGCAGCCGCAGGTGCCGCGGTTTGAGGGGGAGATTGGGGGTGGTGGTTTGGTCGGTGAGCTCCCAAACCTGCGCGTCGACGATGGCCGACGGGATGGTGCGGTGATAGAGCAGCGACGAATCCGAGGCGAATCCCTCCTCTCCCATCAACTCCTCGAAGTAGAGCTCACCAGACGGCGTTCGGTGTTGGGTATGGCGCTTGGGCGGGATGGTGCCCACTTGGCGGTAGAAGGACATGGCGACTACTCCTCGATCGACGTACTCCAGCGTGCTCTGAGTCACACTAGATAGTACATAGATTAACTAGTTTTGCGGCGCGAGACAACTGCCGATCTCGCGGTGGCGCGTCAGGTCAATTGCGGCCGCGAACGTCGAACTGGCGGCGGTTGGTGATGAGCTTGTCGAGCAGGAGGATCAAGATGCGCTGCTCGGCTTCGGTGAGTGCTCCTGCCCAAGCGAATTCGCGTTCGTTGTGCTCGGTGAAGACCTGCTCGATGGTGACCCGACCGTGATCGGTCAGCGACAGCTGGACCGATCGCCCGTCGTGCTCGTCGGGTCGGCGTCGTAGCAGGTCGGCGGACTCCAGCGTCTTGGTCAGATTGGAGACCGCTGCGCGACTCATACCGGTCAGGCGCGCTGCGGTCTTGGGCTCAACGGGTCCGGCGAGCCACACGACGAACATCAACCGGAACGCCGACCAGGACAAACCGTGGGGCCGGTGGACGGCAGACTCCAGATCGTAGGTCACCACGTTGGCCGCGCGATTGAGGGTGAGTAGCACCTGGGTGGCCAGCAGATACTCGGGGCCGACCTCCTCGGAGAGGCGCCGCTGGGCAAGCTCGATGAACGACCAGAAGTCGAGATCATCGGGGCCAGACTCGTGCTCCCGACTGCCCTGCTCTGGTTGGTCCACGGTCATGAGGCCAACTGTAGTGCCAATGTATTTAGTTCATGGATAAATCAGTTGCGGTGTCGTCGACGGCCCGGTCCGGCGTCGACACCAGCGTCAACGCCGCCACACCAGCCGGCACCCGGGCTGCGGCATTGGTCACAACCGATATCGCGCAGACCGCCATCAGCGCCGCCAGTAGTGCTGTGGACACGCCCGCGATCGTCGAAATGGTCACCAGCACATCGCCGATGTGCAGCGAAGTGATTGCGGGCAACGCGAGAAAGGCTGCCGAGAACGCCAACCAGACGCCACCGGCGAAGGGGCGTAGACGTCGCCAAAGCGCAAACCGTTCGCGCCTGGAGCCGGCTGGGATCAGCATGTGCGCTCACCCTTGTCGATCGTGGCGCTAAAGTTGTCCAGCCGCAGCGATGATGCGCGGATGGCAGTCGCGGTGACGTGCGCGGCGACCAGAGCCGACGACTCCGCGATGATGGCCGAGGTGAGCTGCGCGGCGCGCGGATCGGTGGTCGAGACGTCGGCCCCGATGATCAAGTTCTTGATCCCGATCTGACCACCCAGCGAATCGGCGTCGAGGACAAGGTTTTCCGCGTGGGTACTGGGACCGGGTGCACGGATGATGAGCGTCGCATCACCGACGAGGGGGATGTTGTGGGCGGCCATGGCAAGGCAGAGATCGGTGAGAGTGGCGGTGCCGAGCCGGACGGCCATGACGGGTTTGCTGCCGATCGTCGCGGTGAAGGATTGCCCGGAGAGCGCGATATTCATCGGCAGGTCACCGCGGGCGATGCCGGTGCCCAACAGTGCGGCCGCCCCGAACCCGGCCACGAGCACCGTCGCTGCGACGCGTTTGCGAATGCGCACCTCGCGCCTCCCGTCACCCACTGTTGATGTGACTGAAGGTAACGCATACCTGCCGGTGGTGACCCCGGCGGGCCGTCCGGGCTTGCTCACACTGTCGGAGAATGGTGACACGTAACTCACTGAGAACTGGGTATGGCACAATCACGTCGACACGCCGAGTGAACGATCGGTCAATGTTCGGGTCGGCCACGCGGGCGGGCTGTTCATGACGATCACTGAGTTCACCAACATCACAGGAGGTCAGGATGGCTGATCAGGCATTCAAGGGGCGGACCGCCGTCATTTCCGGCGGCAGCCGAGGGATCGGCCTGGCGATCGCCACCGCACTCGGGGCGCGCGGGGCGAACATCGTGTTGCTGGCCAAGACCGATACCCCGCACCCCAAGTTGCCGGGCACCATCCACACTGCAGTCGAGGAGATCGTGGCCGCCGGCGGCGCTGCCACCGGTGTGGTCGGTGACGTCCGCAACGCCGACGACGTGGCGCGCGCGGCGCACATCGCCGCCGACACCTATGGCGGCGTCGACATCTGCATCAACAACGCGAGCGTGTTGAACCTGACGCCGACCGAAGAACTGCCGATAAACCGGTTCGATCTCATGCAGCAGGTCAACGTCCGAGGGACCTTCCTGCTCACCCAGAAGTGTCTTCCGTACCTGCGAAAGTCGCCGAATGCGCACGTGCTCACGCTGTCGCCGCCGCTCAACATGAGCGCAGCGTGGCTCGGCAAGCACCCCGGCTACATGCTGGCCAAGTACGGAATGACGCTTGCGGCAATGGGTTTCGCCGCCGAATATGCCGACGCCGCCGTTGCGAGCAACTGCCTGTGGCCGGAATCGACCATCGCAACCGCCGCGGTCCGCAACCTGCTCGGTGGTGACGAAGCCGTCGCGCACTCCCGATCGCCGCAGATCATGGCCGACGCCGCTGTCGCCGTGTTCTCCAAGGACTCCACGCAGACCGGCCGGTGCTACCTCGACGTCGAGGTACTGGCTGAGGACGGTGTCACCGACTTCTCGATCTACGGCGGGCAGGACCCGATCGAGTACGACATCTTCGTCGACCCGCGGTAGCCGTTCTCCCGGATCAGTAGGTGGCCCACTCGCCCTGGGCGTAGCGCAGGATCCGCGGGTCCATGAGGGTCGACGGTGGCATCTCGAGTGGCTGTCGGTCGAGTGGGAACACCGCGGCCGCAGACAGTTCGGCTTCGCTGAGGAAGCGCATCGGCCCCGGAGCGCGCAGGTGGAGCTTCGGGGGCGTGCCCTCATCGGCGAGAAAGAATCCCCAGTCGCCGAACGACGGGACGTCGACGTGGTACGGCGTCACGGCGAGCCCGGCAGAACGCAGCGTCGACCCGATGCACCAGTACGACTTCGGTGCGAAGTACGGTGAGCCGGACTGCACGACGATCCGCCCGCCCGGTGCGGAGTGGGCCTTCACGAGTGAGTAGAACTCGGTCGAATACAGCTTGGCCGTTGCTGATTCGTCTGCGTCGGGCATGTCGACGATGATCACGTCGTACCGCTCGTGCTGCTGTCGCAACCATGTGAAGGCGTCGGCGGTGACGATGTTCGCGCGCGGATCGTTCATGGAGTTGCGGTTCAACTCGAGCAGTCGGGAATCAGTGCGTGCGAGGTGAATCATCGCGGGATCGAGTTCGACGAGCGTCGGCCGAACACCGGGGTAGCGCAACACTTCTCGTAGGGCGAGGCCGTCGCCGCCACCGAGGACGAGTACCGACGCAGGCGTCGACCCGCCAACGCTGCTGCGGGCCACCGCGTCGGCCATCGCGGGGTGGACGAGTGCTTCGTGATAGCGGTACTCGTCGCTCGATGCGAACTGCAGGTCCCCGTTCAGATACAGCCGCGTATCGCGCCCGGAGCCGATGCGTCGCTCCGTGATCACGATGTCCTGATACTGCGTACGTTCTGCTGCGACGATCGGGTCTCGATACATCGCCTGACGAGCGGTCACCTCAAAACGGTCGGCATAGACCAGCGCGGCAACCAATACCGCGATCACCGCGACAGCGGCCACACTCAGCACAGCGAACCCGGTGCGCGTCAGCGACTTCCGAAACATCACGAAGACCAGGAAGCAGCCGGCGATGGCGTTGACGAGGCCGACGACGATCGCGCCGCGCAACTGTCCGAACACGGGCAGCAGTACGAACGGGAAGCACAGCCCGCCGATGAGTGCTCCGATGTAGTCGGCGGCGAACAGGTCGGCGACCGCAGAACCCGCCTCCTGCTTGCGAATACGCTGCAATAGCACCATCAGCAACGGAATCTCCGCGCCGATGAGCAGACCCAACACGAAAGCGACCACCACAAGGGCCTGGGTGTACAACGACAGATATGCGAACGCCGCGTACAGCGCCAGCACCGACAATCCGCCGAGTAGTGCGAGCGCGAGCTCGATGGCTGCGAACGCCGTGACCGCGTGGCGCTGTAGGGGTTTGGCTGCCAGCGAGCCGATGCCCATCGCGAAGACCATGACCGCCAAGACGATCGACGCCTGTGTTGCTGTGTTGCCGATCAGATACGAGCCGAGTGACACCAGCGCCAACTCGTACACGAGCCCGCATGCCGCGCAGACGAATACGACGGCGAGCAATCCGACACGGGCGAACCGTGATCGGGGAGCGGTGTGTTCGGCCAGCAGTGTCACAGTATGGCAGCGGCGATGATCACTGCGATGCCGACGTGCGAGATGCCGTGGACCCACACCGCGGGATGGCTTTCTGCCCCGATGACGATCTCACCGAGCTTGCCCGGGGTGAACAGGTCGATGACGAAGAACGTCGCGCACATCACCGCCAGACCGATCAGCGTGTAGATGACGGTGTAGGTCAACCCGACCGCGAGACGTCCCTCGCTCGCTGCGATCGCAGCGGTGACGATGATCGCGACGGCAATCAGATTGGAGCCGACGAGGATTCCCGCATTACGGTTCCGGTCGATCCACAGCTGATGACGCAGGTTGCCGGGCGTCAACGCGTCGATGACCGCAAAAGAGATCAGCATCAGCAAGACCCCGACACCCGCGTAGGCGGCGGCGTAGTAGGTGTTGGTGAGAATCGCGTCGGCCGAGATCATGTGTGTACTCCCGTGTCTGATGCTTGCTCTGGTCGGACTTCCGTGTGCTGGCACAAACTGCACCGCGGTGTCTTACTTTCCGGTTCCACTGCCACCGCCGCGGTTGGAGCTTCCCGACCCGGAGAAGTCGGGCGTCGGGACCCAATAGCCGCCGACGTAGCTGTGATAGTGGTTGTAGCCCGACCGGTAGTCGCGGCTGACCATCACCTTGGTTTTGTCTGCGGCATAAGGGAAAAGGCCGATCAGGTAGCCCGGGTACTGCAGAAACTGCGTACCTGCGACGTTGCCCGCCCCAGCAGTGTCGCCCGCGCGCTGGTCGGTGGGATTCTGGGCGGACGCGAGTTGTGCTGACACAGTCGACGGGTCACCATCGGCGATGTATGCGTCGACGTCGGACTCGTCGAGCGAACTGTCGCGCTGATAGTGCGACGTGACGTACGCCCGCGCGTCCCCTCCGCCCGATCCGCGAAATGCGCTGACCGCGCACGAGCCGAGCGCGATCAACGCGACGATCACGATGAGCGCGATGATCGTGTTGCGTATCCGCCGCAGCCTCCGGGTCGGATCAGCCTGGCCCTGTCCCCGTGGCCCGCCGGACCGGCAGGGTCCTTGCGGGCCACCCGGGCGCCAGGCCATTGCCCTCCCGGGTCGTCGCCTCCCGGCGGGTAGGTCATGACCGGACCGCCAGGGCGTCACGGTCGATTCGGCTCGACGTGACCACCACCTCGCCGGCCTGTGGATAGGTGTGCCAGGTGCGCCAGATGAGCGCGTCGTCGTCGGTGTCGGCGGTCACTGCCGTCACCGCGAGCTCGTTGCCGGGGAATCGCCCGAGGAGTGCGGGCAACCCGGCGCGCGCATGTCCTTCGACCTCGGATTCGATCTGCTCGAGCAGGTCGGCCATCGCATCGGAGCTGCACTCGATGATTCGCGACGAGAACACGTAACCGTCGGCCTGAAAGCTGTCCGGCAGTGCGGTGGTGATGTCTGGCAGGCAGGCGACCGTCTCGCACAGTTCGTGCGCGTCGTCGGTGATGACAATCTGATGGCTGGCACCGAGGAGTCGGATGGAGAACGTCAACGCCCCGATCGTGTGATCTGCCGCTGCGAGCGGCTCACGCTGCGCGGCGGTCAGCGAGAATCCGAGCTGACCTGCCCGGGTGTCGGAGAACGCGACGTCGAGGTCGGTGAACGGACTCACCGCTGCTCCGGGCCCGGATTCGACGGGTAGATCCGGTACTCCGAACGATCGAGCACCTGGCCGCGTGCGCATTCCCACCCGCTGCCGTAATCCTCGAAGGACAGCCTGTCGCCACCCGCTTCATAGTCGTGATAGCGCATCCGGCCGACCTGCGCCAGACCTGTCGTACCGAACGACGTGAACTGTGCTGAACCCGCTTCGTCGTTCGTATACCGCCGACCTTCGAGATCGACGTAAGCCGGTCCGGGGGTCACGGTCACGCCGCTGAGCTCCTGCCAGAGAACCACTTCGAGATCCGGATCGTCCTCCACCGAGATCCAGGCCTTCCGGCCGAGACCGGTGTCGAGGAAGTTCTCGGCCCACGAGAAGCCGTCCTGTGAGAGCTTGAGCGCGCCCCGGACCGCGAATGTCTCTCCGCGGATCTCGACGAGGTCGCCCGGTTTGAGCTGGCGAGGATCGCCGCGCACGGCGTCGTCGTCTGCGGTCGAGAAGGGATCACGCGGCTGGTACGTGCGCGAATACAGCGCGTCCCGCTCGGCTTGCTCGCGCTTTCGTTTGCTCAAGACGTTGAACACGAGCACGACGACGATGATCGCCAGCAGAGCGATGACGATGATCAGCAGGAATTCCATTGGTCAGAGGATAGTGCGTCGGGCCGGACATTCGGGGCACCCAGTGTCGGTACCGCGAATGACATCCAGCCCGACGCACCGTCGTTACCGAACCCCTGACCTACTGAACCCAGTTCTGCTGAACACCGGTCTTACTTGACGTTGGTGTCGATGAACTGGGTCGAGTACAGTTCGTTCGCGGGGATCTGCGCGGGCAGATCGGATCCGGAGTTGTTGAGCACCGGGATCAACTGATTGATCGACTCCTGCGCCTTCGCCATGTCGATGCCGCCCCACACACCCGCGGCGTCCGGGCCGATGACACCTTTCTCCTTGAGGATCTTGGCCGAGTACGACGCCTCGCCCTCGCTGTAGGTGCTGAACGAGACGTCCTGCGAAACCCAATCGGTGATGGTCTTGTTGATCGCGTCGGGCGAGTTCACGTAGTTCTTGCCGGTCTGCTGGATCATCGGGATCAGCTTCTGCAGGCAGGGAGTCAGCTTCTCCATCTTGTCGGGCCGCACACTCACATTCGACGCGTAGACGTCGTAACCGGCGTCGCGGACCATCGCGTAGGCGACGGGCTTGTCCCACGACGGGGTCTCATGCTCGTAGGTGTACGGCTCGGAGTTCACGAAGCCCTGCTGCGCGATCGACGGGTCACCGACGAATCGTGCTGGCGCGCCGTCGTATCCGGTGTCGAGCTGGCTCTGCTTCAGTAGCCCCTTGGCCACCAGCCATTGCGGGAACACCTGCTCCTTCGACACGACGACGGTGGCGTCGGACTTGCCGATGTCGGCGATGGTGCGCCAGTCGGGGTGCTTTTCCGGGTCCCACATCAGGATCGACGGGTTGTACTGCAGGAGTGGCGTCAGTGCTACGACCCGCTGCTTCGAGGCAGCTGAGACGAGCTGGTCGCCGTGGACGAGTCCGAGGTCGATGCTGTCGTCGGCGTGCATCACCGAGGGCACCGACTGGAATCCGATCGCGGGACCGCCCGCCCGCAGGGTGATGTCGACGCCGGTGTCCTTGCCGTCGTAGGCGAGCGGGCCGGTGGCCGACTTCTGATTCGCGTCGACGGTGTATCCGGGGCCCATCAGCCCGATCACGCCGGCCATATCCGACTGCGGCTGCCACTGGAGTTGCACCACAACATTTTTCGGGCAGACGGACGCGAGGTTGTATTCGGCCGGTGCGGACGGCAGCGACTGCGCCGAGCTAGACGACGTCGACGACGAGTCGGTGCACCCGGCGAGTGCGGCGACACACGCGGAGGCGGTTGCCGCTACGACGGCTGCGCGTACTGACAGTCTGCGACGTCGCGAGGCGACGTGGGACGGCGAAGCTTTGGACACGGTGGAACTCCTCTTGCGGAAGGGTGAACGAGACCGACGACGCCGGCCCCTGGAGTGGATTACATGTAAATGTAGGGGCTGCTGGTGGATCGCGCGAGTCTGGTGCATGTAGCGCCGATTGGCCGGTCTGGCATCGGAAAACTTCTTCTGACATGCGCTTTGATAGTGTCTCACCTGCGTGTACCGGGTTCGAGCCCGCGGTTCTGTCACATATTGTTTACGTCGGGACACGCGAGCGCAATGCATGTAACCAACAATCAGAAAGCGGAGTAAGTCCGACTCTTACATGTAGGCGCTCCCATGTGCCGTGGCTCTGATGGATGTACACATGAACCTGATCGACACCGTCAACGACACTGACGCGAGGCATCTCACGAAGGGTGTGATGATCTCGGCGTCGGGAGTATCCAAGCAGTTCGATTCCGGCACAATCGCTCTCGCCGACGTCGACCTCGACATCGCGCGTGGCGACTTCGTCGCGATCGTCGGTCCCTCCGGCTGTGGCAAATCGACGCTCCTGCGCATGGCTGCGGGATTGGAGGCGCCGACAACCGGTAGCGTCGCGCTGGCCACCGATTCGGTCGGCGTGATCTTCCAGGAACCCACATTGCTGCCGTGGCGTTCTGTGCAGGCCAACGTCGAACTATGTGCCGAGATCGCGGGTGAGTCACGTTCGGAGCGTCGGGAACGTGCTGCCGCGGCCATCGATGCCGTGGGCCTCGCCGGCTTCGAGAAGCAACTCCCGCGCACGCTCTCGGGCGGCATGAAGATGCGAGTCTCGTTGGCGCGCATGCTCACCAAAGAACCTGAGGTGATGTTGCTCGACGAGCCGTTCGGTGCGCTCGACGAGATGACTCGCCTCGACATGCAGGCAGAACTGTTGCGGCTGTACGGCGATCGGGGATTCACCGCGCTGTTCATCACCCACTCGATGCCCGAGGCGGTGTTCCTCGCCAACCGGGTGATCGTGATGTCGGCCCGACCGGGCCGAATCGCCGCGGACATCCGCATCGACCTTCCTTATCCCCGTCAACCCGACGTGCGCTTCGACCCGGCTTTCACGTCGTACGTCGCCGCGATCTCCGAAACACTCCGAGGTGCCTGATGACCATCATATCGACTGCAATGACACAAGATTCGACGTCGAGCACCGCTGTCACCACAGCGTCGCCCGCTCCCTCGGCCTCGGGAACCGCGCCGGGCGGTAAGGCAACATCGTCGACGAGAACGCGGCTACGCACAGCGGTGCGCATGGTCGCACCGCCCGCGGTGTCTCTCGCTGCGGCGATCGGACTCTGGTACCTGGTCAGCATGGTGATCCTCTCTCCGCAGCGGCGATTCCTCCTTCCGCCGCCGCACGAGGTGTTGACCAACTCGTTGCTCGACAAGGCTCACGTCAACCCGATGCTGGAGGCACTCTGGGTCACCGCGAAGGTGAGCCTCGTCGGGTTCCTCTTCGCCGCTGTCATCGGCATCGCGATCGGCGTGCTGATGAGCCGCGGCTCTCTGATGGAGCGCGCGATCTACCCGTGGGCCGTTGTGCTGCAGGTCATTCCGGTACTCGCGATCGTCCCGCTGATCGGTCTGTGGTTCGGGTACGGCATGGTGGCACGCACCATCGTGTGTGTCATCATCGCGATCTTCCCGATCATCGCCAACACCCACTTCGGGCTCACCTCCGTCGACCGCGGCATGCACGAGCTGTTCACGCTGTCGAAGGCCTCACGCACCCAGCGATTGGTGAAACTCGAGTTCCCCGCGGCACTTCCGGCGATGATGACCGGATTCCGCACGGCGTCGGGGCTCGTGGTGGTCGGCGCGATCATCGGCGACATGTTCTTCGCGAAGGGCGAACCGGGAATCGGGACCCTGCTCGACGTCTACCGCGCGCGACTGCAATCCGACGATCTCATCGCGGCCATCGTGCTCGCGTCGTTGTTCGGCATCGCCGTCTTTGCGGTGTTCAGCATGCTCAACGCCGCCGTCGCACGCCGCCGCTAGCCGCCGACTCTCACAAGGAACTCCAGACATGTTCACCGTTCCCATCATCGACATCTCGCCCTACGCCGACCCGCAGAGCACGCCAGAACAACGAGCACAGGTGGCACGTCAACTCGACGAGGCCTCTGCCACAGTCGGATTCATGCAAATCGTCGGACACGGAATCTCCCAGAGCGTCGTCGACGGTCTCACCGAGGCCCTCGACGCGTTCTATGCACTCCCGCTCGACGTGAAGAAGAACTGCGTGCGGCCGGGTGCCAATCGTGGCTACAGTCCGCCCAAGAGCGAGTCGCTGAGCATGAGTCTCGGTGTGGCAGCGGCGAACCAGATGAACGACTTCTATGAGGCGTTCACGGTCGGCTCGGAGCAATCCTGGTATGCGGCAACGGATCTTCCCGAGTCCAGCTATCCCGACAACACCTGGCCCGATGACGCGGTGGCGAGCTTCCGGCCGGCAGTCGAGGAGTGGTTTTCCCAGGCGCGAGGCGTGTCACGAATCCTGTTGCGTGCCTTCACCGAAGCGCTCGGACTTCCGGATGGCTACTTCGATGCGCTCACCGATCACTCGATCGACGCGTTGAAGATGAACAACTACACGCTGCCCGAAGGCGAGATCGAACTCGCGGGCGAGTTGACCGGGATGGGCGCCCACACCGACTTCGGCATCCTCACCGTGCTCTGGGCCGATCGTGTGCCGGGATTGCAGGTCCTTGATCGCGACGGCATCTGGCACGACGTGCAGCCCGAGCCCGGTGCTCTCATCGTGAACCTCGGCGACGCCATGGCCCTCTGGACCAATGATCGCTGGTTGTCGACCATCCATCGGGTCGATCCGCCCGTCGTCGACGGAAGGATCATCCGACGACGTTCCGCGGCCTTCTTCTTCGACGGCAACTTCGACGCCGTCATCGAAACACTGCCCGGATGCGCGCGCACAGATCAGCCCGGGTACCCGCCGATTACCGTCGCCGACAACATCAACGCCAAATTGGCCGGAATGAAACAGGGGGTCGCGCCACAGGCCGCTGATCGGGAGGCGCAGCGGCTGACGTCGGCGCACACGGCGCGATAGGGCGTTACGCTCGATGACCGTGACGGTTGGAGGCGGTGAGGGCGCATTGCTGACGCAGTCGGTGGTGCGCCGACTCCGCGACGAGATCTTCGCCGGGCAGATGGCCCCCGGCACCCCGCTGAGCGTGCCGGGACTCGCTGCGCGTCTCGAAGTGTCGCGCAGCCCGGTCCGCGAGGCGGTGCAGCAACTCGTCGTCGAAGGACTCGCCGAGTACACACCGCGTGTCGGCGCCAAGGTCGCCGCGCTCGACGAGGCGAGTCTGCGCCACGTCTTCGAGGTTCGCGAGGTGCTCGACGGTCTCGCCGCCCGCCAGGCCGTCGAACGCGTGACTTACGCCGAGATCGACGACCTGTGGGAGCAGGTGCGCACTCAGGAGGCCCTGCTCGCCGAGGCCGCAGATCATCACCGAGACTCCCAACTCGACCTCGACTTCCACACCGCGGTGCGGTCCCTGTCGGGCAACAAACCGCTGTGCGACGCGTTGTTCAAACTCGACACGCAGTCGCACCTGTACCGCTCCGATATGTGGCAGCACGACGTCAACCGACGTCTCGCGGTGGCAGAGCATCATCGAATCGTCAGTGCGCTGGAAGCAGGCGACGCCGCCGGGGCGCAGATCGCGGCACAGGCACACGCCGCCGGGGTCTTGGTTCGGTTGCTCAGATCGTGACGGGCGCAAGCGTGACGGGCGCAAGCGTGACGGGGACAGGCGCGACGGGGGCAGGCGAACTCACCGAGCTGCCGCCGCAGCTGTGGGGCGAGTACCCCGACACGCTCGCCGACGTGATGCCCTGGATCGGGCGGTCCCTCGGCGTCGACGCCCTCGGTGGCGATCTGCCGGCGGCAAGCGAGCGCAGTCGCCTCCCCGAACTCGACGCGGCGTCGGTGGTGCTGCTGCTCGTCGACGGCCTCGGCGAACGGCAACTCGCCGCCCACGCACACCTCGCACCGACACTCACCGGACTGCAGGGCACCGTGCTGCGGGCGGGCTTCCCGTCGACAACGGCGACATCGATCACCAGCCTGATGCGCGGCGAACCGGCAGGCGAGCACGGGATCATCGGCTACAGCTTCGTGCCGGACGACGCGGCCCGCAGTCACGGTCCGGCCCGCACGCTGAACATGCTGCGCTGGACACTCGACAGCGCCGACGGCCCGTCGGCCTACGACGTCTATCCGCCGACCGCACTTGCCCCGGGAGAAGGGGAGGGCGCGGTGGGC
Organism: Gordonia sp. 852002-50395_SCH5434458; assembly: GCF_001665905.1. Taxonomy (NCBI): domain Bacteria; kingdom Bacillati; phylum Actinomycetota; class Actinomycetes; order Mycobacteriales; family Gordoniaceae; genus Gordonia; species Gordonia sp. 852002-50395_SCH5434458. The sequence goes on from NZ_LZTC01000098.1 coordinate 79,144, forward strand.
GCGCTCGAGCGGTCGGGGGTGCGCGTCTTTCAGGTGATGCCCGGCGAGTTCAAGGACACGGGCTTCACCTCCGTCGCCTCCGGTACCGCGGGCAGACATCTACCCGCCAAGGCTCCGGCCGAGGTTCGAGCAGGCATCACCACCGCGCTGACCAGAACGCTGCCCCGCTCACACCGGCCGCGAGTCGTCTACGCATATCTCGCCGACCTCGACACCGCCGGTCACATCTACGGTCCGGGCTCCGACCCCTGGTGCGATGCACTGCGAACCGTCGATTCCCTTGTCGCCGACGTCCTTACCGACCTTCCGTCCGACGCCACCCTCGTCGTGACCGGCGACCACGGGATGCTGCGCGCGGGAAAGGCCATCGACCTCGACGCCGAGCCTGCGTTGTCGGCGGGCGTCGCACGGATCGCGGGCGAGGCGCGAGTGCGCCACGTCTACGCGATCGACGGGGCCGTCGACGACGTCGCGGATGCCTGGCGCGATCTCCTCGGCGACGACGCGCACGTCGCGCCGCGCGAACAGGTTCTCGCCGAACACTGGTACGGACCCCGCACCGCCGATCGAACCGCTGCGCGAATCGGCGCTCTCGTCGTCGTGGCGAAGGACCGTACGGTGCTCACCCGACCGGCCGCTGAGCCGGGGGAGTCGCGCATGCTCGGGCACCACGGTGGCTGGACCGCCGATGAACTGCTGGTGCCGCTGCTGATCGGCAACGATCCCGCGTAGACCGCTCCTCACCGTTGACCTTGCACTCACCGGGGTCGAGTGCTAAAACGGACGTTGGCACTCACGGATCGTGAGTGCTAGGTCGGGACGGTGAGATCGGTACCGAATGACACACCGGTCGTCCGTCGCGGGCACCGAGTCCGGCCATACAAACCTAGTGTCACCCCCTATCGGAGGATCACTTACCCATGGCCAAGCAAATCGCGTTCGATGAAGAGGCCCGTCGCGGCCTCGAGCGGGGTCTCAACACCCTCGCCGACGCAGTCAAGGTGACTTTGGGACCCAAGGGTCGCAACGTCGTTCTGGAGAAGAAGTGGGGCGCCCCCACGATCACCAACGATGGCGTGTCCATCGCCAAGGAGATCGAGCTCGAGGACCCCTACGAGAAGATCGGTGCCGAGCTCGTCAAGGAGGTCGCCAAGAAGACTGACGACGTCGCTGGCGACGGCACCACCACCGCAACCGTTCTGGCTCAGGCACTCGTGCGTGAGGGTCTGCGCAACGTTGCCGCAGGCGCCAACCCGATGGGCCTCAAGCGCGGCATCGAGCAGGCTGTCGACGCCGTCACCGAGTCGCTGCTGAAGAGCGCCAAGGAGGTCGAGACCAAGGAGCAGATCGCTGCGACCGCTGGTATCTCGGCAGGCGACCCCTCGATCGGCGAGCTCATCGCCGAGGCGATGGACAAGGTCGGCAAGGAAGGCGTCATCACCGTCGAGGAGTCCAACACCTTCGGACTCCAGCTCGAGCTCACCGAGGGCATGCGCTTCGACAAGGGCTACATCTCGGGCTACTTCGTGACCGACCCCGAGCGCCAGGAAGCCGTCCTCGACGACCCGTACATCCTGCTCGTCTCGGGCAAGGTCTCGACCGTCAAGGATCTGCTCCCGCTGCTGGAGAAGGTCATCCAGTCGGGCAAGCCGCTGCTGATCATCGCCGAGGACGTCGAGGGCGAAGCCCTCTCGACCCTGGTGGTCAACAAGATCCGCGGCACCTTCAAGTCTGTTGCCGTCAAGGCTCCCGGCTTCGGTGACCGCCGCAAGGCCATGCTCGCCGACATCGCCATCCTCACCGGTGGCGAGGTCATCAGCGAAGAGGTCGGCCTCTCGCTGGAGGGTGCCGGTCTCGAGCAGCTCGGCCAGGCTCGCAAGGTCGTCGTCACCAAGGACGAGACCACCATCGTCGACGGCGCGGGCGACGCAGACGCCATCGCCGGACGCGTGTCGCAGATCCGCACCGAGATCGAGAACAGCGACTCCGACTACGACCGTGAGAAGCTGCAGGAGCGCCTGGCCAAGCTGGCCGGTGGCGTTGCAGTCATCAAGGCGGGCGCGGCCACCGAGGTCGAGCTCAAGGAGCGCAAGCACCGCATCGAGGACGCCGTCCGCAACGCGAAGGCTGCCGTCGAAGAGGGCATCGTCGCCGGTGGCGGCGTGGCTCTGCTGCAGTCCGAGCCTGCCATCGACTCGCTGACCCTCGAGGGCGACGAGGCGACCGGTACCAACATCGTGCGCGTCGCGCTGTCGGCTCCGGCCAAGCAGATCGCCGTCAACGCAGGGCTCGAGCCCGGCGTCGTCGCCGACAAGATCCTCAACTCGCCGCTGGGCACCGGCCTCAACGCCGCCACCGGCACCTACGAGGATCTCCTCGCCGCAGGCATCAACGACCCGGTCAAGGTCACCCGCTCGGCCCTGCAGAACGCAGCGTCGATCGCGGCTCTGTTCCTCACCACCGAGGCCGTCGTCGCCGACAAGCCCGAGAAGAACCCGGCCCCGGCCATGCCCGGCGCCGACGAGATGGGCGGAATGGGATTCTGATCCCGTCTACGACGGGGATGGGATTCTGATCTCGTCTTCGACGAGGATGGGATTCTGATCCCCACCGCTGCATAGCGAACACACCGAAGGCCGGTCACCCGAAAGGGTGGCCGGCCTTCGGCGTTCCCGTCGACCGGGCGCTGTATCCCGTCGAGTGGGCGCTGTATCCGGTCGAGTGGGCGCCGCATGACTGAATTCGAGACGCCGCGGAATGATTCTGAGACTTATCGCGCGCCGGGCTGATTCACGCGGCTACCGTGAAGTAAGCGACCCACGATTATTCGTGGGATGCTCGGATCGATATTTCGCACGTCGCGGTGAAGTGTCTCGTCGGTGTTGTCAACAACGAACGGAAGTGGATTCCTGTGTGTACACGGGTGATGTGGCCAGAGGCCAACGGTTCTGTGATCGTCGGCCGCAACATGGATTTCCACCAGGATCTCCACACCAATCTCTGGAAGCTCCCACGCGGCGTCGACCGTAATGATCGCGTCGAGGGAAAGCTGAAGTGGACGTCGAAGTACGGCAGTGTGATCGCCGGCGTCTACGACATCCTCTCGACCGACGGGGTCAACGAGAAAGGTCTGGCGGGCCACATCCTGTGGCTGGCCGAATCCGAGTACGGTGACCCCGACCCCGACCGCCCTCAGCTCGCGATGTCGGTGTGGCTGCAGTACTTCCTCGACAACTTCGCGTCGGTGGCAGAAGCCGTCCGGTGGGTAGAAGAAAACAACCCGCAGGTTATCCCCATGACGGACCCGACCGGCGGCAGCAAACCTGCGATCCACCTCGCGATCGATGACGCGACGGGCGATTCGGCGATCTTCGAGTACATCGACGGGAAGCTGGACGTGTATCACAGCGAGGACTACTGGGTGATGACGAATTCGCCCAGCTACGACCAACAACTCGAACTCGTGAAGAAGTATGAGGGTCTCGGCGGCGACCAACCCCTACCGGGTACATGCGCCGCTCCCGACCGTTTCGCGCGCGCCACCTTCTACGTGCACAACCAGCCAGAGCCGAAGTCGCGCGTGCAGGCCACCGCCGCCATGGCGAGCATTATCCGGAATGCTGCGCAGCCGTACCGGATTCCCGAACCCGGCAAGCCAGATGCGTCGACGACGCTGTGGCAGGTCGTCATCGACCTGACCAACCCGCGCTACATCTTCGAGTCCGTGACATGCCCGAACGTCGTGTGGGTCGATTTGAAGGACCTCGACTTCACCGAGGGTTCCGGCGACGCCAAGCTGGATCTGGTCAAAGGTCTCGCGGTCGAGAATGGGCTTTCGGGCAATGTGGCCCACAAGTTCGAAAAGCACAAGTTCCATATCGTTTCCATCGAGCAGGCAAAACTGATCGGCGAAGTAGCCGCCAAGGCAAAAGAAGGCTTGGACTCAACGAAGCCGATCGAGGATCGCATCAAGACGGTCCAGGAAAAGGTGGACGCAAAGCTCGCGGAATTCGTCGACGCGACGTGAGGCGGTGTGACCTGACAGGGTCACACGTTCCGTGCACATTCAGCGGTACCGGCGGCGCCGCGGAATGTGGCACCGACGCCTCGGCGTTGCACAGAACATGAGTACTTTACCCATCGACGTCTGGTCGGATATCGCTTGCCCGTGGTGCTACATCGGCAAGCGGAACCTCGACGCCGCGCTCGCGCTCCTCGACGACTCCGACGACGTCGACCCCAACGTCGTTTCTGTCGACTTCCACAGCTACCTACTCGCTCCCGACACACCGCCGGAGACAGACGCTCCCGAGATCGATTTCCTGGTGCAGAGCAAGGGAATGCCTGCCGATCAGGTCAGGCAGATGTTTGCCCACGTCACCCAGGTCGCTGCCGATGCCGGCCTGCACTACGACTTCGACATCGCGCGCCACGCCAACACCCGCAAGGCCCACGAACTGCTGCACTACGCCAAAAGTGTTGGCCGGCAGGCTGATATGGCCGAGCGTCTGTTCGCCGCACACTTCACCGAAGGAAAGCACATCGGCGGCATCGACGAACTCGCCGACCTTGCGGCCGAGATCGGTCTCGACCGAGACGACGTCGAAAAGGCTTTGCGCGCAGGGACGTACGCGGACGCCGTCGACGCCGACCTCGACCAGGCGAGTGCCTACGGAATCAGCGGTGTGCCGTTCTTCGTGATCGACGGTCGCTACGGCGTCTCGGGTGCTCAACCGCCCGAGGTGCTCGCGCAGGCCATCGGCCAGGTCCTCGCCGAGCGCGCTGAAACCTAGAACTCGTTACATTGATTCACCAATGTAATCCGATCGAATCACTTTGCTGAAGTTTCGTATCTTCGGGTGACACGAGTCGGCGCACGGACTCAATACGGTGGGTGCACAACAACTCTCACCGAAGGGGTTCCATGTCTCTCAACAGGTTTCGACGTTTCGCATTGGTGATCGGGGTTGCCTCGGCGCTGGGTGCGCTGGGCGTACCAGGGGCGGCCGTCGCCGATACCTCGACCGGAAGCAGCGTCGACACGGGGTCGGCCGAGGACCTGCTGAAGGCCGTGCCGCCGGAGGTCATCGAGCAACTCGGGCTCGGGAGCACCGGTGGCGGTTCGCCCAAGGTTCAGCAGTGCAATCAGTCGACGAAGTCGGGTGGGCAGGGCGTGACCGAGACCAAGCACATCATCGGGCGTACCGGTCCGACATCGTTCACCCTCAACTACGACACTCGAATTCAGCCGGACAAGATCGACGTGTTCTACCAGGGCCGGCTCATCCGCAGCACCGGATATGTCGGCGACCGCACCAACAAGGGCAAGGGCAGCATCGTGGTCAACGTGCCGCCGGGTGTCGCCAACTACGTGACGGTCAAGGTCACCGGGCCGGAGAGCGGCACCGTCTGGGATTACACAGTCAATTGCCCGCGCTGAACCAACTCAGCGCTGCGGTCGAAGTGAGTTCTTGGCGGTCAACTGGCCGTCGGGTTGATCGACGAACTGTCCGTCGCAGTGTCCGGCTGCTGCACGCGAAACGGCTTGGAACACTGCGGGATTGACGGCATCGGCCGTGTGCTCGGTGTAGCCGGTCGGTGCGACGAATGCGGGCAACGGCGTGATACGGCACTGGCCGCCGTCGAGGTCGCCGGTCACCCATTCGTAAGCGCTGCGAATGCGGTAGTACCTGGTGGGTCCGGGGGTGTCGTCTCCTGCATTGAGGTCACGCAGGAACGCACTGCCCGGGCACAATTGTCCGTCGGCGCCGGGTTGGTTGCATCCGCCCGGCGAGCCGTATTCCGGTGTGCCGACGGCGATTACGTTGGCCACCTTCGACGCGCCGCCGAGGTTCTTCACGTAGTAGCGCGTCGTCACGCCGCCGACGCTGTGTCCGACGAGCGACACAGGCGTCGACGGTCTGGCCTTCTTCTCTGCGTCGACGGCCCTGCTGATGGCGCGCGAGTCGGAGAGGAGTTGCGTGCCCATGAGGTCGAGGACGCGCACCCGGTAGCCGTCACGGCGCAGCGCGTCGGCCATCAGCGTGTACGGAGCGGCTCCGAACGATTGGCCGGGCACGATGAGGAGTGTTCCGCGCGGCGCAGCGGCATCTGCGGTCGTCGTCGGCGCTGCCAACGCAACCCCGGCGGCAGCGGCGGTGAGGGCGACGATCGCGGCAAGGCGGCGAAGAATTCTCATGCGGGCATTCTAAGCCATGCTTAGCCTTGCCTTACTAACCTGTGCGGTGAACCCGCTCGCAGGGCCGTCGTCGGCGACGGTCGGTAGCGTTGGTCTCCGAAGCCGATTTCGGACCAGCGAGGGGAATTCCCATGTCGCACCACAACTCTGGGCCGCGGGCCCATCAACTTCCCGAAGCCGACATTACCGACATGTACGCGTTCACGGTCCCGGGGGCGCAAGGTCGGCTGGGCCTGGTGCTCAACCTTGTGCCGTGGACGCCCCCGAACGGACGCTTCTCGGATGCTCTGATCTATCGGTTCCGCATCCGCCCGATCACTGCCGACGCGTCCGAGCCCGCGTTCTTCTCGGTGGCCGACGCTGAGGCAGAGGTCACCATCGACTGCACGTTCACCACCCCGGACGTCGCCCAGACCGGCACCTGCACGGTGTCCGTCGGTGGCAACCCCACGGGTACGTCGGTCACGTTCGCGGTCGACGACGAGGCGGGCGGTGCGACCGACGGGCTGCGCGCCTTCGGAGGCCCCCGGTGGGATCCGTTCTTCAGCGACGCAACCGCGCTGGTCAACACCATCTCGACCGGGAAGCTCTCGTTCACCGACCACGGCAGCATCCTCGGTGACGGCAAGAACGTGATGAGCATCGTCGTCGAAGTAGACCTCGGGCCGCTCGTCGGCGACGGCAGCATTGTCGCCGTCGTCGGGGAGAGCGTCATCGGCGGCAAGATCCCGGTCCGGTGGGAGCGATTCGGTCGACCCGAGTTCGAGAACGCGATCCTCGGCATGAAGAACTACGACCCCGTCAATCGCGATCTGGAGATCCGCGACCTGTTCAACGCCGAGGACGCGTTCGCGCTCGGCCCCGACTACCTCGGCGCCTACCACGCGCGACTGAACGCCAACCTCGCCTACTGGGACGGTCTCGACGGCAACGTCGACTGGCCGGTCGACGCCGACGGCAACCACCCGCTCGCCGAGATGCTGCTCGCCGACTTCATGATCGTCGACGCGTGGAAGCCCTTCGGCGACAACACTTTTCTCGAGATCGAACGCGCCGTCCGCGACGGCCGACCGCACGAGACGATGGGCGGACGCTCGCTCAACGACGACTGCATGGACACCCTGTACACCTACCTCGTCAACGCTGCGAAGGGGCCGCGCATCAGCGATCACGTCGACGCCCCGACCCGCCTCGCAAGTGACACGTTCCCGTACCTCGCCCCCGCCAATCCGAATCCGCCGGAGGCGCCCGGGTCTCACTGAATCGCGACAGGTCATCTGGAAGACTCGGTGCCATGCCCTTGAAGCCCGGTGCGCCGAGTCCCGTCTCCAGTCTGCCCAACCTGCGCGACCTCGGCGGCTACCGCGGGCACGGTGGCAGGGTCGTCGTATCCGACCGGCTGTACCGCTCGACGGATTTCCGTTCGATGGCTACGGCCGATCTGCCTACTTTCGAGAGTCTCGGTGTCCGCACGATCTACGACCTGCGTTCGGAGGCCGAGCGGACCGCACTTCCCGATCCGGCGCTTCCCGACGTCGCCGACATCCACCTCGACGTCCTTGCCGATTCGACAACCGCGGTGCCGGCAAATCTGCAGCAGTTCTTCTCCGACCCGGAGACCGTGAAAATGGCCTCGCGCGAACTCGCGGGCGGTAAGGCCGCCGACGCCATCGCTGCCACCTACCGCGGAATGGTCTCGCTACCGAGCGCTGTGCGCTCCTATCGCGGCTACTACCAGGGGCTCCTCGGCGAATACGACGGGCCGTCGCTCTTCCACTGCACCACCGGCAAGGATCGCACCGGCTGGGCCGCGGCGTCGCTGCTGGCGCTTCTCGGCGTCGACAAGGACGACATCTATCACGACTACTTGCTGACCAACGAGCGTCTGATCCCGGCGTTGAAGCCGATCTTCGACGACTTCGCGGCTGCGGGCGGCGACCCGGACGTCCTGCTCCCGGTCCTCGGCGTCGACCCGTCCTACCTCGACGGCGCGTTCGACGAGGTACGGCAGAAGTACTCCGACATCGAGGGTTACTTCGTCGCCGGACTCGGGTTCGACGACGCCGCGCTCACCACGCTGCGCGACACCTATCTCGTCTCGGCCTAGCGAAACACGATGCAGGTGGTGCTGCCGTGCGCGACCAGCCTGCCGTCGGCCGAGAACACCTTGCCCTCGGCGGTGGCGGTGCGCCCGCCGACGTGGATGATCTCGCCGACACCGGTGAGTTCGCCGTCGTCGGTCTGCACAGCTCGGATGTAGTTGACCTTCAGTTCCAGCGTCGTATAGCCCGCGCCCGCGGGGAGTGTGGTGTGGATCGCGCAACCCATCACGGAGTCGAGCAGCGTCGCGCAGATGCCGCCGTGGACGGTGCCGAGCGGATTGGCGAAGTCGGGCTGCGGGGTGACGGCGAAGCTGACCGAACCCTCGTCGACTCGGACGGGGCGCATGCCGAGCAGGCGTCCGATGCTCGGGCGTCCGTCGTCGGGATTGTCGGCCCAGGCGCGAAGCAACTCCAGTCCGGACATGGTTGCGAGCTCGCTTGGTGCTGCTGTATCAGCGGTGGATGGCTCCATGACTATGTATCCTTGCATAGAAGCGATCAACTATGAAGACCTGCATAGTCGAGTTCTGGGAAAGGCGGCGTGACGGTGGCTCACGATGACGGGGAACTCGGCCCGCGAGACCGGATGATCGTGTACGCCGCGGATCTGATCGGACGAGACGGCGTACCGGGAACGTCGATCGGCGACGTTCTCGCGGCCAGCAAGGCGCCACGCGGTTCGATCTATCACCACTTCCCGGGCGGGAAGTCGGAGTTGATGAACGAGGCCGTGCGGTATGCGGGGGAGTTCATCTCGTCGCGAATCGCCGACACCCACGCGGGTTCGGCCGCCGACGCCGTGGTCTCTATCGGAGACGTCTGGCGCAAGATGCTGGTCAGCACCGATTTCCAGCGCGGCTGCCCGGTACTCGCGGGGGGACTCGCGCGGCGGGCCGAGCCGACGACGGCCGACGAGTCAGACGAGATCTTTCGACGCTGGCGCCACCAGATCGCGGCACGTCTCGTCTACGAGGGAGTCGACGACGCGCGCGCAGACTCACTGGCGAATCTGATCATCGCGGGTATCGAGGGGGCCGTCGGACTGTCGATGACCCAGCGCAGCGTCGAACCTCTTGATCTGGTGATCGACGAACTCTCCCGACTGTGCGAATCCGCAGTGGTCGTGGGCTGAAACAGCCCACCGCGTCGACCGTCGCAGGCAATACTGCCCACCTCGGGCCGGAGGTCTCTACACGGTGTTGTGCGCCACATAGTAGGTTCTCCCACAGGCCCGGGCGGATTGTTGCCTCGGGCAAGCTTGGGGGGAGGGAATCGTGACGCCGGTGTATCGGGAGGCGCTGGGTTCCGACTTCGACAAACTGCACCCCAACGTCGCATGGCGGTATTCGATCGACTCGACGTCGGGTGTGGCCCAACTCGGCAGCGGAATCTACGAATCGGTGTACGTGTCGTCGGCGCTGCCGCCACCGCTCGTCTGGTTCTACGCCAAGCGCAACGCGTTCCCGGCGCGGTCGAGCCGAATGGTGCCATTCACCCAGAACCAGTACTGCTACGTCGACGAACTCGGCCGCGAATCGTTGGCCGTGCTGCGCACCTTCTCCTACACCAACGGCGACCGCGCGCTGAACTCGCTTCTGGTCGACGGCAGGTCCGGACTCGTCGACTACTTCGGCGACGGCCCCGACCTGCTGTGGCCCATCGAGCCGTCGGTGACGCGGGCCGGCGAACTGCTTCTCGAGAGCGGGCCGATGCGCTGGCTCGGTCGCGGACCCAAGGTCGGGATGAAGGGCATGTTCGCCACCCAGATGAAGTACATCGAGGGATGGGACGACGAGCATGAGCGCTTCCGCTGCGACGCCACGGTCCGGAATCCGGTCGTCGGCGAGGTCATCCACTTCCGCGGGTGGTTCACCGCCGTCGACGTCGCCTGCGGTCTACGTGATATCCCGGACGAGGCGTGGCCGCTTCGCCTCGTCGACCGCGAGCATTGACGTCATCCTGATCACACGCACAAGGTAGGTTGCTCAGCATGGCCGTCTCAGCAAAGACCGAATTCGATATCGCCGCACCGTTATCGGTGGTGATGGAAGTCCTGATGGACATCGAGTCACTCCCGGAATGGTCCGGCCCCCACAAAGCAGCGCAGATCGTCAGCACCCACGATGACGGCACGCCGGACGAGGTCTCGATGACCGTCAATGCGGCAGGCATCAACGACGATCAGTCGGTGAATTACTCGTGGACCGACACCACCTGCGAGTGGACGCTGATCAAGTCGACGACGCTCTCGGAGCAGCAGGGCAAGTACACGTTGACCGATAACGGTGACAGCACCCACGTCGAATTCGAGTTGCTGGTCGACCTCAAGATCAAACTGCCAGGACTCATCGTGAAGCGGGGGCAGAAGGTCGCCGTCGACACCGCGCGCAAAGGCTTGACCGCCGAGGCGGAGCGTCGCGCAAAGGCTTGAGCCACATAGCTTTTCGTACTTCCTGGCAACGACGCCGGAGTCCCGAGATGGGGGACCCGGCGTCGTTTCCTATCCGTTACCTGAGAACGTGGGTTGCGCGGTATTCCTGATGGCGGTTGCGGGGTACGCTGATCGGGCTGCCCGCGTCTGCGTGACGCCCGATCATCTTCTGGAGGCCAAATAAATTGCGTATCAACACTTTTGCCGTCCGTGTCTTCGCCGTCGTCTGCGGAGGTGCGGGATTAGTTGCCGGGTTCGCGCTCGGTGGCGGTGATGCGCACGCGGGCACAGAATGCAATGCCGCCAACGGCTCTTCGGTACAGCACATCTCGGGCACGAGCGGTTGCGGTGCGCGCGCGGGAGCAGGCAGCTCGGCAAGCGCGACCGACGCGTCGTCGAGCGGCACCGCGGTGGCAGTCGCCGACGGTGGAGGGCATGCCCGCGCACACAATCTGCAGCCGGGATCGACGGCGCTCGCGGGAGCCAACTCGGGCGGTAACGCCTACTCGGTCACCACCGGCCCGGGCGCGATGTCGATCGCTCAGGCGCGTCGCGGGAGCAACTCGGTCGCCGTCGGCGGATGGGGCGGCCAGGCGGTCGCGACGGAGCGGGGCGTCTCGTGCTCCGGCGGGTTCGCGGCGGCAGCCGACTCGGGCAGCGGCAAGGCATGCCTGCGCTCGGGATCGATCAGCCTGCGCAACTGAACGTCTACTTCGACTGAACCCGCGCTACTGAAGTCTTGAGTACCGGGCCGACTGCCGGCGCTCCCAACGGGGGGCGTCGGCAGTCGGCCTTTCGGGACCAACGCCACGTTCTCGCCGAAGCCGAGTTCACCTCATTGCCACGCGGTGTTTGCCGGATACGAATATCTTTGGGTGGTGACCGAGTTACACGATCTCGAAGCCGTCGGCCCCGATTTCAGCAAGTTGAACGGACGTGAGGCCCTCCAGCAGCTCGTCGATCTGAAGGACACCACGCAGTTCACGGTGAACGACGATGACGACGACGACCCGATCCTCCTCACGCTTCCCGAGCGCAATGTGGTGGACACCTGGCGTGAGGACTACCCGTACGACGAGCGCATGAGCCGTCGGGAGTACGAGATCACCAAGCGTCGACTGCAGATCGAACTGTTGAAGATGCAGAAGTGGTCCAAGCAGACCGGCCAACGTCACCTGTGGCTCTTCGAAGGACGCGACGCCGCAGGCAAGGGCGGCACCATCAAACGTTTCAACGAGCACCTCAACCCGCGCGGCGCGCACACCGTCGCGTTGGAGAAGCCGAGCGAGCGCGAATCCACGCAGTGGTATTTCCAGCGTTACGTGCAGCATCTGCCCGCAGGCGGCGAGATCATCTTCTTCGACCGGTCCTGGTACAACAGAGCGGGCGTCGAGCGGGTCATGGGATTCTGCACCGACGAGCAGTACGACGAGTTCATGCGACAGGCCCCCGGATTCGAGAAGATGCTCGTCGACGACGGCATCAGCTTGATCAAGTTCTGGTTCTCGGTCACGCCGCTCGAGCAGCGCACCCGGTTCGCGATCCGACAGATCGACCCCGTCCGGCAGTGGAAGCTCTCGCCTATGGACCTGGCCTCCCTGGACAAGTGGGACGCGTACACCGCGGCCAAGGAGACGATGTTCGAGCGCACCGACACCGACCACGCGCCGTGGACCGTCGTGAAGAGCAACGATAAAAAGCGTGCCCGCATCAACGCGATGCGCTACGTGCTGTCGCTGTTCGACTACGAGGGCAAGGACGAAGAATTCGTGGGCCAGCCCGATCCGCTGATCGTCGGGCGTGCCCGCGACCTGGTCGGGGAGTGACCGCCGCCGAACGCACATCGAGAGGTCAGCATCGACCGGTAGCGTCATAGCCGTGCGAACCTTCCTCAGTGGTCTGGCGACGATCGTCGCGGTCGTAGCCATCGTTCTTGCAGTGCCCGCTGTGTGGATCAGCGAACGAATCGTCAGCGACGACGGCTTCAGCTCACTGATCGAGCCGGTCGGTCACGACCAGGCGGTCAAGGACTACCTCGCAGGCCAGATCACCGACGAGATCGCTTCGCGCACGTCGATTTCGGGAGCCGAGTCCGTCGTGCGGCCGCTCGCAAACGCCTACACCAACAGCTCGCAGTTCCCGGCCGACTTCGCCGACGTCGCGAAGCAGCAGCACCAATGGCTGTTCGACGAGGCGTCGGACCCGAATGCGCCGATGCAACTCGACATCACACCGATGGTCAACCGCGTGCTCGCGAGCGCGCGCGTCGGTGTCACGGTCTCCGGCTCCATCACGATCCCGGTCTCCAGCGGCAACACCGGGCTACACGCGGGCGCATATCACCGGGCGGGCGAGCAGATCACCACGATCGGCAAGGTGTCGGTGATCGTGGGGATCATCGCTGCGGTCATCGCGCTGCTCGTGGCGAGGCGACGTGGAACCGTGATCGCGTGGCTGGGCATCGCGGCGGTCATCGCGGGCGTGGTGTGCTGGGCGGGCGCGAACCTCTACGGGACATATGTGAAAAACGACCTCTCGTCGTCGGAGAACAGCGCCAAACCAGTCGCCGACGTCGTGATCGACACCATCTCGCAAGAACTGCAATGGACAGGCGTGATCTCGATGCTGGTGGGTGCCGGCATCTTCGTGTTCGGCGTCGTGGTGCGTCTGGTCTTCGGCGGAAGGCGTTGACCTTCTCCAATGCGGGTGCCGGCTTCTCCACCCCGCAGCGCGCTCCCGACGTCATCGACGACGTCGTGCTCGCCGACGGCACTCGCACGCCGCTGCGGATCTTCGTCGCAGACTCGGTCGCCCCGACGCCGCTGATCGTTCTCTTTCCCGGACTGGGAACTCCGGCAAGCTACTTCGACCTGTTCGCCACCCGCTGCGCCGCCGCCGGGGTGTCGGTGGCGTGCGCAGACCTGCGCGGGCAGGGGGCAAGCAGGCCGCGCCCGTCACGCGCCAGCGCGTTCGGCCAGCAGGAGATGGTTGTCGACGACGTGCCGTCGGCAATCGCCGTCGCCCGACGACAGGTCCCCGAAGGCCCGCTATTCGTCGCCGGTCACTCGATGGGCGGACACATTGCGTCGCTGTATGCGGCGCGACAGGCGCACCTCGGTGCCTACGACAGTCATCGACTGAGCGGCCTCATTCTCATCGCCTCCGGTGTGCCGTTCCACAGGCTCTACCGCGGCGGCTCGGGTCTGCGGGCCTCGTTGGGGCCGCTCGCGATGTACCGCATTTCGCATGCTGTCGGCTTTTGGCCGGGAACGGTTGTCGAGGGCTACGGCAGGCAGTCCCGCGTGCTCATCCGCGATTGGACGTATCTGAACAGGCACGGCCGATTCAGTCCCCGCGGCGCCGACATCGACTACGAGGCCGCTTTCGGCGAGATCGACATCCCGGTGCTCGCGGTGACGATCGGCGCCGACACCGACGCACCGCCGCAGGTCATGGGCGCCATGACCGCGAAGTTCACCCGCGGCGCCGTCGACCATCGGCACATCGCAGCACCACTCGGGCACAACCGTTGGGCGCGCGATCCGGCCGCGCCTCGCCTGGTCAGCGAGTGGCTGCACGAGCTGTGAGGTTCCTCCGAGGATGACCTCGGTCAGCGTCGATCGCGGGCGCAGCAGCCGTCGGTGCGTCACACTTGAGCACGATGACGCAGGCAACCGGTGACACGACGACGAGCCGGCGACCACGACGTGTGGCCGCCCACCTCGTGTCCTGCCTTCGCAGCGCACCACTGACGTTCCTGTGGCTCGCGGTCTTGTTGGCGACGACCATCGCGCAGCACCTGATGAGCCCGGCCGACCTCGATCGCGTGCTCGGCGCACGCTCGACCAACCTCGAACACCTCACGCACGATCCGATCCACGTCCTATGGACCAGCCTGTTCTGGATCGACGGCGCGTTCTGGCTGCCCTGGGCGGTGGCCTTCTGCATCTTCCATGTGCCGGCCGAGCGGTGGCTTGGCTCGTGGCGCTGGCTCCTCGTCGGAGCATCGGCGCACATCATCGCGACGTTCGTCAGTCAGGGTGTGCTAGGGCTCGCCATCCACGAGGGCGTCCGCAGCGCCGACATGATCCACGTGCAGGATGTCGGCGTCAGCTACTTCTTCGCCGGGGTCGTCGGTGTACTCACCTATCGGATCGCGCGACCCTGGCGATGGATCTACCTCGCGGGAGTGTTCATCTACTACGCCGTTCCGGTGATCACCGACCTCAGTTTCACCAACATCGGCCATCTGAGCGCCGCGCTGATCGGGCTGGCGTGGTATCCGATCACGCGCGGTCGCGGCGAGGCGTGGGACCCCGTCGCCTCGGCCCGTCGGTGGCGTGAGCGTTGGCGTCTACGGCATTCAGACTCAGTCGAACCGGCTGCACCGCAGTAGCTTACGGCGGCAGCGCAGGGGCGTGTCGCCGATCAGTCGCGAGCCGGGAAGGCAACCATGCCCTCCTGGACGACGGTCGCCAGCAGCACGCCGTTCGAATCGAAGATGCGGCCGGTCGCCAGTGCCCGTCCGTTCCCGCTGATCGGTACGTCCTGAACGAGCGCGATCCACTCGTCGGCACGGCCGTCGTTGTGCCACCACATGGCGTGATCGAGACTCGCGGTCACCACGCCGTCGTCGGCCCAGGCAAAGCCGTGGTAGCGCAGTGCGGGTTCGAGGAGGGTGTAGTCGCACAGGTAGGCAAGTGCCTGCCGGTGGACGGCGGTATCGTCCGGCAGTGGTTGAAAAGCTTTGAGCCACACCACCTGTTGGTGTACGCGCGGTCCGGACACGGACGTGTAGACCGCTCCGGGGTGGTGCCGGATGTCGAAATGCCGTTCGTGTGACCAATACTGCGCGTCACGTACCCGGCTTCCGGCCAGTAGTTCGGCAGAGGTGGGCAACGACTCCGGATTCGGTAGGTCCGGCGCCGACAGCTGATGTGATACCGACTCCGAACCGATGTGAAACGACGCCAAGCCGGTGAAGATCTGCTTGCCCTTCTGCGTGCCGGTCACCGCGCGGGCGGAGAAGCCGCGCCCGTCCCGCGTAGCGTCGACGGTCCACGTGGTGGATTCGTTGACGTCGCCCGGCCGGAGGAAATAGCCGTGGAAGGAATGGATAGACCTGTCCTCACCGACGGTCCGTGTCACCGCGGTGACGGCCTGTGCCACCACCTCGCCACCGTACGCACGGCCGGAGGGGATCACCTGGTGTCGCGCCGAAAAGGCGTACTCGCCGGTGTCGGCCCGTTCACCGCCGGTGAGATCGAATGCGTCGAGAAGGCTGAACGTCGAGGTGCTCATGCGCGCGAATACCCTTCTAAGAGAGCATCATCGACGTCGTCGAGGTTGATCACGATGTTGTCGGGCGTGCGTGCGGTCAGCCAGACCAATTCGTCTGTGGTGCTCATGTTTGCCTCGACGTGAGGCATGAACGGGGGCACGAAGACGAAGTCGCCCGCACTCATGTCGATGTAGTCGGAGTAGTTGTCGCCGAAGTAGATTCGAGCGTGTCCGGTCAGCACGTAGCCGCCGGTCTCTGCCTCTCCATGGTGGTGCGGCAGCGAGCGGTAGCCGGGTTCGTTGGAAACCTTGCCGTACCAGATCTTGGTGGCAGGGGTGTGCTGCGGGCTGACCCCGGAGACGCGCACGGCGCCGCCGGATTGTGCTGTCGCCTGGTGCTCTTGGCCGTGCCTGGTGACGACGGGCACGGTGCCGCAGGGGAATTCGGGTGAAGCAGCGAGCTTCTCGGAGGTGGACATGGTAGGTGTGCCTCTCAGTTGGCGGTCGAGTTGAGGACAGTCGAGTTGACGACGATGCGGTTCTCGCACCGTCCCAATCCCTCGATCTCGGTGACCACGACGTCACCGTGGCTCAGCGAGCGTGGCGGCGAGCATGCCGCACCTACGCCTGCGGGTGTGCCGGTCAGAACCACGTCGCCCGGTCGCAGGGTGGTGAAGGTCGAGATGTAGGAGAGGAGGGCCGCCGCATCGAACACGAGATCGGCGACGTCGGACTCCTGCTCGACACCGCCGTTGACCGTGCAGCGGATGTCATGGCCGTCGGCGGGGTCGAAGGCGTCGGCTCCAACCAGTACCGGACCGAGGGGAGTGGTGGCATCAAATGCTTTGCCCGGCAGCCACTGTCCGGTGTGGCGCTGCCACGGTCGGACCGAAATGTCGTTGGCGACCGTGTATCCGGCGATTGCCGTACGCGCGGTCGTGGCGTCGGCGTTGCGGATCGTCGCACCGACGACCACCGCGAGCTCCGCCTCCCAATCGAGTCCCTCGGCAACCGCGGCGTCGAAGACGACGTCGTCACGTGCGCCGGTCAATGTGTCCGCGAACTTTGCGAACAGCGTCGGATGCTCCGGTGTCGGCCTACCCATTTCGGCGATATGGCCCGCGTAGTTGTGACCGCAGCAGAGGATCTTTCCGGGGCTCGTGACCAGCGGCGCGTAGTCGGCCTCGGCGACAGGAATGGACTGGGCGGCAGGTTCTGATAGAGCCTCGCCGGCCAGCTGTGCGCGCCAATCGGGTTCGGCCAGAAGCGCTCCCACATCTGGAGCAGACAGCAGCGTATAGGTGTCACCGGTGCGTACGGCGCAGCGTGTGCTCTCCGAGACACGCAGGGTCGCCAGGATCGTCGGATGTGGTCCGCGCCCGCCGCTTTCCGCATCGCCGTCCGCGCTCGTTCGGGTCACACCGGTCTCCTCGGGTCCTTGTGGAACAGGCAACACATATAGCGTGCAATTGACGCCAGTGACAACTACGATATACGACGTATCGATGTCGCGCACCAATTGAGGAGAAGTAGGCATGACCGTCTCGTTTGTGAATCCCCCTGAGTTGCTGAAGCCCTCCGGCTTCTCGCATGCCACCCGCCACGGCGGTCTGATCTTTCTTGCGGGCCAAACGGCGTTGACCGCGGAGGGGAGGATTGTCGACGGAGGTATCGTCGAGCAGTTTCGCCAGGCGTTCGGCAACGTGCTCGCTGCGTTGGAAGCCGCCGGTGGTGATCCGGCCGGGCTGCTCTCGGTGACCATCTACCTCACCGACATCCCCGACTATCAGGCCCACGGGAAAGAGATTGGACGCATCTGGCGTGAGATGACCGGAGTGAGCGACTATCCCGCGATGGCGGGCATCGGCGTCACCTCGTTGTGGCAGCAGGAAGCGATGATCGAGATCCAGGGGATCGCTGCTGCTGCAAGCTGATTCGGTGCGCCGTTGAGCTAGGAGATGTGCACGATCGACTGCACGTGTTCACGTGCTCTTGGCTGCAGTGATGCGTCGATCTCGCTGAAGAGTTGGGCGGCGTCGACTCCCGGCCATCCTTCGGGAAGCACTTGCAGTGGCAGACCGGGGTCGAGGTAGGGCAGTCGACGCCAGGTGGTCAGCATCGGGACGTATTCGACAAAAGCGCGACGGGTGCCGATCTCGCCCGAGATGTCTTGCGCCAGTGGGGCATAGTGATCGAGAAAGGCGGTGTACTGGTTCGCCAACTCCTCGAGGTTCCACCAGGACGCGACCTTTGCCGCGGCGTCGTCGGTGAGTACGCAGTGATCGAATAGACTTACGTAGGGCTCCATCTCGTTGCGCTGCAACATTTTCCGAACCTCATCGAGGATGACGGCCGGGGCGATCCACACCCCGGGCGCAGCTATCCCGAATCCGAGTCGGGTCAGCGCTGTGCGCAGTGCGTGCCGTTTGTCTCGCTCGGACTCGGGTATCGAGAAAACCGCGATCACCCACCCGTCGTCGAGAGTCGCGCGCCGACGACCGAAAATGCGGTCGTCGCCGTCGTTGATGGTGTCGAGAACTGGCTGCGACAGTGAGTATCCAGCCTGACCATCATGGCGGACGCTGGTCAGAATGTTCTTGCGCTTGAGTCGTGAGATCGACGAACGGACCGACGGTCCGTCGACGCCAAGATCTTCCATCAGCCGGACGACGGAAGCCACCGAGAGCCAATTGTTCTCGGGTCGGGCATACATCGCGAACAGAGTCACGATCAGGTGGCGCGGCGCCGGAGCTGTGAGGTCGGCTCCGTGTGGTGTGGCGACGGTCGTCATATTGACACCATACGACACGCCGGCGGCATGCGGCGCGTCTGTCGATGCGCCGCATTGCCACCGGAGTCAGTGATTGGCGAACGCCTCTTTCAGCCACCACGCGCCACCGTCGGAGGCGATCTTGGCGTCGATGACCAACGGCCCCGTCTGGGTGCCTGACTCGACCGCGGTGATCCACGCGCGGACCGGGTCCAGGTCTGCAATCGAACGTACGGTGACTCCTGTCGCGCCGTATCCTCGCGCGATCGCCGCGATGTCGACGTCGGGAAATGTCACCGTGGACATGTCGGCATCTCCGAAGTGATGGACCTCGGCGCCATACGCGGAATCGTTGTACACGATCACGACGAGCGGAATGTTCAGGCGCACAGCTGTTTCCAGCTCGGCGATGGCCATCAGGAAACCGCCGTCGCCGGTGCCGAGAACGGGGAGCCGATCGGGTTGCGCGGTAGCGGCGCCGATCGCCGTGTACAGCCCCAGTCCGATGGACTGGAAGGCCTGGGTGAAACAGAAACCGAACTCGTCGGGCACCCCCAGATGTGTGGACGGGTACCCCATGAAGTTTCCGGAGTCGATCGAGACGATGCGCTCGGCGGGCAGGATGTCGTCGAGCGCGATGCTCAGCAGTCGGGGATCAACCCGTTCAGGAGTGGAGATGTCGTCGACGGGCACATCCCGCCAGCGCGACGATGCGGCGATGCGCGCCGCGATATCCGGTGTGCGGTAGCCGACAGATGCTGGCGCGCCGGTGATTTCGAGTTCGGTGAGAGCGTCGGCCGCGGTGAGTGCGCAGTCTCCGACCAGGCCGAGTCGGACCGGCCGGTGCGCACCGATGGCGTCGACTTCGACGTCGACCTGCGCGACGACGGTCTCCGGGCCGATCAGCGCACCGTGCCGCATCGTCCAGTTATTGAGTGCGCAACCCCATCCGACGATGAGGTCCGCCTCGGTCAGTAGCTCTGCTGTTGTCGGAGAAGAGAATCCGCCGGAGATGCCCAGTGAGAAGGGATTATCCGTGAACAGGCCGTTGGCCACCGCCGACGTGGCGACGAGTGCACCGGTCTGCTCTGCGAGCGCCGCGATCTGAGCCCCGGCATCTCGCGCGCCGCGTCCGGCGACGAACACGGGACGCTGCGCGGCGTTGATGAGAGATACCAACTCCGCCAGCCCTTCCCGGCTCGGACGTACCCGTTGGGCTGTGATGTCCGCAGTGACCGGGCCGACGACGGTGGCGGGCGTGGCAGCGACGTCGATCGCAACATTGAGGACCACCGTCCGACGCTGTGTGACCGCGGTCCGGACGGCTCGTATCACGTCAGCGACCACGGTTCGCGGGCCGTGCACGCGCATGCTGACGGCTCCTACGCTGGTAACGAGTGCGTCCTGATCGATCCGAAAATTCGAATGCAGATCCGACGCAGGGGCATCCGCGGTGAGCACCAGCATCGGTGTGCGACTCTTCGCGGCCTCGCCGATCCCGGTCATCGCGTTGGTCAGTCCGCACCCCTGGTGCAGCGAGACCACGCCGACGTTGCCGGACATGCGGGTGTAGGCGTCGGCCATGGTCGCCGCACCACCCTCGTGGCGGGCAGCGGTATACCCGACGCCGCCCGCGCGCAGGGCGTTGGTCATGTCGAAATTGCCGCTGCCGACCACACCGAAGACGTGTCCGACGCCGAGGTCGGCGAGGACGCTGCCCACCACCTCGGCGACCGTCGGACCGTAAGTGCGACAGCCAGATTGGGGTTGCTGGCCGGAGTCGTCGGATGGGGTGATGGTGGTCTGGGGTAGTGATGTCACGAGAAGAACCTTGCGATCGGGTTGCGTGAGCGCGGGGCCAGCAACTGTTGGGCGACGAGATGTCCAGACCCGCCGCCGAGCCCAGGGCCTGGATGGGTGGATGCCCCGATATGCCAGAGGTGGTCGATTCCGGTGCGGTGGCGTCCCTGCGAGGTGATCGGTCGCCAGCGAAGATTCTGGTCGAGTTCGGCACTGCCGCAGTAGGGATCACCGTTGACCGCATTGGCATTGTGGCCCGCGAGATCTGTCGGCGAGATGATGTTGCGAGCCACGATGGTCGACGTCAGGTCGGGTGCGAGAGCGGCGATGCGTTCGAGGACGCGGTCGGCGTACGCTTCGGCGACCGCCGATGTCCAGGTGCCGGTGGTCGAGATCTCGCCCGCCGCATCGGCAACCGGTGCAAATGGCAGCTCCTGCAACTGAATCCAGAGGGTGGCAGCCCCGTCCGGGGCGCGCGACGGATCGAGCAGTGACTGCGCTCCGACGACGATCGTCGGTTGGTCCGGCAGCACACCTGCCTGCGCTTGGGCACACGCGATCCCGATCGTCGACGCCCCCTCGGTGACATGAATCAGCGGCACCTCGCGCAACCGTTCGTCTGACCATGCCACCGGCCGATCCAGAGCGAGGTGGATCTGCATGGCCGCTCGCCCGTACCGGTAGCCCCTCGCCTGTTCGAATACCTTTGGCGGCACCATATCTCGGGGCAGTAGCTCGTTGTAGAGCGCCTGCGGCGTGACCCCTGCGACCACAGCATCCCGAGCGAGCCACTCGTCGTCTGCGGTGCGGACTCCCGCCGCGACGCCGTCGCGCATCACGATCTCGGTGACAGGGGTGCTGCGCACCACTGCCACGCCGTGATCGTCGAACAACGCGGTGAAGGCGTCGATGAATTTCTTCGCGCCGCCACGTACCACCGGCAACCCGAATTGGTGCATGGTGCCCGCCATCACGGGAAGCATCACGCCGCCGGTCGCCGAGTCCGGACCCAGGCCGGCGTGCAGCAACCACGGAGACCAGAGTCGGTCGGTTTCCCAACCGTCGAATCGAGAATCCAGATAGCTGCGGCCGCTGGACAATCCGTCGCGTACCAAGGCCTCGGTACCGGCGGCGCGCTGACTGCCGAGGGTGCGCATGGCCAGTCTGGCCATCGACGATGGGTCGAGTTCGGTGCCGAGTGCACCGAAGATGGTGCCTGCTCTGGCTTCGAGATCTCCGAGCATCCCGAGGTAGGCGTCCTTGTCCTCGGGATGCTCGAAAGCAGCCAGCGTGGCGTCGATGTCGCGGTGGGCGACAGCGACGCGGCCGTCGGGCCCTGCGCCTGCGGTCACCGGGCCGTCGGTGTTGTCGTAGACCAGTCCGCGCGCGTGTAGCTCGTCGCCGAGCGCCCCGTAGGCGGCTCCTGATACGAACAGCGGATGCCACGACGAGAAGGTGTCGTGGATGAATCCCGGTGCGGTTCGTTCACCGGACTCGATGAAACCGCCGATCTCCGGGTTGGCCTCGATCAGCGTCACCGAGCGCCCGGCGAGTGCGAGTTCGGCCGTCACGACCAGCCCGTTGATGCCCGAGCCGATCACCACCACATCGCTGATCGAACTCATGCCGACGGCGCTTTCTCGACCAAGGCCAGCACCCGAGCCGGACTTCCGGTGCCGCCGACGATCGGCAGCGGCGCAACGACGATGACCGCACCGGTGGCGGGAAGCCGGCCGAGGTTGCGCAGCGACGTGACGCCGTACTTGTCGTTGCCGAGGAAGTGATAGTGCACGGGGAAGGCGGGTTCGAAACCGCCAGCCATTCCGGCGTCGACACCGACCGTTTCCACGCCGAGTCCGGTGATGGGCCGCTGGGTGGCCAGCCACTCGGCGCATTCGACGGAGACACCCGGTGTGTGCGAACCGGTGTCGTCGACGTTGAGGAACTCGGCTTGCGAGCCGCCGCGTGTCTCCCAGCCGGTGCGCAGCAGCAGCCAGGCGCCCGCGGGCAGGGTCCCGTTCGCAGCCTCCCAATCCTCGACGTCGGCGACGCTGAGTAGGTAGTCGGGGTCGGTGGCCACCTTGTCGGTCAGGTCGATCACCGCGGCGGGTCCGATCAGTCGCTCAACGGGGATCTGCGACACGTCGTGGCCGTCGCGACCGCTGATCCAGTGGATCGGGGCGTCGAGGTGGGTGCCGATGTGCTCACCGGTGTGAATGTTGTTGTGCCGCCAGAAGGGGCCGGGTTCGTTGTAGGCGCTGACCTCCTCCAGACTGAAGTCGATCAGATTCACGAACGGGTCGGGAAGCACCAGGGCGGGCGTCTCGCTGCTCAGCGGAGTTGTGAGGTCGAGTACCGTCACCGAGCCGTCGGTGAGGGTGGCAAGAAATGATGCGAGCGTTGCCGACCCGGTGGTGAGTGACTCGGTCATGGCAGAACCTTTCGTCGGTCAGTGATAAAGGCGCGGTGGTGGATGGACGCCGCGGTCTTTGGATGCGGTGGGGTGGATGGTGGGAGCGAGTCTATGCGGGGGTGGCTGCGGCAGGTTGCCGATCGCTCGTGAGGTAGTTGGTGACGCGAACGGCCGACAACAGTGAGCCGTCGTCTGCGCGCAGCTCCACCTGGTGCACGGTGAGGCGTCTCCCGAGCGAGAGTGCCCGGCAGTCGGCATGGACCTCGCCCGCGTCGGTGCCGCCCACGTGACTGGCGGCGAGCTCGGTGCCCAGCGCGATACGTCCCGGGCCCGCGTGTACCGCCGCCGACAGGGAGGCGATGGTCTCGGCGAGCGCCGCGTACGCGCCGCCGTGTACCCGTCCGCTGACCTGGGTGTTGCCCGCAGCGGGCATCACCGCCCGAGAATGCTCAGCCGAGAGTTCGACGACGCGGATGCCCAGGGTGCGGTCGAGCGCCCCCTGGCGGTAGCCCAGGGCGTCGAGGACGATGTCGCCATCCGCCTGCTCCGTGGTCACGGCGTCTGCTCTCGTCGACGGGCGCTGCGGCCGGACCGATACTGCGTGGGCATGGGACCCGCCCGATAGCCCTGGTCCAGTGCGGCATTCAGCGTCCAATAGGGATCGACCAGGTGCGGTCGGGCGATGGCACATAGGTCCGCTCGACCCGAGAGCACGATGGTGTTGACATCGTCGACAGACGCGACAGCACCGACGGTGATCGTTGGAATGCCCAGCACGTTGCGGATGCGGTCGGAGAACGGCGTCTGATAGAGACGACCGTAGGCGGGCTTGGCGTCGACCGAGGTCTGGCCCGTGGATACGTCGATCAGATCGGCGCCGTGCTCGGCGAAGATCGTCGACATGGTCATCACATCGTCGTCGGTGATGCCACCGTCGACCCAGTCGGTTGCGCTGATACGCACGCTGATCGGGCCGTCGAACACCTCTCGGACGGCGTCGAGTATCAGTGCACCGAAGCGTGCGCGGTTGGCGATGGAACCGCCGTATTCATCGGTGCGCGTGTTGGTCAGCGGAGACAAGAACGCCGAGAGCAGATAGCCATGGGCATAGTGCAATTCGATCATGTCGAAGCCTGCGGATACCGCCAACCGCGCAGACTCCCGGTAGGCGTCGACCATGGCGAGAATATCGTCGACGCTCATCTCCCGAGGTACCTGACTGTCGCTGCGATACGGTTGCGGTGAGGGGGCGATGATCTCCCACGCACCCTCCTCCAGCGGGTCGTCGATGCCCTCCCACATCACCTTGGTCGCACCCTTGGGTCCGGAATGACCAAGCTGCAGAGCGATTTTCGCGTCTGATGACTGGTGTACAAAGTCGACGATCCCTGCCCACGCGTCGCGTTGCGGCTCGTTCCACAGGCCAGGACATCCCGGCGTGATCCGACCATCGGGTGTGGGTGCGGTCATCTCGGTGATGACCAGGCCCGCCCCGCCGACCGCACGTGATCCCAAGTGCACGAGGTGCCAGTTGTTCGGGACGCCGTCGATGGCGCTGTACTGCGCCATCGGGGAGACCACAACCCGGTTGGGCAGGGTCAGTCCACGAATGGTGAACGGATAGAACATCGGTGGCGTCGACGCCGGTACCCCGACGCCTGCGCGATTGTCGGACTGAGCGAACCACTCGTCAAGGCGCCCAACGAACTTCGGATCGCGCATCTTGAGGTTGTCGTAGGTGACGCGTTGGCTGCGGGTGAGTAGCTGGAACACGAATTGCTCGGCCGGGATCGAGCGGTAGCGATCGATGTCCTCGAACCACTCCATCGACGTCTGTGCTGACCGCTGCAACGACGCGGCGACGGGCATACGTTCGCGCTCGTAGGTGTCGAACGCATCGGTGACCTGGTCGGGTTCGGTGACCCCACGCAGGGCGGTGGTCAGCGCGATGGCGTCCTCCATCGCCATCTTGGTGCCGGAGCCGATCGAGAAATGGGCGGTGTGGGCTGCGTCGCCGATCAAGACGGTGTTGCCGTCGTGCCAGGACTCGTTACGCACCACGGTGAAGTTCAACCAGCCGGAGTTGTTGCCCAGCAGCGGATGTCCGTTCAGATAGTCGGCAAATACCTCCTCGCAGAACTTCAGCGACGCCTCGTCGGTCTCGCCGGGACGGCGTGGCTGCTCGGCGTACACGTCGAGTCCCGCGTTACGCCATGTCTGCGGAGAACACTCGACGATGAACGTCGAGGTGTGCTCGTCGAACGGGTAGATGTGGGCCCAGAACAAACCATGTGGGGTGTCACGAAAGACAAAACGGAAGCAGTCGACTGGTGCGGTGGTGGCAAACCACGCGTACTTCGACGGACGTCGATCGAGACTCGGCTCCAGCGACTCGGCGATCGCGGTGCGCGTGGTCGAGTTCACTCCGTCGGAGGCGATTACGACGTCGCTCGTCGAACGCAACTCCTCGAGCGGGGGTGCGGTGGTGGAGAACCGCAGGTCGACCTTCAGCTCGGCCGCGCGCTCGGCGAGCAGCAGCAGCAGTTGCTTGCGGGCCATCGCCGCAAACGAATGTCCCTCGGAGCGTTCGTGATAGCCGCGATAGTCGACGTCGATGGGTGACCAATACCGGTAGTACGTGCGCATCCGGTCGAGCAATACCGCGTCGGCCGCCTCGAGGTTGGCCAGCGTGTCGTCGGAGAACACCACACCGAAGCCGAATGTGCTGTCAGGTGCGTTGCGTTCGTAGACGGTGACCTCATGCGAGGGGTCGTCGAGTTTCAGCAGGATGGCCGAGAGCAGCCCGCCTGGGCCGCCGCCGATGATGGAGTACTTCATTTCGGCTCCGTTCAGCAGCTCAGGTCGGTGAGGGGTTCGAACTCGACGGCGAGATCGGTGAGTGCCACACCGACTGCACTCAGCGCGACCCGCGCGTTGGAC
Organism: Gordonia sp. 852002-50395_SCH5434458; assembly: GCF_001665905.1. NCBI lineage: Bacteria > Bacillati > Actinomycetota > Actinomycetes > Mycobacteriales > Gordoniaceae > Gordonia > Gordonia sp. 852002-50395_SCH5434458. Next base: position 105,079 of record NZ_LZTC01000098.1, read on the forward strand.
GCCACGCAGGGTGCCAGTGAGTCGTCGGAGACGAGGTGTTTGAGCTTCGCGTAGACGTTGAGAAGCGTGTCTTCGGCGAGATCGAGCGGCGTACCGAGCAAATCGAGGGATCTCGATTCGCCGGTGATCGCGGTGACATTGGGGGACATGGATTTTGCCTTTCTCAACAGGCGAGGTGGTAGGCGATGAGTCGGCGACTCAGCGGTTGTCGACGAGACGTTTGGCCTTGAGTTCGAAGCGCGGCAGGCTACCTGTATTGGCGCGTTCGAACTGAAAGCGCAGCCCTTCGTGGGCGTCGGCGAGCTCGCGGCTCAATTGTGTGGCCACGCTGTTCCACTCGTCGTCGGTGACAGCGACGAACGGCTCTGCGGCAAGGGTGATCTCGTCGCGGATGTCGCGGCGTTCGATCCGGATCTGGAACTCGTCGATCTCGGTGTAGCCGCGCACGATGCTCTCCACCGCACGTGGATACACATTGGTGCCGCGCACCAGCTTCATGTCGTCGACTCTGCCGAGGATTCCTCCCTCGTAGATATCCCATGTGCGGCCGGTGCCTGCACGTGTATGGGGCACCTTGACCACCAGATCTGCACTGCGATAACGGATCAGCGGAATCGTGCTGCGGCCGAACGAGGTACACACGCGTTCGCCGCGCTCTCCGTAGCCGACCTCCTCGCCGGTCTCTGGATCGATGACCTGCTCGATGAAGTGGTCCTCGATGATGTGACAGCCACCGGGCTGATCGATGGGCTCGAACATGAAGATCGTCGACACCTCGGTCATACCCGCTGTGTCGAAACACTTGGCTCCCCATTGGCTTTCGATCAATGCCTTGGTCTCGGGAATCGAACCTGCAGGCTCCCCGGACAGGATCACGGTGTGCACCTTGCTGGCGGGCAGGTCGATTCCCAGGGCCTGGGCTTCCTGTGCCAGCCGGAGTGCGTAGGTCGGCGTCGAGGCCACAACAGTGCAGTCGAAGTCGATGATCTGTCTAATGCGCTGGGTGGTAATCTGTGCGCCTCCGGGGATGGTGAGCGCGCCCAGCTTCTCCAGTCCGTTGTGCAGGCCCCAGAAGCCGATGAAGGTGCCGTAACCGAAAGCGACATAACCGATGTCGTGAGGACGTATGCCCGCACCCCACAGGGCGTAGCACCACATTTCGGCTGACCACGCCCAATCCTTGCGGCTGTCGAGCGCGCGGAGCGGGGTCTTGCCGCTGGTCCCGCTGGTGGTGTGCATCCGGATCGCACGAGTGTGATCGGCGACCGGCAATTCTCCGTAGGGCGGACACTGTTCCTGGCTGTGCATCCAGTCCTCACGTGTGAGGAACGGGATTCGATTGATGTCGGCTCTGGTCTTCAGCTGCTCGGGCGCGAAACCCGCTGCGGCAAAACTGCGTTGATAGAAGGGGCTGCGTGCTGCGGCCCATTCGGTCAGGCGGCGCAGCTTGGTCAGTTGCAAGGAGTCGAGCTCGGAGCGGTCGAGCTGCTCAGTCTTCGGATTCCAGAAGGGTTGGTCGTTCACTGTGGCTCATTCCCGTCAGGTGTGCTGATCAGACTGGGGACAGAAGGTGGATGGGTGGACGCCGGCAACGATGACGGATCGGCTTATTCGATATTGCGTCAAATTGACTGCCGTCGCAATACCGATATACGAGCTTTTACCGGCCCGTAACGCATCCCGTCGGTGGTATGAGGCGCCCGAGGCACGTCGTAATCGAATCGGCGATACTCCATGGTCAGGCGTGGTCGGGATGTGTTGCGACGAGTCGGTAGCTGCCTGAGTGGAACACCAGAGGTTCTCCGCCGGGTGCGCTGAACTCCTCGACCTCTCCGAGGAAGATCACATGGTCTCCCGCGTCCACGCGCTGCACGGTTCGGCACTGGAACTGCGCGACAACGCGATCGAGTAGCGGTGTGCCGTCGATGCCCTCGGTGTGTTCCACACCTGCGAACTTGTCTTCTGCGGGTGTCGCGAACTGACGGGACAGGTCGTGCTGGTCTGCGGCGAGGATGTTGACCGCGAACCTGCCGGCCGCACTGAGATCCACCAGACTCGGCGCGTTTCTGGCAGGACAGAAGGAGACAAGGGGTGGGTCGAGCGACACCGACGTGAATGAGTTGGCGGTGAGCCCGATCTTTCGACCGTCCGGCGATCTGGCGGTGATGACGGTGACTCCCGTGGCGTAGTGCCCGAGCGCGCGCCGGAGTTCGCGACGATTGTGCACGGACTTGGCCTCGCGGCGGGCGGTGTCGAGTAGACGCTGCGCTTGTGCGGGGGCGAACCACCAGTCCGAGACGGTGCGGGGGTCGTCGAATCCGCGGACCACGGCATCGGCGACGGTCGGCCACTGTGTCGCTTCGGCGAATACCGTCTCCACATGGTCGGGGATACCGGCGAGCATGCTGTTCGTCCAGGAGACCGACCATTGCCCCCAGCCTCGCCAATACTTCTCGAAAGTTCTTCGCATCCAAGCGGAGTCGAAGGGGCGATCGCCATGCGAGGTGATTGCCTGGTGGTAGACATGCGCCGAGTGCACGGCATTGTTGCTGCCCTGCCCTGTCACCGGATCATTGAGGACCACAACGTCGGCCATGCCGAGAACATGCCGTCCGTTGCACAAGGTGGCCACAGGGTGGCGCACCCGCGGGACCACCGCACCGTGCAGCGTCGCGTTCATGTCGGTGAGTGCGATATCGCCTGCGCGGCGGGCGATGTCGGGAAAATGCCCTGTCAAGGCGGCGCGGATGTACTCGAGACGCTGCCCAGGGGAATCGAGCCCTGGGGCGTCCGGGGCGCCTCGCGGGTCGAGCGGTCCGCCGGGAACCGCTTCGATCAAGATGATCTGGCAGGTTCCGCTGGTGGACAGCGCAGGCATCGTGAGGCACTCGCCGACGCCCGCCACCGACGTCATCGTCAGTTCGGCGCTCGGATCGGAGGACATGCCGGTCACATAGGCCATCGTGGATATGCGCTGTGGCGCATCGTAAATCGTGCGCGATCGGTCGATCTCAAAGACCTCCGACAACGCGCCCTTTCCGCTGGCCACGATCGTCAGATCGTGTGTGGCGGTCAGCTCTTGAAGGTCAACGGTACCGACCTCGCCCAGCCGAATCCTGCCGTCGAGGGCAACGAAGTCATCGATCCAGCGCGCGCACTTGAGTCGCTGATCCACCGATGCGGCGGGGGAATCGAGGTGACCCACGAATGACGTCGTCGAATTCGCTGGATCAATGCAGTTGGCGGAATCGCCTGTGCCCGTGTCATCGCCTGTGCCCCTGTCGATCGCGCCCTCGCTGACAGTGATTGCCATGCGCTCGATGGTGGGGATCTCGCCCGACCAGTGATCGAGGCCGAGGTCTGATTCGACGGCCAGGGCCGAGGAGAACATGCACTGACTCGACAACACCGGACCGGTGCGGATTTCTGCGGCGGTGCGATCGGTGGCCAGCGTGACGTCGTATCCGTCGCGGCGTAGCGCAAGTGCCAGCAGCGCGCCGGACTGCCCTGCGCCGACGATGGCGATACGTCGACTCATGACGCGACCGGAGTGAGGTACTCCGAGGCTGCCAGTGCGGGATCCATGAACCAGTTGAAGAAGTCTCGCGGGTCGTCGAATCCGTTGACGAATCGGCGAGTTATCCGATTGTCGGCCGCCGCTCCACCGAGGAGTGCCAGGACGTGCTCGGGGGGAGGTGCAAGCAGCGCGTTGGTCCAGTCGACCACGTATTTGGCGTAGTCCCAATAACGTTCGAAGGTGTCCTGCATGAAGGTCGCGTCGAATGGCGCGTCGCCGTGCTCGAGGATGCTCGCGAGATACGACGCCGCGCACTTGCTGGCGTTGTTGCTTCCCTGTCCGGTGATCGGATCGTTGAGCACCACGACGTCTGCCATTCCCAACACCGGGGCGCCCGAGGGCAATGTGGCGACCGGGTGCCGGACAGCAGGCGTGAATCGGCCGGCGAGAGTGCCGTTGGGATCGGTCAGCTCGATGCCCGCTGAGCGCTCGGACTCCCACGGAGTGAACGTGTCGACAACCCACTTGGCGCGCGCGAGATGCTCGTCGGGACCGGTGATATCGGACCAACAGTCCATCGGGCCCCCCGGAATCCCCTCCATCACCATGATTTCGCAGGGTCCGCTGGTCGTCAGCGCCGGGAAGACGAAATACTCGCCGACACCGGGGATCAGATTGAACGCGACCGACGAGTACGGGGTGCGCGGCGTCATCCCGGTGACGTACGTCAGGGCAAGGGCGCGCGCGGGTGCGGTGTGGACGGAGCGGATGTCGTCGCGCGAGAACAGCTTCGCGATCTCACCCTTGCCCGCGGCCACAATCACAAGATCGCTTGTAGAGGAGTACTTTTCGAGGTCGTCCAGGTCGGCGGAATCGATGACAAGCGTGCCTCCGCGACGGGTGAACTCGTCCATGAACTTCGGCATCTTGACGCGCTGGTCGACCGACTGGGCGGGCAGGTCGAGTCGTGAAGACCAACTGAAGGCCGGTGTGCCGTCCGGGCCGGGCACAGCGAAGCCGACACCTTCGACCGGTGGACACTCTTTGCTCCAGAAGTCCAACCCCAGTGCTGCTTCGCGAGCCAACGCGGAGCCGAACATGCATTGGCTGGAACTGACTCGTCCGGCCGCGATCTGATCCGGAGTGCGATCGGAGACGATGGTGACGTCGTATCCGTTGTCCAGCAGCCCGATTCCGAGCTGCAGGCCGGACTGTCCGGCGCCGATGATGGTGATTGTCGACATGGTGTCTTCCTTCGTGATGATTGTGGTGCGGATGGTTGTGGTGAGATCGGGTGGTTTCGCCAGATGGGTTGGCGCGAAGACTATTCGGCGAGCAGAGGGATGGCGGGTTCCGAGCGCTCGGGACCGATGGCCGAGTATCCGCCGTCGGCGGCCCAGTCGGCACCGGTGACGACCGATGCGGCGTCGGAGGCGAGAAAGCTTATGACGTCGCCGATTTCAGATGGGTTGCCCACTCTGCGAGTCAGGTGAAAAGGTGCAGCGACCGCGTCTGTCTTCGCGCGGTCGTTTCCGGACATCTCGCGCATGATCTTCGACCAGGTCCAACCGGGACTCACCGAGTTCACGCGAATGCCGTCGGCGGCATAGTCCATCGCCATCGAGCGGGTCAGTTGTACGACGGCAGCCTTGCTGGCGGGGTAGACCCAGCGTCCGGTTTGCGCGACTGTGGAGGAGATCGACCCGAAGTTGACGATGGCGCCGCCGCCGCGCTTGCTCATATGTGGGCGCACGGCTTCTGACAGCAGAGCGGCACTGACCAGGTTGACATCAAGTGCGCGTAGCCAATCGGCGCGTGTGGTCGCCATGCCGTCGTCGACGTAGCTGCACGCCAGGTTGACCAGAATGTCGATCCCGCCGAATTTCCCGACGGTGGTCGCGACCAACTCTGCAAGCGAATCGTCCTCGGTGAGATCGGTTTCGACGAAATCGATACCGGGGTCGGTATCCGCTAGCTGCTTGCCGCGATCGACGTCGATATCCGCGACGACGACCGTGGCCCCGGCGGCGCGCAGGCTGTGTGTCACTCCCCAGCCGAGGTCGGTGGCACCCCCGGACACGATGGCTATGCGGTTGGACAGCGGGCGTGCCGTGCGATCGGCGTCGGTAGGCAGTGGGGCTGATGTCACGGGATTCTCCGATTCCTTGGACGAGCGGTGGCGGGCAGACTGCGCGGGCCACGTGGGGTGTCCGGCGCTGCGGTGACCACCAAGCTAGGAATGCGGGGGCCGGGCGTCTATGCGCCGTGCGCAGGTGTTATCCGCTTCGCGCACGGCCGCGACAAGTTGACGGCGATGAATCTCAGGTGGAACGCAGAGTTAACACGATTCCGTGACGCCAGTCAGAAAATCGCAGTAGCCTTGCGCTACGAGCAGGGAGAAGTGCCATGACAATCACCACGGACGCCGCGCCTGCGGCTGAAATGTCCTGGGTCCCGCTACGTCGATTCGAGCTGGCGTCGTCTGCGGACGTCGATAACGCGAGATCAACTGTGGCCGAGGCCTTCTGTCGGCATCAGCTCTCACCGATCGATACCTCCGACGGGTTCGCGGCTCAGTTCAATGGCGTGCAATTGGGCAGCGTCGGGCTCTACTACCTCGATTACGGAAGTACCGTACGGATCGATCCCAGAGAACTCGACGACTTCTATCTCGTACAGATCCCACTCGCGGGGTACGCAAGCATCCACGGTGGTGGGTGGGAGGTGGAATCGGGACCGGGTGTCGCGTCGATACTCCAACCGACGCAGCAGGTATCGATGCGCTGGCGAACGGGCAACCGACAGCTTCTCGTGCACATCGACAGCGACGCTCTGCACGACCGGCTACGTCGACGCCTCGGCTATATTCCGCGCGAATCGGTCCGATTCGACTCGGCCATGCGACTCGACGGCGATGCCGAACGCGCGTGGGTTCGGCTCGTTCGGACACTCGTCGACAACGTCGATCTCATCGGCGCGGATCAGGGACACCTCGCCGTCGGCGAACTCGGCGACGCGGTCATGAACCAGTTGCTGCTCAGCCACCACAACAACTACTCCGACCGCCTGCACGAGCAACGTACCGACGTGGTGGTTCCACGCCCTGTGCGCCGCGCTGCGGATCTGTTGGAGGCGCGGATGTCCGCGCCGGTGAGCATCCCCGATATCGCCGGCGAGGTCGGACTGAGCGTGCGCTCGTTGCAGTTGGGATTCCGCACGCACTTCGGGACGACGCCGTCCGAGCATCTCCGGTCCCTCCGCCTGGCGCGCGTTCACGCCGAACTCCGGGCTGCAGATGCCACGGAGACAACGGTGTCCGACGTCGCGCTGCGATGGGGCTTCACACATTTGGGGCGCTTCGCCGCCGCATATCGCAGTGAGTTCGGTGAGACACCCGCCTCGACGTTGAGGCGCTGGTGACCCTGGCTACGCAGAAGCTCCGTACGGCCCCGACGGGGTATCAGGACACCGGTGGCTCGGCCTCACCCAACGTCTCCCAGAGAAACTCGTAGGCCAGCGCCGACTTGTATGCCGCCTGCTTGTTGTCGGCGGCGCCGCCGTGGCCGCCCTCGATGTTCTCGTAGTAGTCGACGGTGTGGCCGTTTTCTTCAAGCCGCGCAACGAGTTTGCGCGCGTGACCCGGGTGTACACGGTCGTCGCGAGTCGAGGTCGTCACAAGGATCGGCGGGTAGTCGACCTCGCGTCGGATGTTCTGATAGGGCGAGAACGGCTCCATGAACGCCCACTCCTCGGGGTCTTCCGGATTGCCGTACTCGGCAACCCACGACGCTCCCGCGAGCAGAAGGTGGTAGCGGTACATGTCGATCAGCGGCACCTGGCAGACGAGTGCACCGAACAGCTCGGGGTAGCGGGTGAGCATGACGCCCATCAGTAGTCCGCCATTCGAACCACCCTGTGCACCAAGCTGTTCCGGGGTCGTGATGCGTCGAACGACCAGATCCTTCGCGACGCTGGAGAAGTCCTCGTAGACCAGATGGCGCCCCGCCTTCTGTGCCACGGTGTGCCATGCGGGGCCGTACTCGCCGCCGCCGCGGATGTTGGCGATCACGTAGATGCCGCCGCGTTCGATCCATGCCCTCCCGGCAACCGTCAAATAGCCTGGGGTGAGAGCATTTTCGAAGCCGCCGTACCCGTAGAGCAGCGTCGGTCCGCTCGTGACGTCGGTACGTCGAACGACGAAGTAGGGGATGAGCGTGCCGTCGTCGGAGGTCGCGAAGTACTGTTCGGTGGTCACTGCCGATGCGTCGAAGAACTCGGGGCTGTGCTTGATCACGGTGGCGTCGTCGGAGCCGATCGTGCCGTGCAGCAGGCTGGGCGGTTCGGTGAACGACGTGGCCGACCAGAACACTTCGTCGCTGTGATCGGGATCGGTGTCGAGCACGGAAATCGTTGCCAGGCCCGGTAATCCGGCTACCTCGACGGGCGACCACTCGCCTACGGTCAGCACCGTGATCGACGTGTGTACGTCGTGCAGCGTCGTGATGATCAGGTAGTTCTTGGTGAACGTGAAGTCGACGAGGCTGGTGTGGCCATCCGGCTCGAAGAGCACTGTGGCGTCGCGGTTGCCGTCGAGGTAGGCCTGATAGTCGAAAGTGAGGAGTGTGCCGGGCGCGTACGTCGGACCGTCGGGACCCGTCGGCGACCATTCCGAGCGCGTCATGACCAACAGCCAGTCGCGTCGTACGCCCGCGTACGCGTCGGTGGGGACGTCGATGAGGACGAGCTCGCCGTCACGGTTCTCGAAGAGCAGAGAGTTGAAGAAATCCGTTGCGCGAGAGACAAAATGACGTTCGAAGCCGGGGGTGTCGTCGTAGACGGCTCGAATCGAGATGTCTGACGGTTCGCCGGTGAAGACGGTGACGGCGTCATCGAGAGGGGTGCCGCGAGTCCAGCGTTTCGCGATGCGCGGGTATCCCGATTCGGTCAGCGAGCTGTGCCCGTCGGGTGCGGTACCGAAGTCGGTGCCGACGTAGACGTTGTCCTCGTCGATCCAACTCACCGTCGACTTGTTCTCGGGGAGCGTGAATCCGTCGGTGACCCAGGTGCGTGTGGTGAAGTCGAATTCGCGCACCACCGCGGCGTCGGCACCGCCGCGCGACAGCGAGATCAGCACTCGCCGATAATCGGGGCGCAGCGCCGTAGCGCCCTTCCACACCCAGTTCTCGTCCTCGGACTTGGCGAGTTCGTCGACGTCGATCAACACGTCCCACTCGGGATCGTCGGTGCCGTAGGAGTCGAGGGTCGTGCGGCGCCACAGGCCGCGCGTATTGGAGGCGTCGCGCCAGAAGTTGTAGAGGTAGTCGCCGCGGCGTCGAACGTAGGGGATGCGGTCGTCGGTATCGAGCGCCTCGAGAGTCTGTTCCTCGATCTCGGCGAACCGCTTCGACGCGGTCAGCCGGTCGACGGTCGGGGCGTTGTGCTCGCGCACCCAGTCGAGCGCGGAGTCGGAGGTGACCTCCTCGAGCCACAGGTAAGGGTCGGTGCTCTCGGATGTCATCGGTGCGCAACCTCTCGTCGGGGACGTCTGGCGTGGTCGATCGTCCGCTCTCACGGACCTACTGGCCAAAATAGCGCGCCCGTGTATTCGGATCGGCGCGCTGCTGGTCGGCGGTGTCGGCGGCGTGTCGATACGGTCGGGCGGGGATAGGCTCGAGAGGGTGAGCCGTTCCGTCGAGCACGTGTCTGCCCCTGTGCGTCGCAGTGCAGAGCCCGATCAGATCTCCGTGCGCGGGGCTCGGGTGAACAACCTGGCCGATCTCGACGTCGACATCCCGCTGCGCGCGCTGGTGGGAATCGCGGGGGTGTCCGGATCGGGCAAGTCGTCGCTGGCTCTCGGGGTGCTGTACGCGGAGGGGTCGCGGCGCTACATCGAGGCGCTGTCCACCTACACCCGACGCCGCATGGCGCAGGCAGCGCGCGCGAACGTCGACTCCGTCGAGCACGTACCGGCGGCGCTCGCGCTGCGACAGCGACCTGCGCCACCGGGAGTGCGTTCGACGTTCGGTACGTCGAGCGAGTTGCTCAACGTGCTGCGCCTGATGTTCTCGCGCCTGGCGTCGCACAGATGTCCCAACGGCCACTACGTGCCCCCGACGATCGACGTCGCAGCCGAACGGCCGTTCTTCTGCCCGGTCTGCGGCGCGCAGGTCGACGCTCCCGGCGCCGAGGATCTCGCCTTCAACTCGCGTGGCGCGTGCCCGACGTGCGGGGGGACCGGCGTCGTACGGACCGTCGACGACGACGCGCTCGTCCCCGACCCCGACAAGACCCTCGACGAGGGCGCGGTGGTGCCGTGGAACATGTTCGGGTTCAACGTGCAGCCTGCCATCGCCCGCGAGTTCGGGGTCCGCACCGACGTGCCCTGGCGCGACCTCACCGACGACGAACGCGAGATCGTGCTCGACGGACCGGAGGAGAAGAAGCACATCACCGTCACGTCGAAGAAGGGCGTGCACGATCTCGACTTCACCTTCCGCAATGCCCGGCTCACGGTCACCGAGGAGCTCAAGCGTGCTGACAACGAGAAGCGGCTGGCTCGGGTGAGCCGTTTCCTCACTGTCGGAACGTGTCCCGCATGTGACGGCACACGACTGAGCGACGCTGCGCGGGCACCACGGATCGGCGACGACAATCTGGCGGATATAACCGCGCTCTCGCTCGACGATGTACTCGCCTGGGCGCCAGGGGTTCCGGCAACACTGCCGTCCGAGATGCGGGAAATGGCACAGGGACTCGTCGACACGCTGTTCGGTATGGCGCGGCGGCTCGTCGAGTTGGGACTCGGCTATCTCACCCTCGATCGCGCGGGTGCCACGCTGTCGACGGGCGAACGGCAACGGGTACAACTCGCGCGGGCGGTGCGCAATCGGACCACCGGCGTGCTCTACGTGCTCGACGAGCCGTCGATCGGTCTGCATCCCGCGAACATCGAGGGTCTGCTCGGTGTGATGAACGACCTTCTCGCCGATGGTAATTCGGTGGTCTTCGTCGACCATGACGTGCAGATTCTGCGTCATGCGGAATGGCTCGTCGAGATCGGACCCGGATCGGGAAGTGACGGCGGCAGGGTCATCGCACATGGGACGGTGCCAGCGGTTTCCGACGACCCGGATTCGCGCCTGGCCGGATTCCTCACCGGCGCGGAGGAAGTGGTGGTTCGTGCGCAGAGTCCGCGCGACGAGGTGTTCGCGCTCGGGACATTCCATCTCGAGACGTCGGCGATCCACACCGTCGAACCGCTGGCCGTCGACATCCCGCGTGGTCGGCTCGTTGCCGTCACCGGGGTGTCGGGTTCGGGCAAGACCACGATGGTGCTCGAGTCGTTCGTGCCCGCGCTGGCGGCGTTGTCGACCGATCCTGCAGGGCGGCTCCCGCGCCACGTCGTCGAACTCGGTGTGCCGGAGCTGCCCTCGGGCAAGAGATTTCATCCCCAGGTGGTCGACGCGACGCCGATCGGAATCAACGTACGGTCAACTGTCGCAACTTATTCCGGTGTGATGGACGATCTCCGTCGGGCCTACGCCGACACCGACACCGCACGTGCTGCGGGTTTGACCGCTTCGGACTTCTCCTACAACACCGGATCGCTCTCGTGCCCGAGATGTGAAGGTACCGGCGAGGTCTCACTCGACGTACAGTTCCTGCCCGACATCGACATCGTGTGCCCCGAGTGCAAGGGGAGCCGGTTCGCGCCGCGCGCGAGGGAGTTCACCCGCGACGGAGTATCGCTTCCGGTGCTGCTCGGCTACACCATTCGCGACGCCGCCGACGCAGTATCGGGTCTGGCGCGAGTGACCAAGCGGCTCAAGGCTCTTGACGAACTGGGACTCGGCTACCTGACGCTCGGCGAATCAACCCCGGCGCTGTCCGGCGGCGAGGCGCAGCGTCTGAAACTGGTGAATCAGTTGCACCGCGACCAGTCCGACACGGTGTTCGTCCTCGACGAGCCGAGCGTCGGGCTGCATCCGCTGGACGTGCGCACGCTGCTACAGGTGCTGACCCGACTGACCGAGCGCGGCGCGACGGTCATCGTCATCGAGCACGACCTGGACGTGATCGCCAACGCCGACTACGTCATCGACATGGGTCCAGGGGGCGGCGAGGCGGGCGGTCGGATCGTCGCGGTCGGCACACCCGCAGAGGTGGCGAGCAGCTCCGCGTCGATCACCGGCCGCTACCTCGCCGAGCACCTGCGGGGCTGAGGGGTGGTCTCGACAAGCTCGACCAGCGGTGGGGCGCTCGGCCGGCGGTGGTCTCGACAGGCTCGACCAGCGGATAACGCTCGACCAGCGGTGGGCGCTCGATAAGCGGAGGGCGCGGTTACACGCGCAGCGGGCACCGCGTGCGCGAGTAGATGGTCGGCATGCACAGGTTGCAGTGCGTGCAATGCGAGCGCACGGTGGGGTCGTCGGCGATCCGCAGCGGTAGGTCGGGTTCGCGCAGCAGGGCGCGGCCCATCGCGAGAAAGTCGAAGCCCTCGCCCAGCGCGGCGTCCATCGTCGCGCGGTCGGTGATACCGCCGAGCAGGATTATCGGCAGGTCGATGCTCTCGCGCAGCCGGCGAGCGAGCGGCATCAGGTAGCCGGGGTGATAGTCGTAGTGCTTGAGGAAGAAGGGGCCCGCGGCCTTCAGTCCCCACCGCATCGCGCCGTGGAAGGCGTCGGCGAAAGCCTCGCGCGGTGCGTCGCCGTGGAAGAGGTACATCGGGTTCAGCAGTGAGCTGCCTGCCGTCGGCTCGATCGCGTCGAGGTGGCCGTCCGATTCCAGAAGTCGCGCGACCTCGCATGCCTCGTCGACGTCGAATCCGCGCCACCTCCCGACGCCGCCCACGCCGTCGTACATGTTGAGTTTCACCCAGACGGCTGCCGAGTCGCCGACCTCGTCACGCACCGACTCGACCACTTCGCGCGCGAGCCGCGCACGGTTGACCAGCGAGCCGCCGTACCCGTCGTGTCGATGGTTGAGCAGCGGTGAGAGAAAGCAACTGATGAGATAGTTGTGGCCGCAATGGATTTCGAGTCCGTCGAATCCCGAGTCGACCGCGATGCGCGCCGCCCTCCGGAACGATGTGCGGAGTTCGGCGATGCGGTCAGCCGAGATCTTTCGTGTCACCGACATCCCCATCGGCGCCGGAATGCGTGACGGACCAAGCGCTTTCGCGCGATTCGACGCCGAGTTCGCGACCGGCCCCGCGTGGCCGAGCTGTGCAGCGGCAAGCGCGCCTTCGGCGTGGATGGCGTCGGTGAGTCGACGCAAGCCAGGTTGCGCCTCGGGACGCATCCAGATCTGATGTCGATCGGTCCGACCCTCGGGGCTGACCGCGCAGTACGCAACCGTGCTCATGGCGACGCCGCCCGCCGCGACTTCGCGGTGGAACTCGACGAGATCGTCGGTGACGAGCGCGTCGGGCGTCGCGCCCTCGAACGTCGCACATTTGATGAGTCGGTTGCGCAGCGTCAGCGGCCCAAGGCGTGACGGCTCGAAGGGGCCGGAGGTCGACGACGAGCCGTTCACGAGCTGACCGCGGCCGGGTTGGTGACGGTTGCCGGTGTACACGGCTGACCGAGCCCGGCCACGACGAACTCGGTCAGCGACGTCACGGCGTCGTCGGACAGCGGACGTTCGGCGGAGAAGCTTGACAGGATCAGCTCGAAGGCGAGTGCCCAGCGTCGTCGAGCCTGGTTGTGGCCGAGGGCACCGACCATCGCGACCAGCATGTCGGCCCACCGGTCGAGGTCGAACCACGCACCGTGCCAGGGTGCCTCCGGATTCGCGTGGACGAACCGCGCGAGCAGCTGCAGATGCAGGTGGCCGGCGGGATCGTGTTGAATCTCGACAAACGGCGAGATCACGACGTCGACCAGTGCTGCCACCGAGGCGCGCGAGGTGTCGATCGACATGAGCTGATCTGCCCAGAGCGGCGTGAGGCGCGCCTCGAGCAGTGCCGTCGCGAGTTGATCCTTCGATCCGAAGTGGTAGTGAACGGCTGCCGGATTGGCTCCCGCGCCCGCGCAGATGGCGCGCGCCGAGACGGCGTCGTAGCCGTCGGTGAGGAAGAGGCGCTCGGCTGTCCGCAGCAATTGCTCGCGGGTGGGTGACGTGGACACGCTCATTCGGCGATTCAATCAATGATTGAACGACGCGGTGGCCGATTCGCCGGAACGGTCGATTCGGGTCAGTAAGGGGGACGTTCTGCGCGCAGGCTGGCCCTAGTCGTAGGCTGACAGTCGTGGCTGATCACTTTGAAACAGTTGTCCTGGGAGCAGGTCCAGGTGGGTACGTGGCCGCGATCCGGTCCGCCCAGTTGGGCATGAACACCGCCATCATCGAAGAGAAGTATTGGGGCGGTGTCTGTCTGAACGTTGGATGTATTCCGTCCAAGGCATTGCTGCGCAATGCCGAACTCGCCCATATCTTCAACCATGAGTCGAAGACGTTCGGGATGTCCGGGGATGTGACGTTCGACTTCGGCTCGGCATTCGACCGCAGTCGCAGCGTGGCCGACGCGAGCGCCAAGGGTGTGCACTACCTGAACAAAAAGAACAAGATCACCGAGATCGAGGGGTACGGCACCTTCGTCGACGCCAAGACCATCAAGGTCGGCGACCGCGAGATCACCTTCGACAACGTCATCATCGACACCGGCTCAGTGGTCAAGCTCCTGCCCGGCGTCGAGCTTTCCGACAACGTGGTCACCTACGAGACCCAGATCCTCACCCGCGATCTGCCGGGCTCGATCGTCATCGTCGGAGCAGGCGCGATCGGCATGGAGTTCGGCTACGTCCTCGCCAACTACGGCGTCGACGTGACGATCATCGAGTTCCTCGACCGCGTGCTCCCCAATGAGGACATCGACGTGTCCAAGGAGATCGCCAAGCAGTACAAGAAGCTCGGCGTGAAGGTCCTCACCTCCACCGGAGTGCAAACCGTCACCGACAACGGCAACGACGTCACCGTCACCTACAAGGACGCTAAGGGCAACGACGGCGAGGTCACCGTCGACCGCGTGCTGATGTCCGTCGGCTTCGCTCCCCGCGTCGAGGGCTTCGGCCTCGAGAACACCGGCGTCGAACTCACCGAACGCGGCGCCATTGCGATCGACGACTTCATGCGTACCAACGTCGACGGCATCTACGCGATTGGCGACGTCACCGCGAAGCTCCAGCTCGCACACGTCGCCGAGGCCCAGGGCGTCGTCGCTGCGGAGACCATCGCGGGCGCCGAGACCATGACCCTCGGCGACTACCGGTTCATGCCCCGCGCGACGTTCTGCCAGCCGCAGGTCGCCTCGTTCGGACTCACCGAACAGCAGGCCAAGGACGAGGGCTTCAACGTCAAGGCCACCACCTTCCCGTTCAGTGCGAACGGCAAGGCACGCGGCATGGGCGAGACCGCAGGCTTCGTCAAGCTCCTCACCAACGCCGACACCGACGAGCTCCTCGGCGCACACCTCGTGGGCGACAACGTCTCCGAGATGCTGCCCGAACTCACGCTCGCACAGAAGTGGGACCTGACCGCCAAGGAACTGGCCCGCAACGTCCACACCCACCCGACCATGAGCGAAGCAATGCAAGAAACGTTCCATGGCGCGATCGGGCACATGATCAACCTGTAGAAGACCTGCAGCACAACGGAATTCACGCGAGCCGGGACCGACGACGATGTCGGTCCCGGCTCGCGTCTCTTCAGCGACGAGACGTCACGGCACGATGATCAGCGGGCACTGGGCCGAATGCAGAACCCGTTGGCTCGTCGACCCCAATAGAAGCCCGGTGAATCCGCCGCGACCCCGGCTGCCCACGACGACGACATCCGAGTCGGCCGACGCCTTGGTGAGTGCGGCAACCGGAGCGTCGTTGACGATTTGCGTTGTCACCCGCAAGCCGGGCAGGCGTCGTCTGATCGCTTCGACGGGCACGGCGAGCGTGCCTTCGATCTGGTGTTCTGCGGTGGTGAACGCCTTGTGAGAGTGATCGAAACCCGTTGCGTCCCATGCCGAGAGTACGAGCAACTCGGCCGCTCGGTCGGTCGCCTCGTGCGCCGCCCAATCGAGTGCCTCGAGCGATTCGGGAGAACCGTCGACGCCGACGGTAACCCGACCGGTGGGTTCGACGTCGTTGCTGGTTTCGCGGATCACCGCGAGGGGGCACACCGAATGCGACGTCAGCGCTGACGCCGTGGACCCGATGAAAGCCGCTGTGAGACGGCCGGTTCCGGATGCGCCGACAGCGACCATCGACGACGTCCGTGAGCGCGAGAGCAACGCGCCACGTGGCGAACCGGTGACGATGTGCGTGCGCGGTGCGAGGTCGGGGTCCTCATGGAAGGCGACGTCTGTCGCCGCGTTGAGCGCGGCCTTGGCGCCGAGACGCGCGGCGTCGAAGAATGCCTCGGGCACCGCGAACTCGATCAGCGGGGGCGATGCAGGCTCGATCGCGAACACGATGTCGAGGGTGGTCTGATGGATAGATGCTGTGTGCGCTGCCCAGCGCGCCGCTGCCAATGCGCTCGACGATCCGTCGATGCCTACGGTGATGGGTTCCGAGTACCTCATACTTCGAGTGTGCGCTGGTCAGCGATGCCGATCGTGAGGCTTACGTCCCATCCGGATCGGGTCGCACGCCCCCGATGACGGGCAGTGCGCCCGCGCAGCGATGTCGGACCCGACGACTACAGTCGAGGTGGCGCAGGCGAGGAGAAACCGATGAGCAGGGGCGAGGCCACACGTTCGTGGACGCCGCAGCAGCCGGTCGACATCCGCGCCACGCTCGGACTCCACCGACGAGGTAGTGGCGACCCGGCTTTCCGGTACGGCGCCGACGGTTCCATCTGGCGCGCGGTGCACACTCCCGACGGCCCGGGCACGCTGGCGATCGCCTCCGACGGTTCGACGATCCGCGGGCGCGCCTGGGGACCTGGCGCCGCATGGCTACTGGAACAGATGCCGGACATGCTCGGCGCCTCAGATGACCCGGCCGCCCTGGTGCCGCGAGACGATGCCGTCGCTCGATTGGTCGCGGCGTCGACAGGTTTGCGCATCGGTAGCACCGGCCGCGTGTGGGAGGCGCTTGCAGCGGCGATCCTCGAGCAGAAAGTCGTCGGGACCGAGGCGTGGCGGGCGTGGCGGCACATACTTCGACGCTTCGGCGAACCAGCCCCGGGTCCCGTCCCGCGCGACATGCGCGTGCCACCCCCGCAAGCCGACTGGACCCGGATTCCGGTGTGGGAGTGGCATCGCAGTGGCGCAGAACCAGTGCGCATGCGCACCATCAGAGGTGCTACCGCCCTCGACGTCGAACGTCACCACGACAAGTTGGACGTGCTCCGCGGAGTCGGCCCGTGGACGGTTGCGGAAACCCGTGCGCGAGCCGTCGGCGACGTCGATGCCGTGCCGGTAGGCGACTACCACATCCCCGCTCTCATCGGCCATACGCTGATCGGCGAGAAAGTCGACGACGCCGGGATGTTGGAACTGCTGGAACCCTATGCGGGCCAACGCTATCGGATCGTGCGCATGGCAGAACTTCACGGCACGTATGCGCCGCGCCGAGGGAACCGGATGTCGGTCCGCGACTATCGGGAGCTGTGATCGGTTGTCAGGCAGTGAGTTTGGGGGTAAGCAGGGTTCGGGTGTCAGCCAATGGGTTCGGGCATGCGGGCAACGCGGTACCCGCACTCGATCGTCGCGCCCGTGGCCTCGTCGGTCATCGCGACCCGCCACGAATCGGCGAACTGGTCTATCCCCTCAACCATCGGAATGGTTCCCGAGATCACAATCGTGCCTTCGCGCAGCAACTTTCGTTCCGCGAGGACGTCGAGCCAGTAGTCCGGCGACAGCAGATCGCCGAGGGTGCCGGACTGGATCAGGGTGTCTGCGGTGTCGCTTCCGTGCCCGACCCACGCCGACAAGGTGATGTCATCTAAGTGGTCTGCGACGTCGGACAGGCGCCACGCCGCTGTACCGAGCACGTCTGGTGACGCGTTCTTGCTCCACGCGACTCCGTGAACTTCGAGTTCTCGGTCGGTGTGGTCGCATGCGACGGTGAGCAAGACGTCGTCACGGGTGTTGCCGGTGACGATCAGGGCCCACTCCGCTTCGCCGGAGGTGCGACCGTGCTGCACGGCGACCTCGTCGGTCTGCTGCGCGAGGTACGGCGAGATCGGGTACAGCGACGGAGTCACTGCGGGTGCAGGTACTCCGAGCTCGGCGAGTTCTGCGATGTGGCTGGCAACGGCGGCCTGGTCGCGGCCCGCGTAGCCGGCATTGCACACGACCTGCGGTTCTACGGCGACCGACGATCCATCGGGGAGCGTAAATGTGAGCATGTGGGTCGGAGTCCTTTCGTAAACAGCCTGTTTCGATAGCGCCGAAACACTTGCGCATACGTCTTGTATACAGCAAGTATGGGAGGCACGTCACACGACGACAGTCCGCGACAACGAATGGAAACTACCGATGACCGATGCTGTCACCGATAAGAAGTCGCTGGTCAAGGCGTTCGCTGCCAGTCTGACCGGCACCGCGCTCGAGTGGTACGACTTCGCTGTCTACTCCGCGGCGGCCGCGCTGGTGTTCCCGAAAGTCTTCTTTCCCGATAGCGATCCGCTGACCGGCACCCTGCTCGCGTTCTCGACGTACGCGGTTGGCTACGTGGCCAGGCCCGTCGGCGGTTTCGTCTTCGGCAGACTCGGCGACGTGATCGGGCGTAAACGCCTGCTCGTGATCACGCTGCTGCTGATCGGTGCGACCACCTTCGTGATCGGACTGATCCCCTCCTACGCGGCGATCGGGGTCGTCGCCCCGATCATCCTTGTCATCATGCGGTTCGCACAGGGAGTTGCGGTGGGCGGCGAATGGGGTGGTGCGGTGCTGCTCTCCAGCGAGTACGGCCCGCCGGAGAAAAGAGGCTTCTGGTCGTCGGCAGCACAGATCGGTCCGCCCGCGGGAAATCTCCTCGCCAACGGTGCACTCGCGCTATTGACCCTCACCCTCACCGAGTCCCAGTTCGAGTCGTGGGGCTGGCGAATCGCGTTTCTGCTCTCGGCGGTACTTGTCGCTTTCGGACTCTGGATTCGACTGCGTCTGGAAGACACACCGGTCTTCAAAGCGCTCCAGGACAGCGATGATCGTTCCGATGCCCCGGTGAGTGAAGTCTTCCGTACTCAGACCAAACCGCTTGTCTCGGCGATACTCTCGCGCATTGCGCCGGATGTGATGTACGCGTTGTTCACCGTCTTCTCCATCACCTATGGGGTCAACAAGCTGGGATTCGACCGTGGAGACGTGCTCATCGCGATTCTCATCGGATCGGCATTCCAGCTCGGCCTCATTCCGTTGGCAGGGGCGGCGTCCGATCGCGTGAACCGCCGACTGCTGTACGCCATCGCGGCCGTTGGCGGCGTCGCGTGGAGTGTTCTCTTCTTTGCGCTCGTCCGCGGAGACTCGCTGCCGTTGCTCATCCTCGGCGTGACGGTCGGACTGGTGTTCCACTCGTTCATGTACGGACCGCAGGCTGCGTTCGTGACCGAGCAGTTTCCGGTTCGGTTGAGGTCGACGGGAAGCTCGTTGGCGTACACGATCGCCGGAGTGTTCGGCGGCGCACTGGCGCCCCTGATCTTCACGTTCCTGCTCGACAAGACCGACAACTGGGTGCCGATCGTCGGGTACATCGGTCTCGTCGGTGTGCTGACTCTCATCGGACTGGCGATCGGGCGAGACCCGGACCGCGCTGAAGCCGAGGATGCGTCCCTGCGGAGAATCAACCCCGCAGCAGTGCCTGCAGAGTGATCTCCAGATGCGCGTCTATGGCATTTCCGACGGCCGATTCGTCTCCGGATTCAAGCGCGTCGACGATCGCGCCGTGTTCTCGGCAGACCGACTGTTGCCGATCCGGCGTCGTGGACAACGCCGTCAGGCCGGCACGGAGCTGACGCGACCGCAGCCCGGCGTAGGTCGTCGACAGCAGCTCGCTTCCGGCTGCGTCGATGAGTGCCATGTGGAACGAACCGTCGAGATCGATGAATTGTTTCGCCGCTTCATCGCTCGGCGCGTCGGCAAGTTGATGCTGGTCAGCCAGGATCGCGCGCATCTGAGCAACCGGCGCCGACTTCGCGCGCAGTGCGATCGACGCCGCGTGGCGCTCCAGCACGCCGCGCAGATCCATCAATTCGCGCAACTGGCGGCCGGACATCGGCGGGACGTGCGCGCCACGTTTCGGCACCAACTCGACGAGGCCCTGGGCCTGCAGCATCAGCAATGCCTCACGGACCGGCGTGCGGGAGACCCCGATCTGCGTCGCCAGGTCTTGTTCATTGAGAAATGCACCAGCGGCCGCGGGCGACGTGAGTACGACGTCGCGCACGTACTCGTATGCCTTGTCCCGGCCGGACGGACTTTGCATACCTCATGTATACCCCATCTATAACCCGTGGTCGCGGACCTATCCAGGAGGATCCAATGAGAACAACATCAAACCCGCAACTGCGCATCGGACTCGCACAGGTCAACAGTGGCACCGACCCGGCCGCGAATTTGAGGATCATAAAACGTCACGTCAGCGATGCCGCAGCACGCGGAGTTGATGTCGTCGTCTTTCCGGAGGCCATGATGTGCCGATTCGGGGTCCCCCTTGCCGAGATTGCAGAGCCGATCTCCGGGGACTGGGCGCGTGCTGTCGACGAGATCGCGTCGGAGGCAGGGGTCACGGTCGTCGCAGGCATGTTCACGCCGGGCGACGGGCCGAGAGTGCGCAACACCCTGTTGATCACGGGACCCGAAAACCGCACCCACTACGACAAGATCCACCTCTACGATGCGTTCGGATACTCGGAATCCGACACCGTGTCGGCCGGTGATCACCTGGTCACCGCGCAGGTGAAAGGCGTGACCATCGGATTCGCGACCTGCTACGACATTCGGTTCCCGGCGATGTTCCAAGAGCTTGCGGCCGCGGGGGCCGACCTCGTGGTCGTGTCGGCGTCCTGGGGTGCGGGCGAGGGCAAGGTCGATCAATGGACGCTCCTGGCACGGGCAAGGGCGCTGGACTCTACGACGTTCGTCGCGGCATGCGGACAGGCCGACCCGGCGGCAAGCGGCGAAATCATCACCGGCACTGCGCCTTTAGGTGTCGGACACAGCGTGGTCTGTGACCCTTCCGGGGCGGTGATCGGTCAGCTCGGCAGCGGCCCCGACCTGTTGGTTGCCGATATCGATACGGCGGCAGTCCGACGCGTGCGCGAGGCGCTGCCCGTCCTGCGCAACCGCCGACGCATTGATGCCTCGATGATCGGCAGTGCTGTGCCGAGCTGAACCAACGGTTCTTTCGGTCGCGGTGAGTGAAAATGTTTGCGGCGCAGCTGAGCTGGGCCGATGCGACCGGCCTCCGTGTCCGGCAGCGGCGGTGATTGGTGTGATCGCTACACCGGCGCCGACAATTCTTCCCAACATCGACGCCCACGGGGGTGGTCTGGGAAGGAAGAACTGTGTCGAGGAAACGTTGGGGCGCACTGGCCGTCGGACTCATAGCTGCGCTGTCGCTGTCGGTGAGCGCGTGCTCGTCCGACGATTCAGGAAGCGGTACGCAATCGGCGTCGGCGCAACGCATCACGCTGACCGTCGGCGATCAGGTCAAGCAGACGCAGTCGCTCCTGGAGGCGTCTGGTGAGCTGAAAGACCTGCCCTACGACATCGACTGGGCCTCGTTCGAGTCGGGTCCGCCACTGCTCGAAGCCGCGGCTGCAGGCAAGGTCGACATCGGTGGAACCGGCGATGTGCCACCGGTTTTCGCGCAGGCCAGCGGCGCTCCCCTGAAGATCGTCGCCGTCCAGGCACGCGAGAAGCCCGGAGACTTCCTGCTGGTTCCGAGCGGTTCGTCGGTGAAGTCGATCGCCGACCTCAAGGGCAAGAAGGTCGCATTCACCAAGGGATCGAGCTCCAACGGACTCGTGCTGGCGCTCCTCGACAAGGCGGGCCTCAAGCCCAGTGACATCCAACAGACCTACCTGACGCCCACCGAGGGTCTTTCGGCATTCACCAACGGCCAGGTCGACGCCTGGGCGGTCTGGAATCCGTTTGCTCAAGTGGCGATCTCGCAGCACGGCGCAAAGGCCGTCTCCGACGGTGCGGGTTTGGTCACCCAGCAGGCCTACTACCTCGCCTCGTCGGCATCGCTCGGCGACTCGGCGAAGCAGAAGGCCATCAGCGACCTGATCGGCCGTCTCGCGCGAGCCAACAAGTGGTCCGTGACCCATGAGGACCAGTGGATCCCGATCTACAGCAAGCTCACCAAGCTCCCCGAACCCGTTGCGCGAGCAACGTTCTCGACGTCGTCCGGTTCTCTGGTCCCGATCGGTGACGCGCAGATCGCCAAGCATCAGCGACTCCTCGACCTGTTCGCCGACGCCAAGGTGATCCCGAACAAGCCCAAGGCCGCCGACTACTTCGACAACCAGTTCAACGGCGCACTCTCGGGCACGAACTGATGACGGGGGCAGTCGCGGGCTCGGCCACAGCGGTCCGGGGTGACACCGAAGCAGGCAGTCGACGTGCGTCGGGCGGACGACGTCATCGCCTGTCGGTCGGCCCGTGGCTGCGCCTCGTCTCGCCGCTGGTCTTGCTGATCGCCTGGCAGGTGCTGTCGACCAACGGAGTCATTCCGGCCAGCAAGCTGTCTCCGCCGACACAGGTGTGGGCGGCAGCACGTGAGCTGTGGGGGACAGGAGAACTGCAAGCGGCGCTGGGGGTTTCGCTGCAGCGTGTCGGCATCGGCCTGACGCTCGGTGTGGTGCTTGCGGTCGCGCTCGGTCTGCTCGTCGGCTTCTTCCGGATCGCAGATCTGGCCATCGACCCACCACTACAGATGCTCCGCACCGTGCCATTCCTCGGGCTGATTCCGTTGTTCGTCGTGTGGTTCGGCATCGGCGAAGAGCCCAAGGTCTACATGGTGGCGCTCGGCGTGCTGTTCCCGCTGTACCTCAACCTGGTGTCGGGTATCCACGGAGTCGATGCGAAACTGATCGAGGCGGGACGCTCGGTGGGACTCGGCCGAATCGGATTGGCTCGCACCGTGATTCTTCCCGGGGCGATGCCCAGTGCCCTCACCGGGTTTCGACTGTCGCTCGGTGTGGCATGGCTATCGCTGATCGTCGCGGAGCAGATCAACGCCGACGCCGGACTCGGCTACCTCGTCATGAATGCGCGCACCTACTTCCGCAACGACATCATCGTGCTCGGTTTGGTGATCTACGCATTGCTGGGCTTGTTCAGCGATTCGATTGTCCGCGGCCTCGAGGCTTGGCTGCTCCGATGGAGGGTGAGTCGATGAGTGGGAAGACAGTTGTTCGTGCACAGGGGATTACACGTTCCTTCGGCAACGTCGAGGTGTTGCACGGCATCGATCTGACACTGCACAGCGGCGAGATCGTGGCACTCGTCGGCAGATCGGGATCGGGAAAGTCGACGCTGCTGCGGATCATCGCCGGGCTCGACGACCAGCACGGCGGCCGACTCGAGGTCGACGGATCGCGCGCGGTGGCATTCCAGGAACCGAGGCTGCTGCCCTGGCGGAGCGTCCGAAAGAACGTGTCGCTCAACCTCTCCGGTGGCAATGCCGCAGCGCGGGCCGTGACGGCGCTCGACGAGGTGGGACTGTCGCATCGCGTCGACGCCTGGCCGCTGACGCTCTCCGGTGGAGAAGCCCAGCGCGCGTCACTCGCTCGCGCGCTGGTGCGCAATCCAGAAGTACTACTGCTCGACGAACCGTTCGGCGCACTCGATGCGCTCACCCGGATCGAAGCGCACTCGTTACTCACGAGACTGTGGAGCACACACGGTTTCGCCGCGCTGCTCGTCACTCACGACGTCGAGGAGGCCGTCGTACTGGCCGACCGTGTGCTCGTCCTCGAGGACGGCGCCATCGCCTACGACGTCGCGGTCGACGTCGAGCGTCCCCGCCATCGAGACGATCAGCGCGTCGTCGAACTGCGTGAACGAGTGCTCGGCCACCTCGGCGTCGGAAGCCGGGATACCACTGCGACATCTGTTGAGGAGCCTGCCCGATGAGTGCGTCATTCCACTGGTTTCTGCCGACGTCGGGCGACGGTCGTGAGGTATTCGGTGCGCTGCAGTCGTCGGGCGTCCTCGGCACCGCGTCGGCACACCGCGCACCCGACCTCGAGTACCTGACCCTCGTCGCCAAGACCGCCGAGAAGCTGGGATTCGAGTCGGTGCTCACTCCGACCGGAACCTGGTGCCTTGATGCGTGGGTGACCACCGCGGCGCTCATCCAGGAGACGAGCAGGCTGAAGTTCCTCGTCGCGTTCCGGCCGGGATTGATCACGCCGACGCTGGCTGCCCAGCAGGCCGCGACGTTCGCCGAACTGTCCGGTGGGCGACTGGCATTGAACATCGTGACCGGTGGTGATCGCGAAGAGCAGGAGCGCTTCGGTGATCACCTCGGCAAGGAGGAACGGTACGCCCGTACCGCAGAGTTCTTGCAGATCGTGCGCGGGGCGTGGTCGGGGACACCGTACGACTTCGTCGGCGAGTACCTCGACGTCACCGGCGCCACCGTGGCACGGCCTCCGTCACCAGCGCCCGCCGTATTCTTCGGTGGCGCAAGCGAAGCCGCACGGGAGGTTGCCGCTGCACACGTCGACACGTACCTCACGTGGACCGAACCGCCCGAGAAGGTGGCCGCCCTGATCGACGATGTGCGTGCCCGGGCGGCGAGGCACGGCAGGACGCTCTCCTTCGGCATCCGTGCGCACGTGATCACCCGCGACACGCGCGAAGAGGCATGGGCAGAAGCCCGCAAGCTGGTCGACCGCATGGACCCGAACGTGATTGCCATTGCGCGAGAACGGCTTCTGCAGTCCGAGTCCGAGGGGCAGCGTCGACAACTCGCGTTGAACGCCGACCTCGCGAATCTCGAGGTGTACCCGGGCTTGTGGGCAGGCTACGGACTGGTGCGTCCCGGTGCCGGCACCGCTTTTGTGGGCAGCCACGCCGAGGTGGCCGACCTCATCGGTCAGTATCGTGCGCTCGGCGTCGACCACTTCATCCTGTCCGGTCAGCCGCACATCGAGGAGGCGTACTGGTTCGCGGAGGGCGTTGCGCCGCTGGTGCGTGCTGCCGAAGCCCGCGCGCCCCAGGTGATCTGAGGTTCGCGGCGTCTGGATGTGTGTCGTATCGGAGGATGTGGGTGCTGCAGCGCACACATCCTTCGATACGACACACATTCAGGGACAGTCCTCTTCGGCGGGCAGCCGGGCGAGGACGAATTGCCCCTGCCCGGTGATGGTCTGCTCGACGTCGACCGCGCCGGCCGCCCGCAGGCGATCAACGATCTCGGTGCGGCCGAAGATCCGATACCCGGTGAGCGCGGTGACGGTTCGGACTCCCGGCAGTCCGGTCAGGTTGGTGACCACGGAGGTGAACACCGCGACCTCGCCACCTGGTTTGGCAACCCGGACCAGCTCGTCGATCACCGGCAGCGGGTCGGGGATCAGGTACAGCGCGGCCAGGCAGACGACGGAGTCGAAGGTGTTGTCGCCGAACGGAATCGAATGCGCGTCGGCGCGGATGTAGGCGACCCGTTCGCCACTGTTCGTGGCCACGGCCTTGGCCAGCATCGTCGGCGAGAAGTCGATACCGACGCATCGGCCGTCGCCGGTCAATCCCGTCGACAGCCTGCGCGTGTAATTGCCCGGGCCGCACGCGACGTCGAGGATGCTGCGCTCACCGGGCCGCGCCAGATGCGCAACCAGTTCGCGGTCGGCGACCGCGGTCGACGACCCGCCGAAACTGAACAGTCGGGTGAACGCCGGTCGCCACAATCGCTCGTAGACCTCGCTGAACAGTCGGTTGTTCATGGCCCGCTGGGCCAGCGAGGTCATGGGTGAACCTCAGACGCGTTCGTCGCGCGCGACGCGCAGGGTGTGCAGCGTGGTGGCCAGCGAGTCGTACTGCATGGCGAGCAGGACGAAGGCGATGGCACGGCGTTCGTCGAGATGGCGACGCAGCGACGTCCAGGTGGTGTCGCTGATGTCCTTGTCGGCGATCAATTCGTCGACGGCCTGCAGCATCCACTTCTCCCGATCACCCCAGCCCGCGTCGTGGCCGGAGATGATCTGGGCGAACTCGGCGTCGTCGATACCTGCACGTTTGCCCAGGCGGCGATGGTGGTCGAGTTCGTAGTCGCTGCCACGCAGATGCGCGACCCGGATGATCACCATCTCCGACTCGCGGCGCGACAGTGAGCCGAAGGGCATCAGCCTGCTCGAGAAGTAGAGCCACGCGCGGAAGAGCCCGCGCGTGCGGCCCAGGGTGGAGAAGACGTGAGCGTCGCGGACGCCGATGACGCGTGCCGCGCCCCTCGCGAACACCCAGTTGATGAGTCCGAGGTCGCTCAACGTTCCCGGAGCAACACGCGGGCCGGTTGCCACGTCACCTTCGCTGGTCGTCATGAACGCAACGGTAGACTACAGAATTCATGACGGACATCACACCACGGACGTTCAACAGCATCTCAGAGCTGACCGCAGCGATCGGCGAGGACCTCGGCTACGGGGACTGGTTGGAGGTCACCCAGGACCGCATCGACGCCTTTGCCGACGCGACCGGCGATCACCAGTGGATTCACGTCGACCCCGAGCGCGCGAAGGACGGACCCTTCGGTGCGACGATCGCACATGGCTACCTGACTCTGTCGCTGCTCCCGCTACTGGCGGGCGACATCTTCACCGTGAACGGACCCAAGCTGGTGATCAATTACGGACTCAACAAGGTCCGCTTTCCCAGCCCGGTCAAGGTCGGGTCGCGAATCCGCGCCAACGCCGAGATCGTGTCGATCGACGACAGTCCGGCCGGGGTGACCATGGTGGTGCGCAGCACGGTGCAGATCGACGGTGTGGAGAAACCCGCCTGCGTCGCCGAGAACGTGCGCGTGCTCGTCTACTGAAATCACCGCCTGACTCATCACCGATGAGGGCAGCCGCTGCGTGCAGGTGAGCCGCGTAAACGAGCGTCGAGCCAACTCATCGCGTCAGGAAAGCCGATCACGGCGGCGGTGACGTGTTCGCCGACGACGTCACGGTATTGAGCGTTCGCGCCGAGTCGGCACTGTTCGAGGAACAGGTTGCGCGCCCCGGCGGCCGGTATCCACCACTCCTGGGCGCCGTTGTAGATGTAGAGCGGAACCGCCGATCGGGTGTCGGACATCTTTGTCACGCGGTAGATGTGTTCTGCGATGGGCGAATGGAACGGATCACCGACGTTCGCCATCAACTGCATCGGCATGAATGTGGCGCCCGCGAGGGCCTCGGGTATCACGCACACGTTCTTCAACGGCGACGGCGCAATCCACTGAGCAGGGTTGTTGGCCATGGTGAGGATCTCGGGCCGCTCACGGGCAATACCGAACGTCGCGGCATGGAACAGTCCCGTCGCGAGGTTGGCGTTCATACTGCCGACGAGCATGCGGAAGTCGGCAGGCACACCGCCCAGTGCCGCCCCGACGACGCGCGGCGCGAGTTCAGGCGCGTACCCGGCCAGGAGTTTCGCCGCGCCGGCGGTGGCGATCGAGCCGCCGGAGTATCCGCTCATCGCAATTGCGCTTTGCCCGAACATCTTCGGCTTCAGGTTCGACGCGGCGCGGATAGAGTCGAGCACGATATGACCTGCGACGACGGGCTCTGCATATGCCATCCGCGGGCCCTGGTGGTCGGGGATCAGCACGCCATAGCCGTGGGCAAGCGCGAGCTGCGTCGTCGGAGGCAGTAGGTCTGTCACACCACTTGCGATCGAAAAGCCATGGGCAAGCGTGTAACCCGGGTTGCACGCGGTCCCGAGTGAATCGATGGGGAGGTTGTTCAGGAGGATCGGTCGGGGTCCGCGCACCGGTGCGGACGCGGTAGGAGTTATCAGCGTCGCGGTACCGAAGCTCGGTTTTCCGACGGCGTCGGTGCTGCGGAACTTGATGAGCGTCGCCGACGCAATCGGCACGGTGACCACCGGCGCGGCCGGCGCGGTCACGTCGCGGGTCGCGATGACGGTGCCGGGCTGGAGGGAGCCGAGGTTCGACGGCCACCGGTCGAACATGGGATCCCCGGTCGGGGTAGGCAACGTCGCCTCGCGCAATTCTTGTGTCCGCCAAGACAACCCGGGTGACTGTGCGCGCAACGGGATGGTCGACAGATGTGGAAAGGGTGGTGCGGGGACGACGCGGTCGATGGTATCGGGGACCTGTTGGGGGATACCCATCATGTTCGGCGGATCCGCTGCGGCGACGCCCGGGGCAATCGCGGCGACAACACACGCCAGCAGGAAGACGGCGGCGGAGTTTCGCCGCGATGGGTGTCGCCGTGACGAACGCATGGCGCCTTGCCTCCAGACCGGGAGAAGGGAAGCACCCCCGACGGCTGCTTCCCCTCTCCCGCGCCCACCATAGGGCTGCATCCTGATCGTTCGACCCACAAATGGCTACGCCGTATGACATGTGATTGATCTGTAACCCTCGGACCGGGGTCCGCTTGTGCGACAAGAAGAGTTGTCGAGAATGCGTCGACTGCGTCATAGCGACTGCGTCGACTACGTCAAAGGCGACTGCGTCGACTGCGTCAGAGCGACATGTAGGGCGACACGCTGCTGCGATGCGAGTCGATGCGCAGGCTCGAGCCGAGCGGCGGGAATGCGCGCTGTGCACAGTGCTGGCGTTCGCACACGCGACATCCCGCGCCGATTGGGGTGATTCGCGCCTGCGGGCCGATTTCGAGGCCGTCCGAGTAGATCACTCGAGCGGCGTGGCGCAGTTCGCAGCCAAGTCCCAGCGCGAACGTCTTGCCCGGCTGGCCGTATCGCACCGCCCGCCTCTCCACTGTGCGTGCGACCCAGAAGTAGTCACGGCCGTCGGGCATTTCGGCGATCTGCGTGATGATCTTTCCCGGATAGGCGAACGTCTCGTAGACATTCCACAGTGGACACGTGCCGCCGCTCGACGAGAAGTGAAATCCCGTGGCGGACTGTCGTTTCGACATGTTTCCCGCGCGGTCGACGCGGACGAACGACCACGGCACACCACGGAGATTCGGGCGTTGCAGCGTCGAAAGTCGGTGGCAGATGGTCTCGTAGGAGACCGCGTAGAACGCCGACAGGCGTTCGATGTCGTAGCGAAAATCCTCTGCCGCACCGTGAAACTGCGTGTAGGGCAACAACACTGCGGCCGCGAAGTAGTTGGCCAGTCCGGTCTTCGCGAGCGCCTGCGCCTCGGTGTTGGTGAAATTCGCCTCGTCGACCAATTCGGTGAGGAGATCGTCGAATTCGACGAGCGCGAGTTCTGCGGCAAGTTTGAACGCCCGCTGGCCGGCCGACAGCGCGGCCGAGACCTCGAGACGTCGTGTCGTGGGGTCGAATCGGTGCAGGAGGTAGTCGCCGAGGTCGACGCGCGGCGCGATCGTCACCCCGTGGACGCGTTCGAGCCGGTCGGCGATCTCCCGTCGGACGTCGCCCGAGTGCATCCGCATGCGTGCGTTGAGCTCTTCTGCCGCGACGTCGAGTGCGTGAATGTAGTTGCGGCGCTGGTAGAAATAGTCGCGCACCTCCTCATGGGGTGCGGTTATCGATCCGCGCATGGCGCGGTCGCTGCGTTCGTCGGTCGCCGCGGCGAGCTGGTCGATCGCAATCCGATACCGGCGATGCAGATTCACCATCGCCTGCGCCATGTCGGGGTGAGCCGAGACCATCGCCGCGATCTCCTGCGGGTCGGCGGTCGTCGGCGCGGCCTCGATGTCGTCGTCGAGCAGCGCCTCGCGCAGTTCTGCGACGAGTCGGACGTCGTCTTGCGAGTCGAAGAACCCGCCGTCGACTCCGAAAGCCTCGGTGATCCGCGCCAGCACCGACGCGGTGAGCGGGCGGGCGTCGTGTTCGATCTGGTTGAGGTACGACGCGGAGATGCGCAGCGTCTGCGCCAACGCCACCTGCGACAGCCCGCGTTCGGAGCGGAGTTGCCGCAAACGCGATCCGACATAGGCCCTGTTGTTCATAGGTCGCCGCAGTTCATAGGTCGCCATTTCGTCGGACCCGCTCAGGGTACGGTGACCCGATGCGTGGGCGGTGGGTTCGACGGTGGGTGGCAGCGACGCTGCTCGGCTGCGTCGCTGCCACGCTCGCGGGCTGCGGCGACGATGACGCGGTCGTGACCGCCACGGCCGTCGCTCCCGCCGATCTGCTGCTTCGGCCCGCGCAGTTGCCTTCCGGCTTCGCGACGACGCAACTGACCGTCTCCGACCTCGTCGACTCCGACCGGGCCCAACTGGCCGCGGCACGCGCCGACGGTGTGGTGCCGCAGGAGTGCCGCCCAACCGCCGATACGAGCTTCACCGAGAAGGTCAGCGAGTCGAACTCAGCGGTGTTGGCGGCGAGCGCGGCCGACGTCGGGCTCGTCGAGCTGGTGTCCACCGTTCGACGCGACATCGACGACGACATCCGCACGAGGAGCGGGCAGTGCCGAACGACGCGAACCACCGTTGCGTCGGGAAGCCTCGCGGGTGCGACGGTCACCACCGAGTCGACGACGCTGCCCGACCCGCCGGAGGTCGCCAACGGTCCCGACGGACTCAGCGTCGAACGTGCTTTTCTCTCGCGGTCGGATGTGTCGACGGCACTGCCGGATTCGACGATCCGCAAGCAGGTCGGATATGTCGGATATGCGCTCGTGAAGCGCGCCGGAGGAGCGGTATTCACGGTCGCTCTCACGGTGAACGGCCCTGCCGGACGGGCGCAGAACCCGCCAGCCGACGCGGTGGAGCCGATGCCGTCGTCGGCCTTCGTTGATCTCTTCGGCACAGCCCTGAGCGCGGCCGCGCGGTGACGAGGAGTGGCGTCGGCGCCCGGGAGTACCTCGAACCGCAGTGTGAAACACGCCACATGTGAGGTGTCGGGAGTCTTTCCGGCGAGCGTCGACGCGGTGTGCCGCCGTGGGCGGGCCACCGCTGAGGCGTATCGAGAAAACGCAGTACGCGCGTACTTTTTAACGTCCTGCTGACGACTCTTCACATCTCCAGATTTGCAAAATTTGCAAATCTTCGCCACATGGTTGGCGCATTTTTGCAGTCAAAGGGGATTGGACCTGCGCGTTTCCGTTGTGGCACCCTTGAGTCAGGCGTTTCCGGGAAGTGCCGAAGAGTTCGCAAACTACGATCACACGCTGTGATGGTCGTCACACATGTGAGCTCGACGCGCGCCCGGAGGCCTGACACCACCCGGCCTGGATGCATTCCCTGGCAGCCTCGGCCGGGCCCATATAGGCCCCGGTCTCTGTGAGCCGGACAAGCATTCGTCCCGGGAGATCGGGACGAGCAGCACAACGAAAGCGAAGTGGCTAATGAGCAACGTCGGAAAGCCCCGCACCGCCGCGGAAATCCAGCAGGACTGGGACACCAACCCGCGGTGGAAGGGCATCACGCGCGAATACACTGCCGAGCAGGTTGCCGAGCTCCAGGGCACCGTCGTCGAGGAGCACACCCTCGCTCGTCGTGGCGCCGAGATCCTGTGGGAAGGCGTCAACAGCGACAACTACATCAACGCCCTCGGCGCGCTGACCGGTAACCAGGCCGTGCAGCAGGTGCGCGCGGGCCTCAAGGCCATCTACCTCTCGGGTTGGCAGGTCGCCGGTGACGCGAACCTCTCCGGCCACACCTACCCCGACCAGTCGCTCTACCCGGCCAACTCGGTGCCGGCCGTCGTGCAGCGCATCAACAACGCGATGCTGCGCGCCGACGAGATCGCCCGCGTCGAGGGTGACAACTCGGTCGACAACTGGGTCGTGCCGATCGTGGCCGACGGCGAAGCCGGCTTCGGTGGCGCCCTCAACGTCTACGAGCTCCAGAAGGCCATGATCAAGGCCGGCGCCGCCGGTACCCACTGGGAAGATCAGCTCGCCTCGGAGAAGAAGTGCGGCCACCTCGGTGGCAAGGTGCTCATCCCCACCCAGCAGCACATCCGCACCCTGACCTCGGCTCGCCTGGCTGCCGACGTTGCCAACACCCCGACCGTCGTCGTCGCTCGTACCGACGCCGAGGCCGCAACCCTCATCACCTCCGACGTCGACGAGCGCGACAAGCCGTTCGTGACCGGTGAGCGCACCACCGAGGGCTTCTACAACGTGAAGAAGGGCATCGAGCCCTGCATCGCGCGTGCCAAGGCCTACGCTCCCTACGCCGACCTCATCTGGATGGAGACCGGCAAGCCCGACCTGGAGCTGGCTCGCCAGTTCGCCGAGGCCGTCAAGAGCGAGTTCCCTGACCAGCTGCTGGCTTACAACTGCTCGCCTTCCTTCAACTGGAAGCAGCACCTGGACGACGCGACCATCGCGAAGTTCCAGAACGAGCTCGGCGCGATGGGCTTCAAGTTCCAGTTCATCACCCTGGCAGGCTTCCACGCCCTCAACTACTCGATGTTCGATCTCGCTTACGGCTACGCCCGCGAGCAGATGACCGCTTACGTCGACCTGCAGGAGCGCGAGTTCGCTGCTGAGGCTCGTGGCTACACCGCCACCAAGCACCAGCGCGAGGTCGGTGCGGGCTACTTCGACCGCATCGCCACCACGGTCGACCCCAACACCTCGACCGCAGCTCTGAAGGGCTCCACCGAGGAAGGCCAGTTCCACTAGGAACCAGCCCGCCTCTCTGAGGTTTTGCGCATCAGGCGGCTCGCAGCGTTACGTTGCGGGCCGCCTGTTGGCATATCTGGGGGCTTCCGGGCGTGCACCGGAGCTGCTCGTGTGCTCGCCAAATACGTTGTCGCGCATAGGTTATGGGCAGAGTGGATCGGGTCGGCGTTGATCTGAATGGAGGCAGTGGTGGCGGACGCATGGCGTGTCGGCGTGGTCGGTGCGGGCCAGATGGGCGCGGGGATCGCCGAAGTGTGTGCTCGGTCGGACGCAGACGTACTGGTCTACGAACCGACGCGTGAGCTCGTCGCCGGTGGCCGGTCGCGGATACTGCGCTCGCTCGAGCGGGGAGTGTCGAGCGGCAAGCTCACCGAGCGTGAACGCGAACAGGCGGCGTTGCGACTGCGATTCACCACCGAACTCGACGGTTTCGCCGACCGGCACGTCGTCTGCGAGGCCGTCGTCGAGGACGAGGCCGTCAAGACCGAGCTCTTCGCCGTCCTCGACAAGACCGTGTCGGATCCCGGTGCCGTTCTGGCGTCCAACACGTCGTCGATTCCGATCATCACGCTGGGCATGGCGACCCAGAACCCCGCGCGTGTGGTCGGCCTTCACTTCTTCAATCCTGTCCCGGTGCTACCGCTCGTCGAATTGGTGTCAACGCTGCACACGGGTGCCGACATCGTCACGCGCGCAGAGTCTTTCGCCAACGCGGTGCTCGGCAAGCAGGTCATCGCGTCTGCCGATCGGTCGGGGTTTGTGGTGAACGCGATGCTCGTACCGTACCTACTCTCGGCAATTCGATTGGTGGAGAACGGATTTGCCGACATCGAAGACGTCGACCGAGGCATGGTTCTCGGCTGTGCGCACCCCATGGGTCCGCTGCGGCTTGCGGACATGGTCGGACTCGACACCGTCACGGCGATCGCCGACCGCATGTATGCGGAGACAAAAGAGGCGCTGTACGCACCGACGCCGTTGCTGTTGCGCATGGTGGAGGCCGGACACCTCGGCAAGAAGTCGGGGCGTGGCTTTTATCAATACGCCGACGACCAGCAGGCACGATTCTGACTGTGTGCGGTATCACAGCGATTCGACAATTAGTGCTAGCAGATTGCTTGCAATAGCTAGCAAACGTGGCATACTGGTTTACGGAACCACTACAAGTGCTGGTGCGGCACCTATCGAGAGCAGAAGCGACAAAGTGGTTTGCCTCCTCGATATGCCTTGTGCCGCAACCTTTTTTGGTGACCAATGACTAAGGAGATCGCCATGACCACCACCGAACGCAATCTGCCCAGCCCGTTCTATGCCGTGGTTGGCGCGGGAGACCTTGCACTCAAGCAGGTGAGCGACGCTGTCACGCAGATCAAGGAGCGCACCGAGGCTGCGGGCGAGACCGCTCAGACCCGCTTCGAGGAGACCCGCGGCCGCCTGAACGCGCTGCCCGAGGAGCTCCCCGGCACCATCGAGTCGACCATCGACGACCTGCGCACCAAGCTGTCGCCCGAGGAACTGCGCAAGGTTGCCGACGGCTACGTCGAGTTCGCCACGACCATCTACACCTCGCTCGCCGAGCGCGGCGAAGAGGCCGTCGGCCGCCTCTGGCAGCAGCCGATCGTGCAGGAGGGCCTGACCCGCGCGGAGAAGACCTACAACGACGCCGTCGACCTGACCGAGGACGCACTCGGCGTGGTCTCGCATCAGACTCGCGCCGTCGGTGAGCAGGCTTCGAAGCTCGCCACGCTGGTCAGCACCCGCGTCGGCGAAGCGGGCGATGCCCTCGATGACGCCGTCGACGATCTCAGCGGCAAGGTCGAAGAGGCCGCCCTCGAGGTGAACGAGAAACTCGACGAGGCAAGTGCAGCGGTCACCGAGGCCGGCAAGACCGCCAAGGCCCGTAGCGCGACCGCAGCGTCGAAGATCGACGGTGCCGCAGGCGCGGTCGAGGGCAAGGCGCGCACCGCAAATGCGTCGCCCGCCAAGAAGATTGCCGCCAAGCGGACCACCACGGCTGCTCCGGCAAAGTCGACCACCGCGACCAAGTCGACCACCGCCAAGAAGTCGACCACGGCCAAGAAGAGCACCAGCTAACCCATTTCGGGTAGCAGAGTTCGCGTCCCGCGTACTCGGACCTCACGATCGATGATTCGATCGTGCAGCGTCCGAGTCGCGGGACGCTCTGCGTTGACGAGACCATCCACGTGGCCGCTAGCCGGGTGAGTCGATGGTGAGTACGGCGAGGACGTCGTCGTCGGTGCTGTAGGTGTGCGGGCGGTCGCTGATCCATTGCAGTGATTCGCCTGCGCCCGCGGGCTTTTCGTCGCCTACGGGTCCAGCGACCAGGTTTCCGCGCGCCACCCGGACATGTTCGACGACGCCTGCGCCGTGTGCGGGGGAGCGTCGGACTCCTCCGGAGGAGACGTGGAGCCAGAAGACCTCCGTCGTCGAACCGTCGTCGTGATGTTCGACTTGGAGTAACCGTGCGGTGAGGTGCGTGCCGTCGCCTTCGGTTCCCGACGCCTCGCCGAGGAGTGCCGTCAGTGGCACGCCGAGCGGGCCTGCCACGGCATAGAGCGTGTCGAGGGTGGGGTTGCGTTGTCCCGCTTCGAGTTCGGAGAGTGAGCCCTTGCCGATCCCGGCGGCGCGGGCGAGTGCGGACAGGCTGAGGTTGCGTTCGATGCGTAGCGCGGAGATCCGCTCACCGACGTCTCGTCGTCGATCATCACGCTTCGAGTCGCTCACAACTCCGTCGACCACGTGCCTGCCTTCCGCTTCATTCGTCGGTCGCGGTGGGCACCGCTCCCGAGTGTTCTGTTTACAGAACGATACCGCTATGCTGGCATCGTGACCACACAGCAGCGGGTGTCGAACACCGAGCCGATCGTCGCAGGCATCGTCACCGCGCTCGTCGGTTTCACCTCGTCCTTTGTGGTCGTTGTCTCCGGGCTCCGCGCTGTCGGCGCGTCGTCGACGCAAGCCGCCTCGGGTCTGTTGGCGCTGACGGTGACGTTCGCGCTCGGCATCATCGTGCTGTGTCTGCGCTATCGGATGCCGATCACCCTGGCATGGTCGACCCCGGGCGCAGCCCTCCTCGCGGCGATGGGCGCGAGCTACCACGCGGGCTGGCCAGCCGCCGTCGGAGCATTTCTCGTCGTCGGAGTTCTCGTCCTCGCAACGGGATTGATCCCGGCGCTCGGCGATCTCATAGCGAGAATTCCGACTCCCATTGCACAGGCGATGCTCGCGGGCGTGCTGCTGACCCTCTGTCTGGCGCCGATCAAATCCCTTGCGGTGCAACCGTTGCTGACCATTCCGATTCTCGTCGTGTGGTTGTGTGCCACTCGCTGGTTGCCGCGCTGGGCGTTGCCGCTCGCTCTGATCACGGCACTCGTCGTGATCGGAATCTATCTCGCGGTGCACGGCGTCGACTCCGCGGCGCACACCGAGTGGTGGCCGCAGATCACTTGGACCACACCGCATTTCGACGCCTCGGCGATCGTCGGGATCGCGATCCCGCTCTACGTGGTCACGATGGCATCGCAGAACGTGCCAGGCGTTGCGGTGTTGAAGTCGTTCGGCTACCAGACCCCGTGGCGGGCTTCGATGTTCGTCACGGGTACCGGAACGGTCATCGGCGCGCCGTTCGGTGGCCACGCGATCAATCTGGCGGCGTTGTCGGCAGCGCTCGCCGCAGGTGACGAGGCCGGACCGGATCGTTCTCGACGCTGGATCGCCGGGATCTCGGCGGGCGTGTCGTACCTGATCCTCGCAGCACTGTCGGGGGTGCTGGTCACGATCACGGCGATCGCGCCGCACGGTCTGCTCGAAACTGTTGCGGGACTGGCGCTACTCGGCACCTTCGCCTCGGCGCTCGTCGGTGCGCTGGCGCAGGAGGAGTATCGGATTCCCGCCGCACTCACGTTTGTGACCGCGGCCGCGGGAATCTCGTTCTGGGGCATCGGTGGAGCGTTCTGGGCGCTCGTCGTCGGACTCGTGGCGCACACGGTGCTTCGACGCCGCGACGAGTCGGGCGCCGGATCGGCTACGCGGGACTGAACCTTGCGCGACCTAACTGACGTAGAACCAACGCGCTCAGACGGATTCGGCGAGCCGCTTCTTCTGGGCCTCGATGTCGAAGTCGGCCTTCGGCCATTCGAGGTCGAGCCCTTGCAGTGCGGAGATCAGCAGTTCGCAGATCGCGAGGCGCGAGAACCACTTCTTGTTCGCGGGAATCACGTACCAGGGTGCGGCGTCGGAGTCGCAGCGATCGAAGATCGCCTGGTATGCCGCGAGGTAGTCGTCCCAGAACGGGCGTTCGTCGATGTCGGCCGGATTGAACTTCCAGTATTTGTCCGGCCGTTCGAGGCGCTCGGCGAGACGCGTGCGCTGCTCCTCCTTGGAAACGACGAGCGCACACTTCACGATGGTCGTTCCGGTCGCGACGAGGTCGTCCTCGAACTCGTTGATCGTCGCGTAGCGCCCTTCCCATTCCGATTGCGGCACAAGGTTGTGCACTCGCACGGGCAGCACGTCCTCGTAGTGGGAGCGATCGAAGATGCCGATGCGTCCCGCAGGCGGCACGGCCTTGCGGATGCGCCACAGGAAGTCGTGTTCGAGCTCTTCGGGCGTCGGCTTGCCGAAACCCTTGATGGACAAGCCCTGTGGGTCGACGAGGCCGCCGACGTGACGCACGATCCCGCCCTTGCCCGCAGTGTCCATCCCCTGCAGCACGAGCAGGACCGATCGGTGATCGCCCGACCGGCCGTTGGCGAACAGCAACTCCTGGAGGTCGGCGAGCACCTCCCCACGCTCGGTGAGCAACTCCGCACCGCGGTCACGGTCGCCGTCGAAGCCGGGGGTCGAGTCGGGATCGAAGTCGGCGATCGGCCCGAGCGTCGATGCCCGCAGCGACTCGGTCGCGGGCGTCGTCCATCCAGCCTTCTTAGCCATCGAAGCTGACCTCCTCAGGTCTCGTCGGTTGTGTCAGCACGGGAGGGTCGGCGATGAACGCTTCGCGTGATCCGTTGACGCGTGCGATCCCGGTGACCGAACTCCAGACCATCATCGTCAGGTAGTCGATCAGGTCGTCGACGGGAAGCTCGCGGTCGGTCATCCACCAGTCGACGGCGCGCTGCATGCCGCCAACCAGAACGTGCGACCAGACCATGGCGCCCGACGTGTCCGCGGCGCGCTCCTCCATCCGCGCGACGATGGTCGCGGTGAGCAACTGCGCGACCAGACGTTCCGATTCGACGGTCCCGACAGACGACGTCGGAGAGTTCGTCAGGGCGAAGCGGTAGAGGCCGGGATCGTCGGCGACGGCTCGCACGTAGACGCCGATGACGGTTCTGGTCAGGGTGTACTCGTCGGCGTCGTCGGAGATCGCCTCCGCCAATCGAGGGAGGAGCGTTGTCTCGAAGAAGCGCACCGTGACCGCTGTGCCGAGGTCGTTCTTGTCGCTGAAGTATCGGTAGAGCACGGTCTTGGAGACGCCGATGTGCGTGGCGATCTCGTCCATGCCGGCGTCGGCTCCGAGTGCCCGCACGGCCTCGATGGTGCCGTCGGTCAACTCGCTGCGGCGTTCCTGTTTGTGCTTTTCCCAGCGCTGTCTGCGACCGTCCGGCTTGACCGCGTCGTCGGTGACCGCACCCAACAGGGCCTGTTCGACCCCGCGTGTCACATGTGCGGCAGCCGAAAGCGCAGTACGTGCCGCGGCCGCAGGGCTTGGCCGGTTGGGTATCACTCGGCCAGCCTAATCCCCGGGAGAGGGTAGAACTTATTGAGTGTCGACAGTGATTCCGGACGTATCCGGCCAACCGGGGCAGACGCCCGCGCGGGCGAAGGGGTCGTCGCCGGGATTCGGTGCCGCCGACGGACCGGGTGATCAGCGCCGCCGACGTGACCTCCGCAAGATGAAAGTGGTCTCGACCGGCTTCCTCGTGGTGGCCGCGATCGTCTACCTCTGCATGCGCTACCTCGAGCATCGCGACGGCGCCGACGTGGCGGCATGGGTGGGTTACGTGCGAGCGGCGTCGGAAGCGGGCATGGTCGGCGGACTCGCCGACTGGTTCGCGGTGACCGCGCTGTTCAAGCATCCGCTGGGCATTCCGGTACCGCACACGGCTCTGATCAGGAAGAAGAAGGACGAGATCGGAGACCAGCTCGGCGAGTTCATCGAAGAGAACTTCATGACGCCCGCCGTCGTCGTCGAACGTGCGGAACAGCTCGACATGCCGCGCAGAGTCTCGACGTGGCTCGCCGATCCCGCGAACCGTCCGCGGATCTCCGACGAGGCGGCACGCGCGATCAAGCTGGCCTCGGAGATGCTCGGCGACGAGGACATCGAGCAGTTCATCCAGGCCGTGCTGAAATGGGCGGCAGAGCCGGAATGGGCGCCCCCGATCGGCCGAATTCTGGAACAACTCGTCGACGAGGACCGGCTCGATCCGGTCTTCCAGTTGCTCTGCGACCGCGCCTACGACTGGGCCGTCGGAAGCCAGGACCTCATTGAGCGTGTCGTCGACCGCGACGTCGGACCGTCGTGGAAACCGAAGTTCGTCTCGACGCTCGTCGGCGACAAGATCTACCGAGAACTCGTCGACTTCACCTACAAGGTCAAGACCGATCCCGATCACGAGATGCGACGGTCGATGCATCAGTTCGTCGAACAGTTCTCACACGACCTCCAGCACGACCCCGTGATGATCGAGCGTTTCGAGGGCATCAAGCACGACCTCGTCGGTAGTGCCGAGGTCGCCGACGCGGCGTCGACCGCATGGAACACCGGCAAGGCGGTCATCGAGCAGATGCTCGAAGACCCCAACAGCACGCTGCGCAACACCCTGACCGACGCCGTCATCCGACTCGGAACGCGCATCCGCGACGACCGCCCGCTGCAGGAGAAGATGAACGGCTGGGTTGCTCGGGTGGCTCAGCACGTCGCGACGAACTACTCCCGCGAGATCATCTCCGTGATCACCGAGACCGTGCGGGGCTGGGATGCCGACGACACCAGCCGGAAGATCGAACTGCAGGTGGGGCGCGATCTTCAGTTCATCAGGATCAACGGCACCGTGGTCGGTTCGCTGGCCGGACTCGCGATCTACACGGTGTCGGTTCTGATCTTCGGGTGACGTGACTGCTTGCACGAGCTAGCACGCACCCCGATACTGGCATGGGGCAGCGAGTATCGGGAGTGAGAAGCAGTGCAGAGCAAACCAATCCCATCGAACGACGACGCGAACACCGGGTCCGACGACGCGGGCGAGGTCGTCGAGCAGACGGTTGACGAGGCTGTCGAGGCGGCAGGGGATGAGGGTTCGAGCAACCCCGTCGAGACGGTCGCCAACGCGGCACAGGACGTAGTCGCGACGGCGGCGCAGGACATCGGTTCGTTCATCCGCTCACAGCGTGTGGCAGCGGAGGTCTCGCTGCGTCAGCTTGCCGACCGTGCGGGAGTGTCGAATCCGTATCTGAGTCAGATCGAGCGCGGGCTGCGCAAACCGTCTGCGGATGTCCTGGCGCAAATCGCCAAGGGACTGCGTGTGTCCGCCGAGGTGCTCTACGTGCGCGCGGGCATCCTCGAGGAACGCCCCGCGAGCCCCGTCCGTGATGCGCTGCTGATCGACACGTCGATCAGTGAACGGCAGAAGCAGATGCTGCTGGAGATCTACGAGTCCTTCCAGCGCGAGAACCGCGAGAACGACGCAGACCCGACCGTCGGCAAGCACGACTAGAGTGTGATTCGTGAACTTTGTGAGCTTCATGGCTGCGGGCCAAAACCTGATCCTGTGGGTGCTGACCGTCGTCGCAGGTGTTGCGGCGATCGTGTCGCTGATCCACGCGTCGATCCAGCGCTCCGACGCCTTCCCTGCCGTCGATCGGCAGAAGAAGGTCATCTGGGTGGCGATCCTTGCCGCTGCAACGGTGTTCATCTGGTTCTTTCAGGCGCCGTCGCTGTTCTATCTGATCGGCGTCGTGGCCGTCCTGGTGTACATCGTCGATGTGCGGCCCCGCGTCGACTCGATTCAAGGGAAGTCCTGGTTTCGGAAGGTCGGGCGCTAGTGACGTTGGGGGCCCGAACTGCCTGAATCGCTACGTGTCGATCCCCTGCAGGGAGTGGCGGGAGCCACGATGGGTGGCGAATACACTCTGATTCATGGCTGAGTATCGGATCAACGAGCTCGCGGACGCGTCGGGAGTCAGTGTTCGCAACATCCGCGTGTATCAGGACCGCGGACTGCTCCCGCCTCCGACGATCCGCGGCCGCACCGGTTGGTACTCCGAAGAGCATCTGGTCCGCCTCAACCTGATCTCCCGCATGCTCGAGCGTGGCTACACCTTCGCGACGATCAGTGAACTCCTGCATGCCGCCCACTACGGGATGAAGGTCGAGCACGTGCTGCGCGGCGAGCCCAAGGGCGGCCGCTTCCGAAACTTCAAACGCGCCGCGACCATCACGATCACCGAACTGCGCAAGACGCTCAATGCCTCGGACAAATCGATCGCGCTCGGCCAGAAACTCGGTCTGTTGGTCAAGGACGGCGCCCACTACGCAATCAAGAATCCCGAGGTCCTCGAGGGTGCCGAAGTTCTGGTCAAGAGCGGCATCGACATCGATGTCCTGCTCGATCGGTTCGTCCGTGTGCAAGACGACCTCGAAGACGCGGCGCGCAGTTTCGTCTCGATCATCACCGACAAGTACTTCGACGAGAAGCTGCCAGAACTCGGCGAGGCCAACGTCAGCAAGATGGCCGAACTCATCCAGACGGTCCGACCGATGGCCCACGACATCGTCGAGACCACGTTCCGCAAAGCCCTCGACGACGAGATCTCCAAGGCCATCGGCGAGGCGTCGACCTACTTCGACGCCGCGTCAGGCGGGCCCGAGGCAGACACTGACGGGGAACCGGCCGAGGCGTCGACCTATGAGCCATCGCCGTCGAATCTGACAACGGGTAGTGTTACATCGGAAGATGTCATTCGCGAGTAGCGAGCACCACACGGGGCGGAGTGGAGACGTATGAAGACTCGGAACTGGGCGCTCGGCGCCGCAGCGCTCGGCCTCGGCGGAGTGGCCGTCGGCGCAGGCACCAACCTCGCTGGAATCGCGCGCGGCGTGATGGCGTCGGCTCCGGCCCTCGACGATGGACCCGACGACCTGCTGGCCGACCCGACGGCACCTCGAGTGCAGCGCAGCGTGGAGAGCATCGACGGAACCAGGCTGAACGTCGAGTTGTACGGGCCCGATCCGGGTGCGGCCGACACCGGCGACGTGATCGTCGCGGTACACGGGTGGACCTGCAACACCCACTACTGGAATCCGCAGATCAACCACTTCGCGGGTGAGCGGACCGTCGTCGCGTACGACCAGCGCGGGCACGGGCTCAGCGAACTCGGACGCCGCAGACCAACCGTCGACACCCTTGGTCACGACCTCGACGCCGTGCTCGGTGCGGTTGTCCCGCCCGGCCGCAAGGCGATCCTCATCGGCCACAGCATGGGTGGCATGACCATCATGTCGTGGGCCAAGCAGCACCCGGAGAAGGTGTCGACGACGGTGTCGGCGGTGGTGCTCGCGTCAACGGCGGCGCGCGGCGTGATGCAGAACCATCTGCTCATCCCCGAGGGGCTGCCGCGATACAGCAGGCCGTTCGTGCCCGCGGTCAGTCGGCTCGTCACCAGTGCGTCGACGCCATTGCCGCACGGCCAGTTCACTTCTCGCGTTTCCCAGTACGTGACGCTCGGCTCGGCGGCGCGCGCATCGCATGTGGAGTTCGTCGACACGATGATCATGGCGTGTCCGCCTCGCGCGCGTGGGCGCTGGGGTGCGGCGATGGGCCGCCTCGACGTCGAGGCCGGACTCGAGGCCCTGAGTGTTCCGACAACCGTGATCGTGGGCACCGACGACCGACTCACCCCTCGCCGACACGCCGATGAGATGGCAGACATCTTGCGCCGCAACGGTTCTCTGCGCGACCAGGTCATCTTCGACGGCGTCGGGCACATGTCGACGATCGAGGCGGCGCAGCGCGTCAACGAGCTGCTCGACGACGTCGTCGGCGAGGTGTCGCGCACGCAGGTGCAGGCCGCTCACCTCTGAGGTGTGTTGATCGAGCCGTCCCGGTCAGAGTGAGCAGTTCACCAGGACCGGCTCGGGGTGCAGCGTGACGCCGAACGCCTCGCGCACGCCATTGCGTACGTCGCGCGCGAGGTCGAGGAGTTCGTCGGCGGTCGCGCCGCCCCGATTGGTCACTGCCAGTGTGTGTTTGGTCGACAGGCGCGCGGGGGAGGCCGGTCCCGGGTAGCCCTTGGCGTAACCCGCGCGTTCGATCAGCCAGCCCGCCGAGAGTTTGACCCCATCGGTGACGGGGAACGAGGGCATCGAGATGTCTGCGCCGACGCGGTCGCGGATGCGCGCAATGACGGCAGGCGCGTCGTCGGATCCGATGATCGGGTTGGTGAAAAACGAACCGGCACTCCAGGTGTCGTGATCGTCGGCGTCGAGCACCATGCCCTTGCTGCGGCGCAGTCCGAGGACCGTGTCGCGAACAAGCGACGCGTCGACTCGTGAATCCCGCGCGACGTCGAGCCGGTCGGCGAGGTCGCGGTAGCGCAGCGGTGCGCTGAGCCGATCGTCGTTGAGCCAGAACGAGACGGCGACGACGACGAAATCGTCGCGGTACTTCAAGTTGCTCGTCCGATAGCCCAGTCCGAGTTCGCCAGGCGACACCCAGCGCAGCGTTCGAGCTCGCCTGTCGAGCACCTGCACGCTTCGCAAGATGTCGGCGACCTCGACCCCGTACGCGCCGACGTTCTGTACCGGTGTGGCGCCCGCAGCGCCCGGGATTCCCGAAAGACATTCCAGCCCACCGAATCCCGCGTCGATCGTTGCTTCGACGAGAGCGTCCCACGCCACCCCGGCGTCGGCGGTCACGTGCGCGCGGCCCGATTCGCGTCCGGTACCGAAATCGACGTGTCCGCTCTCGATCACGACGGCGGTGCCCTCGAATCCGTCGTCGGAGATCAACAGATTCGATCCGCCGCCGATGATGAGGACCCGTTCGGACTCGGCGTCGAGCGCGGTGATCTCCTCGACGACGCTGCGAGTATCCGGGCAGTGCACGATCGCGTGCGCCGGGCCGCCGACCCGCAACGTGGTCAGATCGGCGAGCGGCGCGGACTGCAGGGCGGAGGGGTTGTCGATCACGGTGTAACGGTAACCGAGCGGGCGCTGTCGTGGCCGATGGTGCACGGCGGCTCGGGTAGTCTCCTCAGTCATGGCGAGCACGCTGAATCACACCGTGACCTACACGTTCTCCACCGCGCGGTACTGGGAGATCATCACCAACGAGCAGTACTGGCGTGATCTGCTCCAGATCATCAACTCGAGTCACGGCGTGCTCGAGTCGTTCTCCCTCGACGGCGACACCGTGACCGTCGAGATGAAGCAGGGCATCCCCGAGGACAAACTGCCGTCGATGATCACCAAGGTTCGCCCCGGCGACCTGGAGATCCCACGCCGCAACGTGTTCACCCGCAACGGCGAGACCATCAGCGGGACCATGACCGCGTCGGTCACCGGCGCACCCGCGACGGTCGAGGCCACGGTGTCGGTCACAGGCGATCCCGCGTCGATGCAGTACAGCGGCAGCGCAACCGTCTCGATCCCATTCGTCGGCAGCAAGATCGAGAAGGCCGTCATCGACGAGCTGACCAAGTTGCTCGACGCCGAGCACGACGAGACCGTCACCTGGGAGCAGTCCAACCACTGAGCTCGACGTCGAGTCAGCACGGTGCGGGCAGGTCGGCGCCGGTCCCAGTTTTTGATGGCCGTACCGTGCTCGGTTAGCCTGAAACCCATGGCACGACGGCTTAGTTACTCAGCGCGCTACTCGCACCCCGTGGAGAAGCTCTACGAAGCGCAGAGCACAAAGCAGTACTGGGACGACATGATGGCGGGGTTCCAGATGATCTCGCCGCACTGCGAGGTCGAGGATTTCCGATCCGACGAGACCGGCATGAGTGTTGTCCTCAAGCAGACCATCGGACGTGATCAGCTCCCGGCACTGGCGCAGACAGTGCTGATGAAGGACATGGTCATCACCCGCGAGGAGTCGTTCGGTCCGTTCGACCCCGACAACACCAAGGGCGACTACAACGCGTCGATTCCCGCCGGTCCCGGCAGCCTCAACGGCTGGCAGGAACTGTTTCCCACCGAGACGGGCTGCACGATCCGCAAGACCACCG
Organism: Gordonia sp. 852002-50395_SCH5434458; assembly: GCF_001665905.1. Taxonomy (NCBI): domain Bacteria; kingdom Bacillati; phylum Actinomycetota; class Actinomycetes; order Mycobacteriales; family Gordoniaceae; genus Gordonia; species Gordonia sp. 852002-50395_SCH5434458. The sequence goes on from NZ_LZTC01000098.1 coordinate 149,533, forward strand.
AGGTCAAGGTGTACATCCCGTTCGTCAACGGCAAGCTCGAGCAGCTGATGCTGGTCAACCTCGTCGACCTGTTCCGCGCCGAGGCCGAGTACGCCGCAGACTGGATCACGAAGAACCTCTAGCGCGTTGCCCCAGCGCGGCTCCGACAAGCCGACCGGCCGAATCACCCGCGGCACGACGAACATCAACCGTCTGCGCCGCGTCGACCGTTGGATGGCGACCGATCCGTCGGTCCTCGCCGCGCTCGACGAGGTGAGCGCACCGCTCGTCGTCGACCTCGGCTACGGAGCGCGACCCGACACCACCGTCGAGATGGCGCAGCGGCTACGAGCCGTGGCGCCCGATCTGGAGATGGTGGGTCTCGAGATCGATCCCGAGCGCGTCGTCGAACCTCGTGACGGCGTGCGTTTCGGTCTCGGCGGTTTCGAACTCGCGGGACTGCGACCGCAGGTCGTCCGAGCGTTCAACGTGCTGAGGCAGTACGACGAAGACGAGGTGTGGCCCGCATGGCGTCGGTTGATGAATCGGCTCGGGCCGAGCGGCGTGATCGTCGAGGGCACCTGCGATGAACTCGGTCGACGCTGCACGTGGGTCTTGCTCGACGCCGACGGCCCCCGCAGCCTCACCCTGAGCTGGGCTCCCGCGCACACGAGCCGACCGTCGGAGGTCGCCGAACGACTACCCAAGGCGCTCATCCACCGCAACGTGCCCGGCGAGCCCGTGCACGATCTGCTCGTCGCCGCCGACCGGTGCTGGGATATCGCCGCTCCGCACGCCGCGTTCGGGCCGCGTGCGCGGTGGCGCGAGACGCTACGGCTCTTGTCCGAGTCGGGTGTTCCGGTCGAGCCGGTCCGTAGACGCAGCGTCGACAACGTGCTGACGGTTCCGTGGTCCGTCGTTGCACCGACGAGCTAGCCGAGACAGTCTCGACGGTCGGGGCCGGCAACTACGCTTGCCACATGCGCATCGCAATGGCACAGATCAACTCCAGCGATGACCCGGGCGCCAATCTCGTCGTCGTAGCCGACGCCGCGGCGCGGGCCGCTGCCGACGGAGCCGACCTCGTCGTGTTCCCGGAGGCGACGATGTGCCGGTTCGGGGTTCCGCTGGGCCCGATCGCCGAACCGCTCGACTGGCCGTGGGCCTCGCGGGTCTCGCAGATCGCCGTCGACCAGCAGATCGCGATCATCGCGGGCATGTTCACCCCCGCCGACGACGGCCGGGTGTTCAACACCCTGCTGATCGCGCATCCCGATGGTCGTCGGGAGTCGTACGACAAGATCCACCTCTACGACGCATTCGGGTTTCTCGAGTCCCGGACCGTGGCCGCCGGCGACAAACCGGTGATCGTCGACGTCGCAGGCACCGCGGTCGGCGTCGCCACCTGCTACGACATCCGATTCCCCGACCTGTTCACAACCCTTGCCGAGCGCGGCGCGCAAGTCATCGCGGTGCCCGCGTCATGGGGTGCGGGGCCGGGGAAGGTCGCGCAGTGGGAAGTGCTCGCGACGGCGAGGGCACTCGATTCTTCGTGCTACGTGGTCGCGGTCGGGCAGGCAGAACCCGAGGATCCGGACCTTGCGCGGGGCAGTACACCAACCGGTGTAGGCCACAGCCAAATCACAGATCCCTTGGGTACGGTGGTCGCCGCGTACGGGTCCGGAAAATGTGTCCGGGCTCACGACATCGACCTAGCGGCGGTGGAGACGGCACGGACGCGCATCGCCGTCCTCGCCAACCGGAAATCCATCTGACCGATCTCGGCCCAAGCCATCACCACCGAGCTTGCGCGCCACAGATCGACGACCACGGACCGGAGGTGCTCTGACCATGACCGACAACGAGAAGGAACCCCAGGCGCGGCCAGGCGACGCCGACCCATCGGCAACCCCCGACAGCGAATGGGCGCCGGTGGCCGACTCGACTTCGTCGTCGACGACCGGTGGGGCCTCATCAACTGATCAACCGTCAGCTCATCACGCGTCATCTGATGACGCGCCAACCGATCACGCTCCCGCCTATCACGCCCCGACCGAGCAGTTCGCCGCGGCACCGACCGAGCCCGGACCGCGGGCGTACTCGGCGACCGACGGTGGTACCCGGTCATTCGAGCAGGGGACGGCGACGACTGTCATCGATCCGGCCGACCCCGCAGGCGAGCCGGTCCTTACGTCACCTGTGCGTCGGCGTCGCACCGCCAAGATCATCGGCATCACTGCGGCTGCGCTCGTCCTGGTGCTCGTGATCGGCGCGGTGGCGTCGGAGCTGATCCTGCGTAAGCGGGTGACCGACTGTCTCGAACAGCAGTTCAGCAGCCTCACCGGGGTGCCGACGAGCGTCTCGCTCAGCAAGAAGCCGATGCTGCTGCAGGCCACGGGAAGTGAGATCCCCTGGGTGCAGGTCGACACCGCGAACGACTCGGGCGCGACCAGGTTGCACATCCGCGCGGACCGGATCGACGCCGATGGCGACAAGACCACCGTCGGCTCGCTCGACGGCAACGGATACGTCCCGTTCTCTCGGGTCGTCGAACTCGGTAAGCAGGAGACCGGCGGGAACGGCACGGGCACGGGCACAGGCGGCACCGGCACGAACGGCACCGGAACCGATCAGAGTGGTGCCGGTGGGATCGTCTCGGGCGCGAACATCGAGTCGATCACCGGCAACGAGGCAGACGGCACCGTCGACGTCAGTACGTCGTTCAACCTGGGATTCATCCCGATCCCGGTGAGCGCGACGATCAAACCCACGACAGAGAACGGTCACATCAAGTTCGAGGTCGTCAAGGCCAACGCCTTCGTCTTCGGCATCCCCTCCGACTACGCCCAGCAGATCGTCGACGGTGTGTCCAAGTCGATGTTCGGCCCGTTCTTCGATCAGGTGAACGTCAAGAACCTCAAGGTGACCAACGACGGCGTCGACTTCGCTGTCGACGGCGACAACCTCACGCTGACCAGTTCCGCCACGGGCGGCAACGAGAACTCGGGCGGCTGCAACGTCATGTGATCTTCCGCGACCGATCCGGGACCAATCCCTGGCCAACCGGGCCAGTCGACGACGTTGTCGCAGGCCGGACTCGCGCGGCATCGGTACCCTCGAAGGGGGATGTCCGATTTTCTGCCACGATGTCCACTCGCCCCCGTGTTGGAGGAGAACATGACCGCGCTGCTCTTGATCATCATTGTCGTCGTCCTCGTTGTTGGGGTGGTGGTGGTGTCGCAGCAGCGTTCTGGCGCGAGCAAAGCCCGCAGCCTCGACGACGCCAAGGCCGATGCCCGACAGGTCATCGAACGTCTCGGCGGCCAGGTGTACATGCTGGTCGGCGACTCACCTGCGTCGAAGCAGGCGCTCGCCGATGCCGGGGAGCGCTACACGGCGGCAGGCTCGCAGATCGATCAGGCCAACTCACCCGCGCAGGCCCGCCTCGCGAAGCAGACCGCGATCGAGGGGCTCTACTACATCCGCGCCGCGCGCACCGCGATGAACATGGACCCCGGTCCGGCGATTCCTGAGCTCGACGGCCAGCGCAGCGCGGGCGCGGTGACCGAAGACCGCACCGTCGAGTTCGACGGACGCCAGGTCGAGGCCTCACCCGCCCCGTCGTCGCGGACCCCGAACTACTACCCGGGCGGCCGCGTCGCCGGACGACCCGTGCCTGCCGGGTGGTACTCCGAACCATGGTGGAAGCCTGCTCTGGTGGCAGGTGCCTGGGGCGTCGGCTCCATGCTGCTCTTCTCGACGCTGTTCTCGGGTATGCACGGAGTGCCCTACGACGCCACCGCATTCGAGAACGGTGCGGGCGACGGCTCCGACATGGCAGGCATCGACGGTGGCGGCGACTCCGGCGATTGGGGCGGCGACTCGGGCGACGGTGGCGGCGACTGGGGCAGCGGCGATTCCGGTGGCGACTTCGGCGGCGGAGATTTCGGTGGCGGCGACTTCGGCGGGTTCGACTTCTGACCGTCGACTGTGCGCTCTATCCCGCCGACTGTGCGCACTATTTAGCCGACTGTGCGCGAATCTAGTTGAACACCACGGTCTTTCGCCCGTGAACGAGGACGCGATCCTCGAGGTGCCAGCGCAGTCCGCGTGACAGAACGAGCGTTTCGATGTCTCGGCCCTGACGCACCATGTCGTTCACGGAGTCGTTGTGGTCGATGCGGCTGACGTCCTGCTCGATGATCGGCCCGGCGTCGAGGTCGGCGGTGACGTAGTGGCACGTCGCGCCGATGAGTTTCACACCGCGCGCGAACGCCTGATGGTAGGGGCGCGCTCCGACGAAGCTCGGCAGGAAGCTGTGGTGGATGTTGATGGCCTTGCCTGCCCACCGATCGCACAGCTGCGGCGGCACGATCTGCATGAAACGCGCCAGGACGACGGCATCGGGGTCGAGGTCGTCGACGATCGACGCCACCTTCGCGAACGCTCCCTGCTTGTCGCCCGCGGGGAACGGCACGTAATGGAACGGCACGCCGAACCGCGTCGTGAGGCCCTCGAGGTCACGATGGTTGCCGACGACGGCCTCGACGCGTGCGGGTAGTTCGCCCCGATCGGCGCGGCCGAGCAGATCGGTGAGGCAGTGCCCCTCCTTGCTGACGAGCAGCACCACCGACTTCTGCACTCCGCTGTCGGTGAGTCGCCACACGGTGTCCGGCCCGAAGTCGGCGATGGCTTCGGCAAAGCGCTCGCGCAATTCGTCGACGCCGGTCGAGACGGAGTCGGCGCGGACGGCTTGGCGGGTGAAGAACCAGCCGGTGTCGGGGTCGGAGTGGTATGCGGCCTCGGTGATCCAGCCGCCGACGTCGGCGAGGAACGTCGAGATCCGCGCGACGATACCGGTCCGGTCCGGACATCCGAGGGTCAGCACATACCTTCGGCTGGAGGAGTCTGGGTTGGAGGTGTCTGCGAGGGTCACGCCACTCAGTGTGCCAAGCTCGCCTATGTGACCAACACCGACCTGAGGCGCGCCGACGTCGCCGCGATCGTCGACCACACACTCCTCAAACCAGAAGCCACCCGCGCCGATGCCGAAGCGACGGTCGCCGAAGCTGCCGACCTCGGCGTCTACGCCGTCTGCCTCTCACCGTCGATGCTGCCGATCGCGACGGGAGCTCAGAAGTCCTGCGTCGTTGCGGGCTTTCCGTCGGGTAAGCACCACTCGCTGGTCAAGGCTGCGGAGGCGCGGCTGGCCGTCGACTCCGGCGCCGACGAGGTCGACATGGTCATCGACGTCGGGGCAGCGCTCGCGGGCAGCTTCGAAGAGGTATTCGTCGACGTGCTGACCGTGCACGAAGCGATCGGTGAGGCGGCGGTGCTCAAGGTGATCGTCGAGTCGGCCGTACTCCTCGACGTGGCGGGCCCCGAGACCCTCGCCGAGGTGTGCCGTCGCGCAGTGGCGGCAGGCGCAGGATTCGTCAAGACGTCGACGGGTTTCCATCCGGCGGGCGGCGCGTCGATCGAAGCGGTGCGCATCATGCGTGACACCGTCGGCCCGACGGTCGGCGTCAAGGCCAGCGGGGGCATCCGCACCGCCGACTTCGCGGCAGAACTCATCGAGGCCGGGGCCAGCAGGCTCGGACTGTCCGGCAGCCGCGCGGTGCTCGACGGCTTCCCCGAGTAGCGTTCTGGAGCCTGCGGCCGGCCTGCGTGAGTAAATGTGTGCCGTATCGAAGGAATTGGGTGCTGCAGCACACACATCCTTCAATACGACACACATCCTCCGGTCAGCCGAGCGCGTGCTGCGCTGAATCGGCGAACGACTCCCACACGATCGACGACTACGCGGCTGCGCTGCCGACTGTCCTACGTGCATCGGTCATGGCGAGGTCGGCGTTGATCATCGCGCCGGCCTGCGTGCCCGCTGCGGCCGCTGCGCCGACCATGGCCATCGGATCTGCGCAGTTCCCCGCGGCCCACACGCCCGCGAGTGGGGTCCGACCGCCCATCTCCGTCGGAATGAACACACCCGTCGGCGTCGCGGTCGGTTCGCCGCCCAACGACTCGTACAGTGCGGTTCTCGCGACGAAACGCGGTGCGACGACCAGCGCGTCGAGTTCCACTTCGCTGCCGTCGGCAAAGACCGCGGCGCGAAGACGTCCCGATGTATCCGTGTCCAGCCGGGCCACCGGCCCTGCGGCGTGCTCGACGCCGAGTGCGTCGAACATCGCGCGGTCGTCGTCGGACAGCTGCGGCATGCCGTGATCGATCACCGTGATGTGCGGACTCAGCTGCCTGAACAACAGTGTCTGATGCAGCGTGGCCGGTCCCGTACCGAGGATTCCGATACGCCTTCCACGAACCTCGTACCCGTGGCAGAAGGGGCAGTGCAACACGTCTGTGCCCCATAGTGATTCGATGCCCGCGATGTCGGGTAGTTCGTCTACCAGTCCGGATGCCAGCAGCAATCGGCGGGCGCACAGCGTCGTTCCATCGGTCAGAGTTGCGTCGAAGGTGGTGTCTCTGTAGGGCTCTGCGCGGTCGAATTCTGTGCGCGTGACCGACTGTACCTCTCCCGAGATGATCTGTGCGCCATAGGATTGCGCTTCTTCGCGACCGATGGCGACGAGCTGCAACGGCGAGATTCCCTCGCGGCCGAGGAGGTTGTGTGCTCCCTCGGCGGGCGCGTTGCGGGGCTTGCCCGCGTCGATGACCGCGACCGAGCGTAAGGACCGGGCCAGCGCGACGGCGGCAGCCAAACCTGCTGCGCCACCGCCGATCACGAGCGCGTCATACGTGACAGCCGATGTCTGTGGCATGACAGTGCCTCCGTTCTCAGAGAGTTGTGTCAGTTGTGCTGTGCGGCTTGGTGATCCACATCCTGCGGCCGCTGCGGACGTTCAGGTCGGTGCGCCGAGCGAGTGACGACGGCGACTCGTCGTCCACGAGTGCATCGATGGCGGCGAGGTCGTCGGCGGTCAGGTCGTCGGCCAGGCCTGCTCGTATCCGCGACAGCCACGACGTGCCGTACCGGAGCACCGTCGGCGTGATCTCGGAGATCTCCACAGACAGGTCGAGGCCCTCGACGACGTCGAGATCCGCCTGTGAAAACGCCTGCGTCCAGTCCGCGAACGGGTCCATCTCCTGTGCACTCATCGCCGCGGCGATGCGCTCTTCGAGCGGGTTGCCGCTCGGCAAAAACATTGGGGGAGAAGTCATCTCGATGATGGCGAGAACCCCACCCGGCTTCAGATGTGCTGCCGCCGTGCGTAAGAAGGAGTCGGGGTCGGCGATGTGATGCAGAGACGACGACGCCCAGATGACGTCGGCGTCGGGGAGCGCTGCCGGCCAGCCGTCGTCGAGGTCGGCGATCGCGGTACGCACGCTCGGGTGGCCCGCCGCGTCGATGTGGGCGGTCATCTCGGGAGAAGCGTCGACGCCGATGATCTCCGCGGTCGGAAATGCGCGTACGAGGGCGCGAACCCCGACGCCCGTGCCTGCGCCTACGTCGACGATCACCGACGGCTCACGCCCTAGCGTCGCGCGGATGTGGCCGGTTGCTGTGTCGAGGTATGCGCCCATGACGGCGGCGTCGAGTTCGAGCATCTCGACCATGTCCTCGCCCTGGTGCTCGTGCTGGTGCTGGTGTCCATGGCCGTGCCCGTGCGGGTGTGAATCGTGTCCCATGGCTCCGAGGTTAGCCAGCTCGTGCGCTTGAGGCATACAATTTTGCGTATGGAGCAAGAACTCGACGACGTCGTCCGGCAGCGCATCCGCGGCCTCCGACTCGCGAAGGGCTGGACGCTCGACTCGCTTGCCTCGCGTTGCGAGATGAGTCCGTCCACGTTGAGCAGGATCGAGACCGGTGGTCGACGCGTCGCCCTCGACCAGATCGTGGCCATCGCGCGCGCACTCGGCACGTCCGTCGACCAACTCGTCGAGCCGGCGTCCGACGAGGACGTGGTGATCCGGCCGCAGCCGCACGACAGCGAAGGCGTGACAGTGTGGCCGCTCTCCGGGTCGGACACGCCGGGCGGGGTGTCGGTCGCCAAGATGAGGATCGTCCCGGGGGCGCCCGTCGACCCCAAGAACCTCGGGGTGCATCCCGGGCGCGAATGGTTCACGGTGCTCTCGGGGACCGTCGAGCTCTGGCTCGGCGACCGCGTGATATTGGTTCCTGCAGGTCAGGCGGCCGAATTCGCAACCATGATCCCGCATGCGATCCGGGCCCGCGACGGTGCGGTCGAGATCTTGTCGATCTTCGACCATGACGGCGAGCGCGCCCACCTCGGTCCTGTGCGTCAGGCGTGGTCGACGAAAAGGGGCCAAGCAGCGAAGTGAGTCGAAGGTTCCTCACAGGTCTTCGACGGCACTAACACATATGCGATCGCTATTGTGTATTCGATGTCCGAGAATGTAATGCCCAGTCGCCGCACGGTGCTCGCCACCGGCGGTTTGGCGACGCTTGCGGCAGTTGTGCTCGCGGCGTGCGGTAAGTCGAACGACACCCAGGCGGCGAGCGGTCCCAAGAAGCCGACGGTCCGCGTCGAGTTCACGCCGTCGCTGACCGATGAGGCTGCGCCGAATCCGACCGCAAAGGTCGAGGTCAAGGCCGTTGACGGGGTGCTCAACCCCGACGTGAAGCTCCTCAACCCCTCGGGCAAGGCCATCGCGGGCACCATGTCCGACGACCGCACGACATTCATGGTCACAGAGCCGCTCGGTTACGGCACCACCTACACGTGGCAGGGCAGTGCGACCGGATTCGACCGGATGAGCGGCCCGGTAGAAGGCAAATTCACCACTCTGGACCCGAAGACGCAGCTCAACGTCGTCGTCAACATCGCAGACGGTCAGGAAGTCGGCATTGCGGCGCCGCTCATCCTGAAGTTCGACGGCACGGTCGACAACAAAGAGGCTGTCGAGAAGGCGCTCACGCTCACCACCGAGCCGCCCACAGAGGGAAGCTGGGCATGGCTCGGCGAGGACAACGGTTCGCGCGTGCATTGGCGGTCCAAGGAGTACATGGCTCCCGGCACCAAGATCCACATGTCGGCCAAGCTCTACGGGCTCGACCACGGCGACGGCGCTTACGGCGCGGCCGACGTCACCAGCGACTACGTGGTCGGGCGTTCGCAGATCGTCAAGGCCGAGGCGTCGAGTCACCAGATCGTCGTCGTGCGCGATGGCGCGACGCTGATGACGCTGCCGTGTAGCTACGGTCAGGGCGACGTCGACCGCAACGTCACGCGCTCGGGCATCCATGTGGTCAGCGAGAAGCACGAAGATTTCTACATGAGCAACCCGGCCGCCGGGTACTTCAACATCCGCGAGCGATGGGCCGTACGTATCTCCAACAACGGCGAGTTCATCCATGCCAACCCGCAAACCGTTGGCGTGCAAGGCGCGTCGAATGTCACCAACGGGTGTATCAACCTGTCGCTCGAGAATGCGCAGCAGTACTTCAACACCGCGATCTACGGCGACCCCGTCGAGGTGACCGGCACGCGGATCGACCTGTCGGAGGCCGACGGCGACATCTTCGACTGGATCTTCGACTGGCCGACCTGGAAGTCGATGTCGGCCATCAAGGGTGAGCCGCGCACGGCGTCGGCCCCCGCCACACCCAAGGGCGCCCCGACGTCCGTGGGCGCCCCCAACTGAGCCGAGACGGACTGATCGGTCCTACCCGGTACGCACGTTGCGGCGCGACGACGCCTGATCGCGTGGCCGGATGACGATCTGGTCGAGGTCGACGTGCGCGGGCCGGGAGGCGACGAATCCGACGACCTCGGCGATGTCGCCCGCGGTCAGCGGGGTCACTCCCGAGTAGACGGCGTCGGCGCGGTCTTTGTCGCCGCCGAAACGTACCAGCGAGAAGTCGGTCTCGACCATCCCCGGGCAGATCTCGGTGAGCCGAATCGGCTTGCCCAACAACTCGAAACGCAGCGTGCGGTGAAGCACGCCCTCTGCGTGCTTCGCCGAGGTGTAGCCGGCGCCGTTGTCGTAGACCTCGAGCGCTGCGGTTGAGGTGATCGTGACGATCAGTCCGTCGCCCGACGCCTCCAGCGCGGGCAGCAGGGCTTTGGTGACGCGCAGCGTCCCGAGGACGTTGGTCTCCCACATCCAGCGCCAGTCGTCGAGGTCTGCTGTCGCGACCGGGTCGAGTCCTTTCGCGCCTCCCGCGTTGTTGACGAGCAGGTCGACGCGGTCGAGACCGTCGACGAATCGGGCGACCGACTCGTCGTCTGTGATGTCGAGTTGCCTTCCGGTGCCGCCGATTTCGGCCGCGAGCTCGGTGATGCGGTCGACGCGACGCGCACCGACGACCACGTGGTAGCCCTGCGCTGCGAGCGTGCGCGCGATGGCCTCGCCGATACCTGAGCTGGCTCCGGTCACCACGGCGACCTTCGCGCCGTCGATGTGCGCTGCGAGGGGCTCGACGTCGGGCGAGGTCGTGGTCGGGTCGTCGGAAGGTGTGGTCATGGGCTTCACTTTATCGAGTCCGAGTCGTCCGACCGACGTCGCTGCGCGGGGTGCTGCTGTCAGTCGTCGGTGCGCTGCTACATTCAGCGCATGTTGCGTGGAGTCGTCCCGGCGACATTGCAGATAGGCTCGACGCCTGCTGCAGCCGTGCTGCACGCAATCCGGGTCAGTGCGCCGATCACCCGTGACCGACTGGCCGACATCACAGGGTTGTCCCCGGCAACCATCAACCGCCAGGTCACAGCCCTGGCGGGTCAGGGTTTGGTCACCGAGCGGCCAGACCTCGTCAGCCCCGGCAGCATCGGGCGCCCCAAGAATCCACTCACCCTCGACCGCGACACGCTGTGCGCTGCCGGCATGCACATCGGAGCGCGGCGCACCCTTTTAACCATCGTGGATCTGGGCGGGCGACCCCTCTACAGCCATGCGGTCCTCACCCCGCACGGCGACGCCGACACCGCCCTCGCCGAACTCTGCGGACAACTTCGCGAACTCGCCGACCGCTTCTCGGGTCGACGCCTGCTCTGGGGTGGGGCGGCCGTCGGCGGTTCGGTCGACGCGGCGTCGGGCACGGTCGATCATCCGATACTCGGGTGGCACCGCGCACGTCTCGGACCGGCGCTGGCAGACGCACTGGGTGTGCCGGTGTCGGTCTGCGAACATGTCGAGGCCATGGCGGCCGCCGAACTGCTGCTCGGGCAGACGATCGTCGACGCCGCGTCCGGCCTGTTCTTCTATGCGCGCGAGACCACCGGCATGGCCATGACGCTCAACGGGCGCGTCCACATCCCCGCACGGGGTGCGGGCAGCATCGCGCATGTGAGGGTCGACGCCCCGGTGCTGTGTCCTGGGCGAGCCGCGACGCTATCCGACGTCATCGGCAGCGAGCCGACGTTGCGGGCGGCGCGGCGATTGGGGATCTCGCCGGACGCATCACCGATCGTCGACGAACGCGCACGCATTCTCGGCGAGGTTGTCGCGACGTTCCGTGATGCGCTCAATCCGGATTCGGTCGTCGTCGCGGGCGACGCCTTCGCCGCGCATCCCCACGGCCTCGCGCCGGTGCAGGCGGCGTTCGACGCCGCGTCGAAGACGGACTGGCCGATGGAACTCACGCCGTCCCTGTTCGGGGTCACGGTGCCCGAGGGCGCGGCAATTGTGGTGGCGCTCAGCGTGATCTACGCAGATCCGGTGGCCTCGCTCTCGTAGCGGTTCATCCCGACCCGACGCCCAAACGGCGTGCGGTGCGCAGGGCCAGAGCGCAGATGTGACGCTCGATTACGCGTGATGGGCAATTCGCCCTTACAGTGAGCGATATGTCGAGCTCCCCCCTGACGCTGCCGCGTGACGTCTCCGCAACCATGTCGATTTCTGTGACCGCACCGACCGAACTCGAGATGCAGATTGCCGTGGCGAAAATGCCCGGCATCGAGCTCGACGAAAAGCTCGTCGTAGCCGTCAACGGCGACGAGATCACCCCGGAGGAGATCATCGATCCGCACGGCGGTCGAATCCATCGGCTGAACGTGGAGTCGGGTGTCGTCGCCGTCAACTACACCGCGTCCGTGACCGCACCGGCCGATCCGGTGGCGGTCGCACCGACGGACCGCTCGATGTACCTGCGCCCCAGCCGATATGCCGAGTGCGACAAGTTCTTCGGTTTTGCCGCCGGACAGTTCGACGCCTCGCTCCCCGCCGGTGAACTCCTCGATCAGGTGACCGCATTCGTCGAAGACCGCCTCGACTACATTCCGGGTGCCAGCGACCCGATCGACGGCGCCGTCGACACGCTGCTCGCGGGTGCGGGTGTGTGCCGCGACTACGCGCACCTCGTCGTCGCGCTGTTGCGCGCGTTGAACATTCCCGCCCGGTTGGTCGCCGTGTACGCGCCCGGGTGCGACCCGATGGACTTCCACGCTGTCGCCGAGGCGCTGATCGAGGGGCAGTGGGTCGTGGTCGATGCGACAAAGCTGTCGCCGCGACAGAGCCTCGTGCGCATCGCCACCGGCCGCGACGCCGCCGACACCGCTTTCCTCGACAACCACAACGGCTCGATCTCGCTGGACAACTACCAGGTCATGGCGACAGTCCGTGGCGAGCTGCCCATTGACAGTGGAAAAGAGCGCATCAGCATACGATGAACCCATGCATGCACTGACATGTCCCATCTGTAATGCGCTGTCGGGCTTTCTCGGACAGCAATGCCCCAACTGCGGCACGACGGTCGGCATCCACCTGCCGAGTCGATCACTGGTCGTCGCCTCTGACGACGGCGTCGACATCGACGGCGCACGCTGGGTGCGCTGCATCAATTGGGACAGCGGCTGCAACTGGATGACCCCTGCCGAGTTCTCCGAGGAGGACGCGGGGATGCGCGGCCGGTGCTTCCCGGATTCGTTGCTGCGCAAGATTCCTGACGCCGACGACCCGATCGGTCGCGAGAAGCTGCCATCTGCGCTGTCGGATCTGCGCATGCTGGTCTATCAGCTCGTCGATCTCGGGCTGCCGGTCGAACCCTTCTGGCGAACCGACGGCGGGCTGGCCTTCGATCTGCTGTCGAGCCAGACGCTCGGCAGGCCGGTGACGATCGGGCACGCCAACGGCGTCGTCACCATCGACCTCTCCGAGACCCTTGACGCGTATCGCGAGCGGCTGCGCGTGGATCTGGGCGAGGCGTACCGGACGATGCTCGGACACTTCCGGCACGAGGTGGGCCACTACTACGAGAGCATTCTCGTCGAGAACGGCGAGGGCGCCGACCTATACCTCGAGAAGTGCCGTGAACTCTTCGGCGACGAACGTGCGAGCTACAGCGACGCCATCGACCGTCACTACAAGTTCGGCGCGCCTGCCGACTGGGCCGAGTCCTACATCTCCGAGTACGCGACGATGCACCCGTGGGAAGACTTCGCGGAATGCTTCGCCCACTATCTGCACATCACCGGAACCATCGACACCGCACGGGAATCGGGCGTTCGGCTCGACAACGACCAGGTGCGTTTCGCGATGGACCGCGACATCATCCCGCTGGAGTCCTACGCCGACCAACCCATCGAACGTCTGCTGTACGACTGGAAGTGGTTGGGCACCATGTTCAACCGTGTCAATCAGGCGATGGGTGCGCGGCCGCTGTACCCGTTCGTCATCCCGCAACCGGTTGTCAGCAAGCTAGGCTTTGTCCACAAGGTGATCCGCGAAACAGACAAGCGCTCCGCGCACGACGACCCGCTGATCGACCCGGTCGCCGCACCGGCGTAAGTCGAGCCTAGAGGGCTTGCTTACGTAACTCGACGACGAGCGCGAGAAGTGTTGCGACGTCGTCGGTGTCGGCGATCCGGTAGCGGGCGCCGGTATCGCCGTCGCCCACCTTGACGCTGATGTCGTGCTCGCCGGTGAGGTGCGCGAACGCCTTCTCGTCTGTCACGTCGTCGCCGATGTAGACCGTTGCGTCCGAACCGAACTGGGTCTCCAATATGTCGAGCGCGTGACCCTTGCTGGTCTCGATGACCGCGAGCTCGATGACCATCTTGCCCTCGGTGACCTGAACCCCCGGCCACGACGCGGGCCCGGACCGCGCCTTCGCGAGGGCGTCGTCGGCGACGTCGGGTTCCGCGTTGCGCACATGCAGCGCGGCGCTGATCGGCTTCACCTCGACCGTCGTGCCCGGATGGGTGTCGGCGATTTCATTGAACGCCTTGACGATTCGATCGAGGAGGGCTCGCTCGTCGTCGGTGACCTGCTCGCCGAACCCGGTGGTGAACTCGGTGCCGTGGCTGCCGACCAGGGTGACCGAGTCGTCGTCGAGACCCGACAGTGCGCGTAGGTCGTGAAGCGATCGGCCAGAGATGACCGCGGCCTCGGTGTCGCGTAGCGCACCCGCGGCGCGGATCGCCGAGATCGACGCGGTGTTGGGCTTGGCGTCTTGCGGACGCGACACGATGGGCGCGATGCAGCCGTCGTAGTCGCTCGACACCAAGAGTCGAGACACGGTGACCGTGTGTGCGACGGCGTCACGCAGGTCGTCGGGAATTCCCGTGTCGCTCACGAATTCTCGTCCCCGCGGTCGGTGTCGTCTGTGCTGCCGCTGGAGACGAGCTGGACTCCGCGATTGGCCGACGACGTGGTCTCCGTTGTCGACGTGAGGGTGTCGAGGAAGCTCTTCGCCCATTTCTCGACGTCGTGGGTGAGTACTTGCCTGCGTAGTGCCCGCATGCGACGCTTGCCTTCGGCCTGTGTCTGCTCGACGGCTGCGACGATCGCGTCCTTCACCCCGTCGAGGTCGTACGGGTTCGCCTGATATGCGGTGCGCAATTCCGCTGCGGCACCGGTGAATTCACTCAGTACCAGCGCACCACCCAGGTCGCTGCGGCATGCGACGTACTCCTTGGCGACGAGGTTCATCCCGTCGCGCAACGGCGTGACGAGCATGACGTCTGCCACCACGTAGTAGGCGAGTAGGTCGTTGCGGGGCACCGACCGATTGAGGTACTCCACCACCGGATGGCCCACTTCGCCGTACTGTCCGTTGATGTTTCCGACGAGCTGCTCGATTCCTGCCCGCATGCGGACGTAGCTCTCGACGCGTTCGCGGCTCGGGGTCGCGAGCTGAATCATGACGGTGTCGTGTGGATCGATACGACCCTCGTCGAGCAGTTCCGACAGCGCGCGCAGCCGGACATCGATGCCCTTGGTGTAGTCGAGTCGGTCGACGCCGAGCAGGATGGTCTTGGGATTGCCGAGTTCCTTGCGGATGTCGCGGGCGCGAGATCGGATGTCCTTGGACTTCGACTGGGTGTCGAGTTCTCCGGAGTCGATCGAGATCGGGAAAGCGCCGACGCGAACGGTCCGGAAACCGACCTGCACCACGCCGAAGCGCGACCGGACGCCGACAGTGCCCTTGCTCGTGGCCTGGCCGGCGAGGCGTCGGGCCAGGTAGAGGAAGTTCTGTGCGCCGCCCGGCAGATGGAACCCGATGAGGTCGGCCCCGAGGAGGCCTTCGATGATCTCGGTGCGCCACGGCAACTGCATGAACAGTTCCACCGGCGGGAACGGGATGTGGAGGAAGAAGCCGATGCGCAGATCGGGGCGCAGCATGCGCAGCATCTTCGGGACGAGCTGAAGCTGATAGTCCTGCACCCACACGATTGCCCCGTGCGCCGCAGCCTTCGACGTCGCCTCCGCGAATCGGCGATTGATCTCGACGTAGGCGTTCCACCACTCGCGGTGGTACTCGGGCTTGACGATCACGTCGTGGTAGAGCGGCCAGAGTGTGGCGTTGGAGAAGCCCTCGTAGTATTCGGCGATCTCCTCGGCCGAGAGCGGGACCGAGCGGATGCTGATGCCGTCGACCTCGGCTTCCTCGGTGTCGGATTCGGCAGCTCCCGACCATCCGACCCATGCGCCCTTGTGCTTGCGCAGGATCGGCTCGAGCGCCGTGACCAGGCCGCCGGGACTGCGCTTCCAGGTGACGTTGCCGTCGGCGTCGACCACCTTGTCTACGGGCAGTCGATTGGCGACGACGACGAACTCAGAACCCGGGTCGTCGGATGAACCGGCCGGACCCAAGCGGGAATCGCCGGGTTCGGGGAGGCGTGCGCCGAAGGTGGCCTCCGTGTTGTGCACGCCCGACGTTGCGGGTGCGTCGGTGTCGGAACGCTCGGATACCTCTTCGGATCCCGGGTTCACGACTCAGGCGTTCTCGCCCGGAGCGATCCCCAACATGGACAGCAGCATCCGGCACTCGTCGGCGTCGGTGGCGTAGGCGGCGACAACGCGGCGTGCGGAGTTGGCGGTCTCGTCGGCCACCGGCTCCAGCTCTTCGTCGGCGATGTCAGTGGTCTTGGGGGGCATCTCGTCCTCTCGGCTTGCTGTTGCGCGAGGTTGTGCTGTGCGCAACACCCGATCTTACCCGCTGGCGATGGGCTGTACTTCAAGACCTCGTCGGGCCCGACACCTCACCAGCGTCGTCGTGCGGCGCGTGCTTCGCGACGGCGGCGCGCCCAGTCGGGTGCGACGGGCAGGCGGGGGCGTCGCAGCGTGCGTGCGACGAACTCGCCGAGCGTGACGCCCGCGGCCAGTGCGCAGCCGACGCCGAGCGCCGCGGCCATCCAGGTGAGTCCGGTGAGCGTCTGGTCGTTGAGCACGCCGTAGAGCGCGCGGTAGACGGCGAGACCGGGAAGCAGGGGAGTGATGCCCGCGATCGCGACGACCAGCGGCGGAACCAGCGCGCGGCGGGCCAGCAGACCGCCGACGAGGCCGACGCAGGTGGCGGCGAGTCCCGCGGCGATGACGTCGCCGACCGGTAGGAACGACGCCGCTGCCGCGACGCCTGCGCCGATGAGACCGCCCAGGAACGCGATGGGCAGCGCACGACGCTCCGCATAACTGGCGAGCGCGAACGCGAAGGCCGCGATTGCGCCTGACACGACGCGGATGGGGACGTCGACAGGTGCGAACTCTGTCGACGACGTGATCGTCGGCAGGTAGATGCCGACCGAACTCATCAGGCGCAATCCGATACCGACTCCCGCGATGATGCCGCCGGTCATGAGCAGCAGTTCGAAGAAGCGCGCGACGCCGGTGATCGGCGCGCCGGTGATGGCGTCCTGCACCGAGCCGACCAGCGAGAGTCCACTCAGCAGCACGACGATCCCCGCGGCGATGACCTGTGACGGGGTGATCGACAGGCTTTGCCACCCGGTCTTCTCGCCGAGTTCGTACACGAGCGCGGCGGGTACGACGGCGATGAAACCGCCTGCGACCTGCTGGAAGAAGATCGGTGTGCCGATCCTGTTGAGTCGGCGGTTGAACGTGACCGTGACGACGGTGGTGAGCCAAGCGAGGACCGCCACGACCACGTCACCGCCGAGGAGCACCGAGATGCCCGACGCCATGAGGCCCCACGCGAAGGTCGAGACCCAGTACGGGTAGGGGTGTTTGGCCGCGATGATCTGGTCGACGATCCGGTGTGCCGTCGACGGTGTGATCGCCGAGTCGCGAATGCGACGGACCAGCCGGTCGACGGCTGCGAGACGCGTGAAGTCGAGCGAGCGGTAGTGCACCGTCTGCATCGTTGTGATCGGGGGAAGGGTCGCACCACGTCGGGCGACGACGACGATCGTGTTGTACGTGACGTCGACGTCGACATCCTCGACGCCGTAGATGCTCGCGACGAACCGGATCTGCGAAGAGGTGTCTATCGCGCCGGTTCCCGAGTCGAGGAGCACGGCACCGATCTTGGTCGCGAGGTCGAGCACCTCGGTGATCGCGCCGACGTCGAACCGGTCGATCGGGCGGCGCGGTGCCACCATGATGCTGCCCGGTTCGATCGTGTCGATCGTCGCCTGCCTCGTCCCGGTGAGGCGGCGGACAGCGCGCCCGATATACTCACGCACGCATGCCTCCTTAGCTCAGTGGTAGAGCACTCGCCTTGTAAGCGAGCGGTCGTCGGTTCAATCCCGACAGGGGGCTCCACCCGTCCCGGTTGTGTCTCGCGACGCCTGATTCCCCACACCGGGCCCCGTATCCGATGTCCCGCGTAAGTGTGGGGTCGGATGATCCTTTGGCACAAACCAGCAGGCCGAACCGCCAATGGCTCCCTATCATTGCGGCGTGAACAGTGCAGCCGACGCAGTGGCCGGCCAGACGGTCTACCGGGGTCAGACGACCGGCAACGTCGATGTCTGGCGTGGCATCCGATACGCAACACCGCCGACGGGCGATCTACGGTGGCGCCGCGCGCGACCGCTCGAGCCGACGTCGGGAACCGTCGACGCGACGACATTCGGGTCTGTGGCGCCCCAGCAAGTGAACCCGGGCGTCCCCTTGTCACCCGACGCGGTCAAGAGCGAGGACTGCCTGTTCCTCAATGTCTGGGCGCCGCAGGGAGCGGCAGGCGATGGTCGTCGACTGCCGGTCATGGTGTGGATTCACGGTGGCGCATACGTTTTCGGCGCGGGCACACAGCCCATCTACGACGGCGCGAATCTCGCGTCGACGCAGAACATCGTGGTGGTGACGCTGAACTACCGTCTCGGTGCTCTCGGCTTTGCCGATCTCGGCGCTCCGGAACCCGGTACGGCTGGTGCTGCCGATCCCACTGCCTCCGCCGGTGGACGATACGAATCCAACGCGGGCCTCAGCGATGTCCTCACCGCGCTGCGCTGGGTGGCCGACACCATCGACGCGTTCGGCGGCGATCCGGACAATGTCACGGTCGCGGGCGAGTCCGCGGGCGGCGGAATGGTGACGACGCTGCTGACGATGCCGCTCGCTCGGGGACTCTTTCACCGCGCCGTCGCGCAGAGCTCGCCGGTGACGTCGGTGTATGACCGCGCACGCGCACGGTTCGTCGTCGAGCGGTTGACCGCCGCCGTCGGAGGAACGTGCGGCGACATCGAGAGCTTTGCTGAGTTGGACACCGACAAGTTGGTCGCCGCCACGATGAAGGCATTCACCGGGGTGCCTGCCGCACATCCGGGCACCATCCCCTTCTCGCCGGTGGTCGACGGCGATCTGGTGCCGCGACATCCGATCGACGTCTACCGAGAAGGCGAGTCGCTGCCGATTCCACTTCTCATCGGCACCAATCGCGACGAGGCCGCGCTCTTCAAGTTCATGAAATCGCCATTGCTGCCCATCAGTGAGCCCGCGATCGTGCAGATGTTCACCGCGATCGCGTCGGAGTATCCGGAGGTCTCGATCCCCACGGCCGAGCGCGTCGCGGCAGCCTATCCGGGCACGAAGGCGAAGTCCATGGGCCTCGACGTCGCGCGCGACATGGCGTTCCGGATGCCGACGGTGTGGGCCGCGGAGGGGCACGCGGGAGTCGCTCCGGTGCATCTCTATCGGTTCGACTGGTCGACAAGGCTGTTGCGGGCCATCGGGATTCGTGCGTCGCACGCCACCGAGGTGCCGTATCTGTTCGGCTACTTTCCGAGCGGCAAGGCCGGCTTCCAGTTCTGGCTCGGCGGCAGACGGATCGGTGAGCGGATCGCCGCGGACATGCAGGCTCGGTGGGGTTCGTTCATCCGCGACGGCGACCCGAACTCCCGTCTCGACTCGGCAGCGCCCTCGTGGCCGACGTTCGCCACCGACCGTCGCGCGACGCTGGTCATCGACGCTCACGACAGCGTCGTCGACGATCTCGACGGACCGCTGCGTGAAGCATGGGGCGACGAGGTTCTCGGGTTTCGCTGAGCAACCGTGTCCCGCAGGCGAAAGATCAACCTGAGCGCAGCAGATTTGCGTTCTCGAATGAGACGGCATTAACCTCGCGTCTCAGACTCTTCTTACTTGCAAGTAAGTAGGGGATGACGTGGAGGGGAACAATGCGCAGATTCTTGGGGACATCTCTGCTCGCAGCAGTGGTTGTCA
Organism: Gordonia sp. 852002-50395_SCH5434458; assembly: GCF_001665905.1. Lineage (NCBI taxonomy): Bacteria > Bacillati > Actinomycetota > Actinomycetes > Mycobacteriales > Gordoniaceae > Gordonia > Gordonia sp. 852002-50395_SCH5434458. The sequence goes on from NZ_LZTC01000098.1 coordinate 169,330, forward strand.
CGCTCGGATTCGTCGGAGTGGTCGCGGCGACGCCGCAGGCGTCGGCGAGTGATCGACTCGACAGAGTTCTGAACCTGCCGCTCGTCAACCGGGACGCGTCGAACGGGCCCGGTGGTGTGAACCCCGCGTTGCCCACCGATCCGACTGTGCTCCGCTCGCTGCTCGACGAGGCGCGCAGTCGCTCGATCGCGCCGTCGTCGTATCGCGCGCTGCTCTTCCAGTACTGGCTCGCCGACACCACGAAGGCCGCGGGGATCGATCTCGCGTCGTGGAACCCGCGGGCAGGTGTGAGCGCCAATCGGCAGAATCTGGTTCGCTCGTACCGGTTCTACGAGAACCTGCAACTGTCGCATCGCGAACTGCAGTGGGCGAAGTCGTAGATGTTGGTCGCGAGTTCGAAGTCGAGGAGTCCGCCACCGAAGTCGGCGCCGACGAGCCCACCCATGCCCTGTCTCTTATACACATCTGACGCTGCCGACGATCGCATA